>JAKBRL010000032.1 GCA_021845465.1 Microcaldota archaeon
TTGGAGACATTATAGGAATATTTGGTACAATAACAAAATCTAAGAGAGGAGAGAAGAGTATAGATGCGAAGGAAATAACACTGCTTTCTAAGTCTCTCAGAGTCCTGCCCGAAAAATTCCATGGCTTGAAGGATATAGAGATAAGATATCGGAAGAGATATCTTGACATGATAATAAACCCAGACGTAAGAGAGTATTTCAGGGTTAGAGCCAGAATACTCAGATATATGAGGGATTTTCTTGACTCAAAAGGGTATCTGGAGTTTGAGACGCCTATTTTGCAGTCGGTTTATGGTGGCGCAAACGCAAAGCCTTTCAAGACCCATTTTAATGCAATAGACTCTGATGTGTTTTTGAGAATATCAGACGAACTTTATCTTAAGAAACTTTTGGTTGGAGGGTTTGAAAAAATTTACGAGGTTTCAAGAGACTTTAGAAATGAGGACATAGATACAACGCATAATCCAGAATTTACCATAATAGAATGCTACGAGGCATACAAGGACTATGAAGACTATATGCACATGGTTGAGGAGATGGTTAGTGGCCTAGCCAAAGAGATTGCTGGCTCTGAGGTCGTCACCTATCAAGGCATCAAGCTTGACTTTAGAACTCCTTTCAGGAGAGTATATTTTGTGGATGAGATTAAGGATAAATCCGGAATAGACATCTCAGATATTACAGATAAGGAAGCTGAGGAGATAGCCGCAAAGGAAGGACTTAAAGTCAGAATAAAGAACAGATACCATGTAGCTGACGGGCTTTTTGACAAATATATAAAGCCGGAATTGCAGAATCCTACATTTGTATTAGATTTTCCAGGTTATATGTGTCCTCTTACAAAAGATAAAAGAGGCAATAAGAAGCTTAGCGAAAGATTTGAACTGTATATAGCAGGATATGAAGAGGCTAATTCGTATTCTGAACTTACGGATCCGGTGGAACAGAGAAGGAAGTTTATGGAACAGGATGCCGAGAGGAGGAAAGGAGATGATGAAGCTCCTCCGATAGATGAGGATTTTCTTGAGGCTATCGAATTTGGCATGCCCCCTACAGCAGGATTGGGCATCTCTATAGATAGGATTGCCATGATACTCACAGACAATGTATCCATTAAGGAAGTGATAGCCTTCCCCGCAGTAAGGCCTGAGAAGAAAAGCAAAGAGTAGAGCAGGATATGCTTTGATATTGCTATTTTTCCAAGAAATATAGGAATCTTTTTATACTCAAGTACATTTTGATTATATTTGTTATTCCATTAACAACAAGTATATATACAATAAACCGCAGAATAGAGATAAAATCAGGGCTGAAATATGACTAGGCAAATTTTAAAGATAAGCAATGAGCTTGAATTGGGTCTGTCTGGGACAAATGCTAAAGAAGTGCTTGGAAGGGTTAGAAGCCTGGATCTCTGCAGAGAGGTCAATCCAAGGGATTGCGTAGAACTTAGAGTGTCTATGGCCAGTAATTTAAATGAGCTTAATAGAAGGCTTAGGGATGATACGTTACTGCTTTCAGACGAAGTAAATAAAATGGGTGGAAAATTATACGGAGGAGGATTGATATTGACAGATACCTCCTCTATAGATCCGGTATGGCACAGAACAACAGCATTGTCAGAAAGATGCGGCAGGGGTTTTTTGAATGTGATGAGCCAGCAGGTAACTATAGGCATCAACAACGAGTATCTCGGTCTTGAGTTATATAATTTTTTCAGAAAGATAAATCCAGTAATATTGGCAATGAGTGCAAGTTCTCCTTATGAATATAAAAATTCTTCCCAGATAAATGACACAGGGCACCAGAGCAGCAGAATTGCAGGTTACATGAATTTCTTGTCATGTTTTCCGAAAGATATGATTGAAGCGCCTTATTTAATTTCAAAAGGAGGTTACTGGGCAGTGGTTGAGGCCCTATCTTCTGAAATAAAAGAGATGGTTGTGAATGGAAAACTGGATGCGAAGTTAGAGGAGCTTACCAGGGTTAGAAACGATCACGGGAGAGAATACAGCCACTGGCCTTTTGAGAATCTTGACCCACACCAGATTTTCTGGTTTGTAAGGCCAAGACCCGATTTTGAGAATGAAACCAGTAGATTTGTAATAGAATTGAGGATACCGGATGCCCCAATAAGAATAGATAACGCACAGATGATAAATCAGTTTGTGGTTGGGCTTGCGTACTATATTGCAAGAAACGGAAGCCATTCCATGAATATTCCTTTTGAAGGTTCATATAAGGAGCTTTTGGAAGTCAATATGTGTGGTATGAATGCAGAGATAAATGGTTTGAAAATGCATAATATGATAGGGTATCTTTCAGAGTGCGCAGCCAGTGGGATTAGGGAAGAAGGACAGAAAGAGGAAGAAAGTAGCTTTATAAGGCGGGTATCCGATCTTTTGAATGGAGGCAACGATTCGGTTAGAATAAGGTCATTTATGAATTCAGGCCAGGCAGAAGGCAGTGCGCCGGATAGGTTAATAACATACCTTGCAGGAGAACTGAGGTCGTAAGATAGAATAAATTATACATGCGATATGTGATTGGTTTGATGCGGATCTTGATACTGAATTGCGACATGGACAAATCCAAAATTACAAACGGGTCTTCAATAATAAACAGACTGCTTCATAAAAAATACAAGAACGCCAGGGTGGATATTTATAATTCTTTTGAAGAAAGATTTCCGTCATATAGGGATCTACGTAATTATGACCGTGTGATAATAACAGGATCCAGAGCTTCAGTCTATGAAGATGAAAAGTGGATACATGAGATGAAAGAGGTTATTGCGAAAATTGATAGGCTTGGAATACCTACTCTTGGAATCTGCTTTGGATTCCAGATAGTGGCAGAGGCCTTCGGCGGGAAGGTAGTTCATGGAGAGAGATTTATAGAAGGCTTCAGGAAGATAAAGATAACAGGCAAGAATATACCCATCTTCTACGGAATCAGTTTGAAAGACAAATTTTATGAGAGCCATGAGGATATCTTAAGAAAGATGCCTAAAGGAGGCAGGATAGTAGCAAAACAGGATGGAAGAACTGAGGCTTACGTATTGAGAAATTTTTACTGTCTGCAATTTCATCCGGAGATATTGCCTGACATTGCTGCAATAATGGCAGAGAGGGATGGCAAGAAGACATCGAAGATCTTAAATGGTGTCGGAGCTAACTATGAAACCCCTGCAGGAATAATCTATAACTTTATTGATCTTAAAGCGGAATAGCTTTTTGGAGAAGTATAACTCATGCGCATCGTAAGTAAACAGAGGATTTGCAGAAATAAGGCATTCTTTTATATTATATATTGCATTAAGATTAGAGCATAATCACCCAATGCCAGGGTGGCAGAATCTGGTAACGCGTACGCCTGGAAATTTTTCCCGCAAGCGTATGGCCTTCGGGCTTTTAGGGTTCAAATCCCTACCCTGGCGATCATCTCGGAAGTTTGGCGCATCTTTCCACAGCCCAATTATAAGGGAATGGCTGGGGACCGGGCTATACTGGAATTTCGAAGGGTATATATTTTTTAATTGTTTATAGAGCAGTGTGATAATATTATAGACTTATATTATGCGGCTACGCCAAATGGGCATAAGGTAAAATTATTCCTTGAAGAAGCGGGGCTGGCATACAGGCAGGTACAAGTGAACCTTCATGATGGTGACCAGTTTAAACCTGAATTCCTCGCGATATCACCGAACAACAAGATACCTGCAATAATAGACCACGATCCGAAAGATAAGGAAGGGCCGCTTCCTGTATTTGAGTCTGGGGCAATCCTTCTTTATTTGGCAGAAAAGAGTGGAAAATTTTTGCCAGCGGGATTGAGAGAGAGGGTAGAGATTAATGAATGGCTATTCTGGCAGGTCGGCGGCCTTGGGCCCATGGCAGGACAGGTTCACCATTTCAAAAAGTTTGCAACTGAGAGAGTGCCTTATGCAATAGAGAGATATGAGAAGGAGGTCAATAGACTGTATAAAGTTCTTGATAAACGACTTGAAGGAAGGGATTTCTTGGTTGGAGAGTATAGTATAGCGGACATGGCCACATATCCATGGATAGTGCCACATGAGATACATGGTCAGCGCCTTGAAGACTCTCCAAATCTTAAAGCATGGTTTGAGAGGATTTCGGCAAGGCCCGCAGTGAAGAAGGTCTACACTTGAATTTCGATAGCGCATAGGCATGATTCGGGAACGTTCTGAGAATTGCTTACCTGACTACGCTATGTTCGCAGTCGTCGCATTTTATTCTTATTATATCGAAAGGGTAGAATTCGCTCTGTATAACTGCCAGGTTTTCTATACAGCTACAGGAGCATTCGGATTCTGCTTTGCAGTTTGAACACATGTAAGCCACTTGATATAAAGAAGTTTTATTCACAGATATAATAATAAGTTGGTTTTGGATGAAAAAGGCAGGCATATCGGTATCAATACTTGATGCGGATCTTGCCAGGATAGTCAATATAGTGGAGGAGATAGAGGAAGGAGGGGCAGACTCAATACACCTTGACATAATGGATGGGCATTTTGTGAGAAACCTCAGTTTTGGCCCTGGCTTCGTGAAGTCCATAAGAAGGCTTACAGATATTGAGCTGGATGCCCATCTTATGGTTGAAAGGCCCGGAGAGTATCTGAAGGGTTTTGCTGATGCAGGATGCGACTCGCTGACAGTCCACCTGGAATCGGATGTGGAGATGGCATCTGTCCTGGATAGAATAGATGAGCTTGGGCTGAAGGCTGGGCTGGCGCTCAACCCCGCTACAGAGCTACATAAAATAGAGAGCCTGGCAGTAAGGCTGGAGAGAATTCTAATCATGACTGTAAATCCGGGTTTCGGAGGACAGAAGTTCATTGGGGAGGGCGTTGGAAAGATAAAGCAGGCGAGGGAGGAGATCAGCAGGCTTGGAAGTGATGCCCTGATAGGAGTTGACGGAGGCATAAATAACGAGACAGGCAGGAGTGCTGCCATGGCTGGCGCTGATTTCCTAGTTGCTGGAAGTGCACTGCTTAATTCTGAAAGGCTTCCTGATGCTATAAGAAAGCTTAGAAATGAGTGCTTTGGCTGAAGCTGGAGCAGAGATTCGGCATTGAATGTTGAAGAGCATGAAAAAGAGCCATGTAGCTTATTAGGTTACAAAGAAGCAAAGGTATTTAAGACATTTCTGACAGAATAATATCCTAGTCAGAGTATTAATCATACCTTAAAGTGCATTTTATGGCTCAAGATAAAAACAAGCATGAAGGAGCAACAAGCATAATTAGAATAGCAGGCAGAGACATTAACGGCAGTTACAAGATGGTAAGAGGTCTTATGCAGATAAAGGGCATAGGGCAGAGCATTGCGAGAGCACTTGCAATATCATATGAGAACCAATACAAGATAAGCAAGGAGACAGAGCTTAAAGACCTTAGTGATGCGCAGGTTGCACAGCTTGAAGCCATGATAAAGGAGCCACAAAAGCTCAATAATATACCGAAATTCATGCTTAACAGGAGAAAGGATAATGAGACAGGAGAAGACATGCATGTTATAGGAGTCGACCTTACCGTTAAAAACAGGCAGGATATTGACAGTATGATAAAAATACAGACATGGAGAGGCCACAGGCACCAGTATGGACAGAAGGTAAGAGGACAGAGAACCAGATCCACTGGAAGAACTGGAGCCACAATAGGAGTTATGAAGAAGAGTGCAGAGGCACAGGCAAAAGCTGCGCAGTCTCAGCAGGAGAAGAAGTGATGAAATGGGAGCACCGAGAAGAAATAGAAAGAAAGTGCAGAGACCTGCAGACATATGGAATACCCAGAGGATAACAGATGAGCATAAGCTCAGAGACGATTTCGGGTTAAAAAACCTGAATGAGTTGTGGAGGGCAACCAGCGAGATAAGAAGAGTGAGAAGGAATGTAAGGGCTGTTCTTTCTGGAAGAATACAGGAATCTAATGGAAAGGAGCTTGTCTCCAGGCTTTCCAGATATGGAATAGTCAAGGAAGGGGCAAATCTGGACGACCTTCTTGAGATAAAGCCAGAGAATATGCTCGAGAGGAGGCTTCAGACAGTCGTGCTTAGAAAGGGACTTGCAAAGACAAGCAAGCAGGCAAGGCAGCTGATAACCCATGGATTCATAGCGATTGATGGAAGAAGGGCAAAGTCACCAGGATATCTGGTAAGCAAGAGAGATGAAGAGAAAATTTCATATTACAAGCCTATAGATATAGAGAATACTAAGGCTAACATAACTCCTCCTGAAGCCGCTGCGGCACCCCTGAAGGAAGCTGATGCAAGTGAAGGAGAAACCAAGTGATTTTTATGGCAAAGGGTACTAGTACAAAACAGGTTTCTGCGGCAAAGAAGATACAGAAATCAGAAAAAGACGAAATGGTAAGGAAAGGGGAGCTCAGCTACGAAGCGGAAGTTCAGGCGATACAGGAGAAGAACAAGCCTAAAGGAACTAGATGGGGAGTGGCACATATTTTCTCTTCTAAGAATAATACAATAATAACATTAACCGACCTTTCCGGATCCGAAACCATAGCAGTGGGAAGCGGAGGCATGGTTGTAGAGGCAGACCATGAAGAGGGTTCTCCTTTCGCAGCTACACAGGCAGCTTATAGGGTTTCGTCAATTGCGCTTGAAAAGGGAATTACACATATAAATATAAAGATAAGGGCAGTTGGAGGGCATAGTTCCAAGACGCCTGGGCACGGTGCGCAGGCAGTCGTAAGGGCCCTTGCAAGAAGCGGATTCAGAATAGGCGCGATAGAAGACGTAACACCCATGCCTACAGATACTACAAAGAGGCCAGGAGGCAGGAGAGGAAGGCGTGTCTGATTCCGGGCATTGCGTTCTTCTTTCTTCTTAGTTGCTTAAGCGTCTCCTAGATATTTTACATTTGCAACTTACTTTAAATTACTTTAGGGTTAATAATTGCACATGGAGAATTCTAAACCGCTTATATTTGTAGTTGGAGATTTTGGAGCAGGAGATCTTGCTTTTGCTGAGATAAAGAGAAAGCTCAGGATATCTGCCGGAAGCGTGGATATGGATTATGTAACGGTAGAGGCTTTCAGCACAATTTCTACCGGTTTCTGCATATACCAGCTGGCGCTTGACGGAAGCGAGAAGGAACTTGGAGACACCTATATCTTTTCCAATACTGCGCCTAGGGCCGACAATCCTAATCCTAGAAAGAAGAACGAGGGAGAGAGGCTGGTCTATGCAAGGCTTGATACAGGACTCGAAGTGGTGGCTGTGCTCTCAGGATATACCTTTTCCTTCATAAAACCGATGATCAGAGAGCTTAGATACCTTAATGTTGAGAATATGGGCTCGCAGTTCAGGTCAAGGGATAAGTACCCTGAGCCGCTCTCGAAGGTGATACATAAGGATTATTCAGTGCTCGGAGAGAAACTTGATGCCGCTGAGCTTCCCGAGCCGCCGAGAGACAGGCTTGCATATGTAGACGGCTATGGCAACATGAAGCTTTCCACCAGGAGCTCTGATCTCACAATCGGAACCGGAAGCGATATTGAAATAGAAGCAGGAGGGGTATCGCTGCAGGGCAGATATGCGGAGGGCATGTTCAGCGTGAAGGAAGGCGATATTTCTGTTGCTCCTGGTTCGTCAGGACCTGAAGGCGACAGATTCATAGAGATAAGTGTAAGGCTTGGAAATGCGTGGAAGAGGTTCGGATGCCCGAAGATAGAAGAGAGGGTAACATTTACACAGATATAGCTCTCAGCCAATTTTTGAATCTGGAATGGATAGGTGCGTGATTTACAGTAGCGTTTTCAGAATACGCCTATTCCGAAGAACTTCAGCAATATGAATACTGCAACCATTAGTATTGCCACATCGAAATTATCGTCTATATGATATGGCTGGCTCTCGA
>JAKBRL010000009.1 GCA_021845465.1 Microcaldota archaeon
ACCGCAATAAAGAAAGTTGTGAATACGACTTCACTGAACGCATCCCAGAATTCTTCAACAGGCAAATCTTCTTCATCCGCACTATCGGCAAACAGGAAGGCCGAGATATCAGTATTGATTATACTGATTGCAGCCATACTCATATACATCATACACGAGACAATGCTTAAGGACAAGAAAAAGAAGAAGAACACTCCAAACAATGAGCAATCCAATCCGGAAAAATCCAATCCGGAAAACAGCAATATACATGTGCCTCCACAAGTAAAGTATTGAGAGTTGTTCATCCAAAGAATCCAGAAACAGAAACTAACTGTCTCTTCTTATTTAGAAACAAGTACTGCTTTCTCTATATTATAAAAGCCCCTGCTTCCTTCCCACTCTTTGTCCGCTTTCTCTATTTTTATCTTCTTCTTGAAAAGCGGAGCGTCAAGCACAAAACTTTCAGCTTCGCCGCCTTCGAAAAGCATATTTATGTTATATTTCTGGTTAAGAGCTATCAGCTTTTCTATCATCTCGTTGTCTATCCTGGCTCCCAGATACGAATCATCAAAACCATCAGCTGCAACCGAGGTTATTATCACCTCAAAATCCTTTGAGAGTTCCTCAAGCTCCCGCAATGGCTCTATATGCCACAACGGAGAGATGCACTCGATATCAAGCTTTTCGCATATTCTGCTTATCCTGTCTAATTGGTATCTGCTGTATGTCGCTCCTGTCACCAATACCTTTACGTTATTATCCGAGAGAACTTTTTCAAGATCCCTAAGCTCTTCTTCTTTTACGCCTTTAGTCTCGGCAAAGACCTGCCTTATTCCAAGAGCTTCAGCAAGCAGTCCTGTAAACTTAAGATTAGGATAATGAAACATGTAGCTTTCCCTGTTTCCAGGAAGCATTGTAATCAATAAGTCTATCTTTATGCCTGATCCTACTACCTTATGCAGCGCAAGAGTAGAATCCTTACCACCGCTAAAAAGGCAGGCATTACTCATCTGCTCTCCTTTGAAAGCTTCTTTTTAACGTGCTTCAATGCCGAGAATGTATCCCTGTTCATCTCCTCAAGCCTTGTCGATATATACTTCGCCTGCGCATTATATCTGGGAATAACTATATAATCCATGGCATTTACCCTGCGTTTGGTTTTTTCTATCTCCAACACAATGCGCCTTAGGCCCTGTTCCCTCTGGGCGACATTTATTATCGATTCGAGAGCATTGGTAAATGACTCGTTTATGTCATCAACCGCAACGCTCGCCGAAAGCATACTGAGCATTACTGCAACTTCATTCTCTCCTCTATCTATCTCAGGAACTTTAACGCCCATGATATTCTTGATAGAGATGCCTATGCTGCCATACTCCTTAATATAATTTGCAGCCTCTTCAAGTTCCATGCTGCCTGCATAAGCATATCCTGTACCAAGTATCCCATATGCCTTCTGCAGTATCTCATACATCTTCTCGCGGTCATTCCCCGTGTTCTTAAGAAGCTTAAGAAACTCCAGCACAAGCACCTCTCTCTTCTTCTTGAGTATGGAATGGCCCTTTTTAGCTATGGCTGTCCTTCTCTTCGTAGCTATAAGATTCATTCTTGTAGGTGTTATTCTCTCTGCCATCTTCCCCACTGCTATTTTTTCTTGTAATACATCTTGATGTATTCCTCCTTTATCCTGCTTAATTCAGACTCAGGAAGCTGTGAGAGAAGGTCCCATCCTATGGAAAGCGTCTCTTCTATTGTTCTCCTTTCGTAAAGCCCCTGGCCTATAAACTTCTTTTCAAACAATTCGCCGAATTTGAGGTATCTCTTGTCACTCTCAGACAATGCCTCTGTTCCTACTATTGAACTCAGGCTCCTGGCTTCCTGCGATCTTGCATAAGCTCCGTATAGCTGGTCAGATACTCCCTTATGGTCTTCCCTTGTCTTGCCCTTCCCTATTCCGTTGTTCATCAGCCTTGAAAGAGATCCTAGTGGGGTTATAGGAGGATATATCCCCCTGTTCTTCAACTCCCTATTTACGTATATCTGCCCTTCGGTTATGTATCCTGTAAGGTCAGGTATAGGATGCGTTACATCATCGCTAGGCATTGTCAATATGTCTAACTGTGTTATGCTTCCTTTTTTGCCGTTTACTACTCCTGCCCTTTCATATATTCCTGCAAGGTCTGTGTACATGTATCCTGGATAGCCCCTCCTTCCCGGAACCTCTTCCCTCGCGCTTGACAACTCCCTTAATGCCTCGCAGTAATTTGTCATATCTGTCAATATGACGAGAACATGCATCCCTTTTTCATATGCAAGATACTCGGCAACTGTCAGGGCGAGCCTCGGTGTCAGTATTCTCTCTATGCTGGGATCGTTTGCAAGATTTATGAAAGCAACGGTTCTGGAAAGCGCTCCTGTCTTCCTGAATTCATCTATGAAGTATGCAGCGTCATCGTTCATAAGTCCAATTCCTGCAAAGACAACTGCGAACTCCTCACTCTGATTCTTCACGCTTGCCTGCCTCGTTATCTGTGCGGCTATTTCATTGTGCGGAAGCCCCGAACCTGAGAATATAGGCAGCTTCTGGCCTCTTACAAGGGTAAACAATCCATCTATAGACGATATTCCTGTTTCTATAAAGTCACTAGGCATCCTCCTTGCAACAGGATTTATGGGTTCTCCGTTTATGTCTCTCTTTTCCTTGTATGATATGCCTGCCTTTATGTCTATAGGATCTCCATGGCCGTTGAATATTCTGCCAAGCATATCATCGCTGACCCCGACCCTGAATGTCTCGCCAAGAAAGGTAACCGAAGTATTGTTTACATTTATCCCATCTGTCCTCCCGAATACCTGAACAACAGCATATTTCTCACTAGTATCGAGAACCTGTCCCAACCTGTTCTCTCCGCTGGAAAGCGTTATCCTGACTATCTCGCCATAACTCGCATTTCCCACTTTGCCTACAACTACCAGAGGCCCTGCCACGCTTTCTATTGTATTGTATTCTACTTTGAAATTCATAACATCACCTACTTGTTCTCCCTTGACTCATCTTTGATGAGTGCATCTATCTCCGATTTTATATGCTCATTTATCCTCTTTCCCGCACTCTCTATCTCATTTTCAGAAACTCCCTTCATTCTTGATATATCCACCTTGACTTTCATCTTGGCAACAGATTCTACCGAAACGCCTTTTCCTATAGCGCTTTCTGCAGATCTGGAGAAGTGGAGTATAGCGGAGAGCATGATTTTCTGCTTCTTTAGGCTCGTCGACGCATCTATATCATCAAAGGCACTCTGCCTCAGATAATCTTCCCTGAGCATCTTTCCTATCTCAAGAATAACACGCTCAGAATCCGGAAGGGCATCCTCACCTACAAGTTGGACTATGTCCTTAAGCTCGGCTTCGCGCTGTAGCAGGCGCATGGCCTCTTTCCTGTCTTCTATGAATCCTTCTCCCATATTCTCCTTATACCAGCTTTCAAGAGGATCAAGATAGAGAGAATAGCTGTTTAGCCAGTTTATTGAAGGAAAATGCTTCTGCTGTGCAAGCGAGGCATCAAGAGCCCAGAAGGTTTTAACTACCTTAAGCGTTCCCTGTGACACTGGCTCGGTTATGTCTCCTCCTGTAGGTGAGACTGCGCCTATTATGGTAACAGATCCTCTCTTTCCATTCAATGCCTCCACCTTGCCGCTTCTCTCGTAGAACTCTGCCAGCCTCTTAGGCAGATATGCCGGGTATCCCTCCTCTCCGGGCATCTCCTCAAGCCTTGCTGATATCTCGCGCATAGCCTCTGCCCATCTTGAAGTGGAGTCTGCCATCATAGCAACATTATATCCCATATCCCTGAAGTACTCCGCTATTGTTATTCCAGCATATATGCTTGCTTCCCTTGCAGCTACCGGCATATTTGATGTATTCGCTATAAGTATTGTCCTTTCCATAAGCGGCCTTCCGGTAGACGGGTCTTTGAGTTCGGGGAATTCGACAAGAACGTCTGTCATCTCGTTGCCTCTCTCACCGCATCCTGTATATATGACTATGTCAGCATCAGAATACTTTGCAAGAGACTGTTGCAGGACAGTCTTGCCACTGCCAAAAGGACCAGGGACTGCCGCAGTTCCCCCCTTCGCTATTGGAAAGAATGTATCTACTGTCCTTGTACCTGTTCTCAGCGCCTCGTCTACCCTGTACTTGCTCTTTATCGGAGAAGGAATCCTCACTGCCCTCTTCTGCATCATGCTTATTCCTATCTTTTTCTTCTTCCCTATATCTACTTCGGCAACTATCTCCTCTATTGTGAAGCTTCCGGATTCTATGCTCTCTATGCTCCCTTCTATTCCGTTCGGTATCATTATGTAATGCTTTATTAGTTCTGTCTCCTGCACATGTCCTATTATGGTTCCGGAAGATACCTTGGAACCTTTCTTGATTCCGTCTTCTTTTTCAAACTTCCATTTCTTCTTCCTGTCCAGCGGCGCAGCTATGACTCCCTTGGCTATGAACATGCCACTGCTCTTCTCTATCGCGCTAAGCGGTCTCTGTATTCCATCATAGATATTGCTGAGTATTCCGGGTCCGAGCTCTACGGAGAAGGGAAGCCCTGTAGATGTTACCTCCTCTCCAGGCCTCAATCCTGTAGTATCTTCATACACCTGTATTACGGCATCGTCTCCTTTGAGCTGTATTATCTCGCCTATAAGGTTTGAGTTTCCTACACGTACAACGTCATACATGCTGCTGCCTGTCATCCCTTTGGCTATCACCAAAGGACCTGAAATTCTCTTGATTGCTCCCATAACATTCACTTTTTATCATTTTTTACCGGCTATGTCTATTCCAATCGCCCTGATTATCAGCTTTCTCAATGTATCCGCACTCCTCTCATCCCCATATTCTGGTATCTCAACAAATATGGGTGAAATGCTGCTCTCTATAATGTTAATTATCTTTTTGTCCTTTATCTTTCTTGCAAGAACTGTAGGTATTATCACAAGACCTATATCCTCATTCTGCATCAGCTCTTTCACCGCACGCTCGGCATCCTCAGCCTCTTCCGCATCATATGATATAGGCGTGCCGCTAAGCCTGAATCCGAGTGTCAGCTCAGGCCTGCCTATCACCGCTATCTTGTATTTATTCTTTACTCTGCTGTTTTCCATCCTATCAACATGCTCATATCTTTCCTATCAAGACCGTATTCGCTTCCATTTGCTATAATGCGTAGCATATAGACCTCCGCTTCCTTCATATAAAGGTAGGAAAGCATTGTTGCGAAAGAGAGTATCCTGTGTCCTGTATACTTCTCAGCGCTTCTTATCATTGCCCTCCTTATGCCGACCTCGAATACGAGAAGCCTCTTCGATTCGTCATTGTTGTAGAAGGCCAGAGAATCTCCAAGGTCGAAAAACTTCAGCTGCGAGACCATCTCCGCGAGATCCTTGGAGCTGTTGTAAATGTTCTCTATCTCACTCTTTGGGATATTTCCATTCTGCACAAGCAGATTCGAGAAACCAGACAGCTTAATGCCTGCCTTTTTAGCTCTTATCGCAGTAAGAACATTTCTCATGTCTATCTCCATCTTCATGACTCTGGAAGCGGACCAATGTTCCTCGCTGCTTAGTTTCTCAGAGAGCTCTGCGATATTCTGGTAGTATCTCTTGTCCATAGCCGAGAGCGTCTCAAAGATATTATGTGTCTTTGAATAAGCCTCAGAGGCATCATAAAGCAGCTTCCTGTATGGCGAATTTATCATAAGCTTATGAAGCATCGATTCTACCGAATCCTCGCGCATGGCCTCTTTTATGACAAGGTTTCCATATCTGCCTACGTCTATCAGATATTTTGATATGGAGTCAAAGCTCTTTCCCCTGTCTTTGGCCTCTATCGCTATCCTTACGTTGTGCATGCTCCATCTGCCTGTCACGCTTCTGAGTATCTCCCTGTCGTTTCCTTTGGCAAGGGTCACAAGCTTTCTAAGATTTCTTGCAAGGTTCACGCTCAGCGCGAAGTCAACCATTACGGACTTTGACTTCATCCCCTCAAACTCTTCCAAATCTCTCCTGTAATCCTCATCGGAAAGCATCGAGATTATCTCGTTTATATTACGCTTGCCAGATATCTCCTGCAGCTTCTTCTGGCTGAGAAGCCTGGATTTCATAGCGTTCACTCTCGCGCTTGAGTATCCGTACTTCTTAGCATTCTTCAGAATCGCAGGCAACAAACCACTATCATATCATTTCTTCTTCAGTTCTTTCATCACTCCCTGTTTTTTTCCCACCAAAGAGCCTAGCAGATACCATGCTTCTTACAATATCCATGTTCTCCTCTATCAATGCATCCGGACTTATCCTTAGGGATATGCTTCCATCCTTGGACTTTAGGATAATGCCCTCCCCATCATGATCCTTAACAACGACCTTCTTCTTCAGCGATTCGGCCAGCTTCCGGTTATTTTTAGATGCAAAAACAATTATCTCGCCAGAATAGACCTCCTCAAATTTAGAGATTCCAGATTCAAGCATCTCTGCCATGTATTTTTCCTCAAGCATACTCTTCATTCTTGAGGTAACAATGGCCGTAACTCTCCCGAGGGCGAGCCCTTTGGCCTCAGCAAGCATGCTTCCCACCTCTATCTCCATAGCGATCTCATGCTCCTTCAAAATTCTCTTTGTCTCTGCATTGGCATCTTCCTGTGCCTTGTGCTCTATCTCGTTGGCTCTCGCTTCTGCCTCGGAAAGTATCCTCTGAGCCTCTGAGGAACCGTCTTCCTTTATCCTGGAAGCCGTCTCCTCAGCCTCATCAAGTATCTTCCTTCTCACATTTTCCAAAGGCATCCTACTACCTTGGCTATATGAGCCCTGCTGAGAGCATTATAAGTATTGCGACTACGAAACCGAATATGAGCAGCGTTTCAGGAAGCACATAGAAGAGAAGTGCAATTCCCGTGCTCTCCGGTTTTTCCGCTATCATACCAAGGCCAGCCGATCCTACCGCTGCCTGAGCCATTCCTGTACCTATGGCCCCTCCGAGTATCGCCAAGCCTGCTCCAATTGCTGCTATTGCCGTTCCTATCGATAATGACACTACCATGTTTTCACCATTATTCTTCAGTATTAACTCTTCTGTAAGCGAAAGGGTTGAACTTAATTCCGCTGCCAGTATAAAACTTTGTATAAAACTCTATGAAGTTAAGCCTAACCGCCTGGACCGCTCCCTCGAATATCCCGAGTATCATATTCAGGAAGTGAAGCACAAGGAATATTATTATGTATAATACTATAAAGGGTCCCTGGCTCAGGCTAGGCATGAATGCCTTGTCTATAAGGAAGCCTATTATAACGCTTGCAAGGCCGAATCCCATTATCCTTGAATAGCTCAGCGGGTGAGTCACAAGGCTGGTTATCTCAGTTGCTTCTCCGGGGTTTGAGGCAACAATGCCTATTATCGAGAGCACCGAGCCTACCGCTGCTGCTATTGTTACATCTGAAGAAAATATTCCAAAGAATGCGCCCGAGACGGCTATTGTACCAAGTATTACAACTCCAACGGAGAAGAGCTTTGCAAGAGCATGCTTCCTATGTCCGTGCTTCATATTATTGAAGAATCCCAGCATCAATCCAAGGCATACCTGGATTATCCCGAATAATATTGTTATCACTATCAGCGAGGTAACATTGCTGAACCAGTTGAATCCGTGGAACCACGGTATGAAATACTGGTTCAATCCTACTCCTAAATATTGGTTGCTCAAGACTCCGAATATTATTGCAGATATCGATGTAAGCTGCCATATCTTCGCTGTATTATGGACAAGCCCTTCCGGATTGGTTATCTTTGCTACGTATGTGACAAAAGCAAGAGAGAGAAGCCCGTATCCTACATCGCTAAGCATCAATCCGTAGAATATTGGGAATGATATTATGAATATCCATGTCGGGTCTATCTCGTCGCTCCTAGGTACGGAGTAGAAATTCATGAGGAAGTCAAAAGGCTTGAATATCTTGGGCCTGTTTAGGTATGTAGGGGCAAGCTCATTCTTCTCGCTGAGCTTCTCTATTGCATATCTGCCCTCGCTTGCATGCCCTACCACTCTGGCGAGCTCTGCCTCTTTCTTGACAGGTATCCATCCCTCTATCACCACTGCCTTGCCGGTCTTTTTAAACATCTGCAAAGCCCCCTCTCTGGAATTCTCTATCTCTAGCATCTCCTTTGTGTTTGCAAGCTTTGAATACTCCTTAATGCTTATCTCTCCCAATTCGCTTGCTATGCCTTCAAGAAGCTTCTTATTCCTTTCCCTAGCATCACTCATCCTCTCTATTATCTCTCTGGGCTTTCCCCCAAGATATGTCGCATGCAGGTCAAGCTCCTCAAGCTTGACATTCTTGAAGGCATCATCTACGTTCCTGCCTTTCTCATAAGCTATGAATATAAGTTTCTCTTTCTTGCCTGTATTCTCGGTTATGAACTCATGCTCTATCTTCATCTTCCTTATATTCGATTCTACTACGGCTATCTGCCTATCATCCCCTAGAAAGGCCTTGAATGCAAGAGTCTCTCCCCCGAGTTTTGAAAAATCTATATCTATTTTCTTGAAAAGCACTGCGACGCGCATCGCATAATCGGATACTGCATTATCCTCTTCTATCTGCTTCTTTTTGTCTAGGAGGTTGTATATTCTATCTGTTATCTTCTTGCACTCATCTATTCTGGCAAGCACTTCCTCAATGCTTCCGTGCTTTTCCTTGTAGACCTTCTGCTTCTCAAGAATATTCATTGCTCCTTCAATGCTCAATATGCTGTCAGACAGCGTAGAAAGAGATCCTTCAGGGGAGTCGTTTTCAAGAGAGAGTGCACTTTTCCTGAGATCAAGCATTCCCATCCTGTGAAGAGCCGCAACAACCTCTTTTTTATCGGAATTAAGGCAGATAATTCTTACTTTCTGCATTGGTTCTGATCTAAGCAACTATTCACCGATTAGCTTCCTTACCGCTTCTTCCGCTATCCCGCTGGCAGCATCATCGCCCAGTTTTGACCATTCTATCTCTTCAGCTCTCTTTCTTGCTTCAAGCAGTTTATGTTTACTATCCCTTTCTATCCTCTCGCTCACACTTCTAACTGCGCCATCTTTTATTAAAACAGCATTCTTCTCAGCCTTCTCCATGATCTCGCGCGCCTCCTCCTGCGCCTTCTGTATTTTGGATATCTTGGCAGCATTGGCCTTATCAATCTTCTCCTGAGCCTCGGCTTCTGCCGCCAAGACCTCATTAATAGTCTCTATTTTGCTCATTACTAACAACTAGCTATTTGGCTTACCCAATAAAAAGAAACACACGATTTATTTACAACACTCAAATTTAAATAATATTAACATTGTGAGCAGGAAATTCAGCTCCTTCATGCCTATGGAAAATTCAAAAGATATTTATTTATAGAGTTCATACTAAATTCATGGCGGCAATTCAGGTGGAAGAGATACTGCCGGCCGGGCAGAAAAAGCTAGACCTAGTCAGTTTTGTAAATTACGATACATGGAAGGAGCTTCTCATAGAATTGGTAGAGAAACAGCAGCTCGATCCCTGGAACATAGACATAACCGAGCTCGTAAACAGCTACATAAACGCAGTCAAGGCTCTCAAAGTGATGGATCTCAGGATTCCTGCCAACATAATCCTTGCAGCCTCTATCCTCCTTAGGATGAAGAGCAGCATGCTGACCTTCTCAAACGAGGAAGAGATCCTGGAGGAAACTGAAGAAGCCGGCCGGATAACTCCTTTAGTTGAGGAGCTTCTCCCCAGAATACGCCCTCCTGTAAAGCGCAGGCTTACTCTAGACGAATTGATAGAGGCTCTCGACGAAGCAATAAAGATAACAGAACAGAAAGCATCGAAAGCTAAGCCTACTCCGATACAGATTCCTACATTTGTCAAGGATGCCAACATAGAAGAAGACATGGAGACTGTCTACGGCCATATAAAAAAGCATGCAGACAAGGAGAAGATGACAACACTCTCATATCTCCTATCTGCTGTAGAGATGGACGACCTTCTCCTGGAATTATTCATCCCCCTACTCTTCCTTGCAAATAAAGGAAGAGTATCTCTAATACAGGAAAGCTTCTTCCAGGATGTTATAATAAAGATAAAATGAGCAGCTTAATCGGTGCATAAAAAATGGATGACTTCTCAGAATACAGCAAACTCGTCGAGGCTGCTCTCTTCATGTCTCCCAGGGCGTTGAGCCTCTCTGAAATAGCGAGCACTGTAGGCATGGCATCGCTAGGGCCCCTCCAGGAGATATTGAACAAGCTTGTGGAAAAATACAGAAGCGGAGACACCGCCTTAGAGATCCTGCGCATAAGCGACAAATACATGTTCAGCCTCAAGGAGCCTTATGCATCAAAGGTAGGCAGGCTTGCAAATGCTCCTGATCTTAGCCGCGGCTCGCTGCGAATACTCGCCTATATAAACAAGAACAATGGCATCCTCCAGAGCAGAATAGTAAAGCTATTCGGCGCTTCCACATATGAATACATGAAAGAGCTCGAAGAGAAGGATTTCGTCAAGGCAATAAAACAGGGAAGAAGCAAAAAAGTGGAAACCACAGTCAAATTCAAAGAATATTTTAATGTTTAGCCTCTACTTATTCTTCTTATAAATGGCAAGGAATTAAAACCAAGCAAAATAAGAAAACACCAGACCAAGGTTAAAAGCATGGGCTCGTAGTCGAATGGTAAGACGCCTCCTTCACACGGAGGAGATCCGGAGTCCGATTCTCCGCGGGCCCATTTTCAGTTTTCGAGGAAGACATGTTCAATGGGATACTAAAGATTGATATCAATGAAAAGAGTATCTACGCAAGAAACTTACAAGAAACTAAGTGAAAAACTCAAACAATATGTTGAGACTGTAGCATACGCAATAGATCCTCCAGAATTATTAGAAAACGAACCAATCCTAAAAGACTTCGTTGAAATTATAAAAGAAAGAATAGAAAAAGAGAAATTAAAATTATTACTTGAAATTTACAGAAACTGTATTAAAAACCGTAAGGTCTGACGAAAGATAAAATTAAATACTACGACTATTCCAATATTACTATGTCAGATGATTCAGAAATAGCAGCCGAATTGGCTAACATAAAGGCAGAGATACAAGAAGTCAGAAAAGACATTCAATTTGCAGTTGCACCAAAGTTTTTGGAAATATCGATTCAAACAAATGACTTAGTGGAACTTTCAATTGATTATTGGAGATTTGAGCATAAAATGAAAAAAACATTAGAAAAGATGGAAGAAAGTCATAAGAAGAGTTTAGAAAATTCCTTAGAGCGGATTAAGAGATACTTAGATAAAAACGACATTGAGGTTATAGATCATACCGACCAAGAATTTGACCAAGGACAGAACCTCGAGATCCTTGCTGTCGAGCATGATCCGAAAGCTAAAGTCGATACAATTAAAGAAACAAAAGAACCGACTGTACTGCTCAAAGGGCAAGTTGTCCACATCGGGAAAGTAATTGTAGTAACTAAAAAAGAAGTTGATGAGACGGATAAAAATGAATAATCAAAATATCCTAATCGGCATTGACCTAGGCACGGCAAACTCGAAGATCGCCGTTAATATTGGTGGCAAGATTGAAATAATTAAAAAGCCGGGAGGTGTCGAATACACTCCTTCAGTATTTGGCTTCGACAAGAATGGTAACAAAGTTGTAGGACAGAAAGCATATGACCACCTATTCAAATTTAACGAGAAAGGAGATGCGGATAACTTTTATGCTGAGACTAAGAGAGTAATGGGAACCGATAAGTGGTTCGACTTTACAAGAACAAAAGTAAAAATGACACCTGAGGAGATAGCTGCCGAAATACTAAAAAGTCTTAAAGAAGACCTTTTACGAAAATATGCTGATTTCGATTGCACAGCGGCAGTCATTACTGTACCAGCTGCTTTCTCTGTATTACAATCCGAAGCAACTAAAAGGGCTGGGCAATTGGCCGGTTTCAAATATGTGGTTTTACTTCAAGAGCCAATAGCGGCCGCTGTAGCATACGGCTTTATGAATACAAAAAACGAGAATTGGCTCATTTACGACTTTGGTGGAGGAACATTTGACCTCGCACTAATATCTTGTAACGATGGAGTGCTGTCAGTATTGGGACATGGAGGAGAAGAATATTTGGGAGGAAAGGATATTGACTGGGACATCGTAAAGAATGTTATTGTGCCTAAACTACAAGAAAAATACAACTATTCTGACTTTAATAGAAGTAATCCTAAATACGAGCATGTTTTTGCTAGATTAAAATTTTTTGCAGAAACAACGAAGATGGAGTTATCTCAATATGCAAAGACAACTATAGAAGTTGAGGAAATAGGTAAAGATGAAGCGGGAAACGATGTCGAACTTTCAATACCTTTTACTAGAGTCGAGTTAAATAAGCTTATAACATCAAGAATAGATAGAACAATAGAGTTGACGCAAAACACAATAAAAAAAGCGGGATTTAAGAACTCGACAATTAAGAAAGTAATCCTTGTGGGAGGTACTACTATAATTCCTTATATAAGAGAACGATTGGAGGACAGCCTCGGTATAAAAGTTGATTCGTCCGTTGATCCATTAACTGTAGTTGCTCAAGGAGCTTGTATATTTGCAATAAGTCAAAAGCTGCCTAAAGAGCTTGTTGAAGAGGCAACCAAACCAGCTAAAAAGGGCGTGCTAAATATCAGTCTAAACTATATTACATTAACGTCAGATACAGAAGAATCAGTAACAGGCATTATAAGTGGACTTAATGATAAGGAGAATTATTTTATTCAGATACAATCAGATAGTGGAACATTTACAGGACAAAAAGTTAAAGTAAATAAAGGAAAATTCTTTTACACAGTTAAATTACAGAAAAATAAAGAAAATTTGTATTGGGTATATCTCTTTGATAGTGGGAGTAATCCAGTTAAAATTTCACAAGATTCATTTTCTATAACCCATGGATTATCTGTTTCTGGTGCGCCATTACCACACTCAATTAAAGTAGTTGTTGCTGAGCAAACCAAGAATGTCTGTGAGCCTATTTTTGAAAAAGGAGATACATTACCGCTAAAAAAGAAATTAATTGATTATAAAACATCAAGAAAGCTCAGGAAAGGAGAAGATAATTCATTAGATATAGAACTTGTTGAGGGAGAATCTGACACGCCTGATAGAAATTCATTTTTATGTAAAACTGGAATAAATGGCAAAGAACTACCGCATGATTTGCCTGCCGGAACGCCTATAGAATTAACAGTAGAGATGAATGAATCTAGGGAACTCAGTGTAATTGCTTATATACCATTAATAGATATGGCTCTGAATGCACGTTCGACTCTCAAAGATGAAGAAGTCAGTTCAGATAATATGTCAAATGAATTAAGTGTACAACGGAAAAAAGCTGAAGTAATACTTGTAAATTGTTCTGAAGATGAACGTAAAAAGATTACGGACATGATGCAGTCTGTCTCTGAGGGGATAAATAATTCTAAGCTTGATGAAGACGAAAAGAGGAAGGCAAATAAACAACTTAAAAATCTAAAAATTCTTCTTGATGAAATGGAAGAAGAAAAAAAGATGCCACAATTGGTTAAAGAATATAATCTTAGGGTGCAAGATTTAGAGAAAATTATTAATGAATATGCTGATCCTAAAGAGAGGGAAGAGGATAATAAACAACTGGAGAAGATAAAGATAGAGGGTGGAAAGGCGGTTAAAGAGGAAGATAAAGTTCTTCTTGGTAGAATCAATGAACAGCTTGCAAATTTAAGGCAGAAAGCTATCTATTCTAATCCAAATACCTGGATTTCAACATTCAAGCAAATTGTTGCTGCAGACCACTTTATTAATGAACAAGAGGCGCAATATTACATAAATAAATGTATGCAAGCGATAGATGCTAAAAACTGGGAGGAATTGAAGAGGTGCGTCGTTCAATTAAATCTTCTAAGACCAATAGCTGAACAAAAAGAAGCAAATCTGTCTGGGATAACACGTTGAGCTAAATGACAAATTTAATAGAAAATAACTCATATCGTATGCTTGGACTGGATATAACAGCAAGTCAAAAGGACATACTTAGGCGCTATAAGGAAATTATAAACCGCCTAAAAATAGATGATAAGCCAGTTTATGATTTAGACATACATATCTCTGATAATTTTCGGACAGAGGAAAGAGTGAAAGACGCCTTAAAAGATTTACAATCTCAAAAAGAAAATATAAAAGAGTATTTTTTCTGGTTTCAGATAACTAATATAAATGATAAAAAAGTATTAGATTTAATTGCCAAGGGGAAGTTTACAGATGCTATAAAGACATTGAAGGAATTGGCAAAAATTGAAAATATTAACTCATTTTTTTATAAAAAAAATCTCGCTATTCTCTACTGTATATTATTAGAGAAAGAAGATAATGAAAAATATTTAGATGAATCAATTAGTATCTGGAACGAGATAACAAAATCAGATAAATTCTGGGAGACCTTTACAAAGAACTATACAAATCAAAATGAACAGACCGTAAGCCAAGATAACATAAACTCATTTAGAAACTCTGTTACAAAAGAAATTTCAGATGTCTATGCAGATTTAGGTCAAATCCACAAAGAGGCAAACTATGTTAAAAAGTTTCAAGATATTTTTGGAGTATATGGAGAGAGCACCGCAAAAAATGTATTACATCCAGTTTATAGAGCTATAAATGATAGGATAATAGAGCTACAGAATATAACAATAACACAAAGCGATAAAGAGATAGATGACAAAATTGCAGCTATAGAAAAGAATATAGATGCTGTAAAGACTTTATTAGGAAAACTGAAAAAGAGCGGCTTATATGAACAACCTGAATCTAAAGTAGTAAGGGATCATGTAGCTGAGGCTATTAGAGCAAAAGTTATCATGATACATAATCGGGCTGGGTTATATGGTGAGGCTGAAAAGTTTATAAAAATTGCAGCAAATATTGCCGGAACTGTGAGTTATAAAGCGGAATTGGAAAGCGATTCAGGAAAAATAGAAAAAAGTATAGAGATAGATAACAAAAGTGTAGTTTCTATAGTAAAAAAGGGCATATTCTCCACAAAATCAGCAGAGTTTAAGCCTCGTTATGTAGATTACGAGAGTAAAAGGATATACTATCAAGATGTAGACTTGATTTCATATAATGGTATAAATAGTAATTATTCTACCACTTATTACTTTACGATCAGTGCAGGTAAAATAAGCATATCTTTATCTTTCTCTGATTTACAGACTTGGCGCAATGTGATTAGATTATCATCACAGTTAATTATTCCTGTTATAGTAAAAAAGTATTCTAATACAATTTTTGAGAAAAACGGCTCAATTACTATAGGAGAGCTTACATTTAATAAAAAGGGTTTTTCTCGTCAAAAGTTTTGGGGTGGAGAAGATTCTGTAGAGTGGAAAGAAATTATATACGTACCTAAATTCGTTTCTGGGAATATTTATGTGTATAAATTAAGAGACGGCAAACAAAAAATATTTTCTACTTTAGCCATGGCGACACCAAATGCTGTTATTTTACCTGAACTATTGAAAGAATGTGTCAATCGAGCATACGCTTTAGGTCTGATTCCTGCTAAACCTGCACCTAACATCAATTTTCAGATGCCAACTCCTGCAATACAAAGAGTTGGCAGCAACACTGGAGATGTGTTGAAGAAAGATGGTGACGGATGGATTTCCTATTCAGGGGCCAGATATTATATAATAAATAATACGAAATCTGGATTGTGGGATATATGTTCAACCAATCAAAACAATCCACCATTAGAGAAGAGCATATGGGCAGGAAATTTTAAATCAAAAGAAGAAGCAGAAATATATCTTACAGAAACGATAAAAAAAACGAGAGGATTTTGAAAAACTTAGGTGAAGATTATGGAAGCAATAACAAAGCCAACTTTGTTTAATGGTTTTGTAGTAAATGGCAATATAAAAGTTAAGAACAGAATCGACAAGATCTTCTTTACTGAAATATATGAGCTTAGTGATGGTTCGTATCTTTATCTATATTTAAATTTAAATCCTAACGAAGTTATGGATAGGGGAGATAAACTAAATTTAGTAAGAATAAAAAATGAAAGCGATAGTTTTGTCGGGGTTATAGTGAAACAAAACTCAAGAGATTTACTGGTCTCAATAAGAGAGGAACTTATTAGTGCTAAAGGATTCGAATGCATTGCTGGAATGGACACACTAAAACATCTATTAGTTGCTGATGTTATAAACCCACTTAAGCACCCAGAAAACTTTAAGAAATTCAAAGTATCCATTCCTAATGGAATTATTTTGTTCGGTCCACCCGGATGCGGTAAAACCTTTATAATTAGGAAATTAGCTGAAGAGTTACAATACAACTTTTATGAAGTTAAACATTCTGACATTGCAACTCCATATATACATGGCTCTGTAAATAATATTGGTAGAGTATTTACTATAGCAAAAGAAAATGCTCCATGTGTGCTATTTTTTGATGAAATTAGCGGATTAATACCTAATAGAAAGAATTTACAGGACAATTCTTCATATAAAGAAGAAGAAATTGATGAATTTTTAATTCAATTGAATGATGCTGCTGATAAAAGAATCCTAGTAGTCGGAGCTACTAACTATATAGAAAGACTAGACCCAGCGGCTATAAGGCCAGGAAGATTTGATAAGAAAATTTATGTACCTCCACCAGATTATGACGCTAGAAAAGCCCTATTTAAAATGGGTCTTTCAAACCGACCATTTGATAAAAACATAGATTTTGATCATTTAGCTGAGCTTACTGATGGATTTACTTGCGCAGATATTATTGAAGATATAGTAGAGTCTGCGGCTAGGGCTGCTGCTAATCTCAACAAGGCATTGATAGATAAGACGCTTATAGAAAGAGAAATTAGTAGAATTAAATCTACAAAAGTTGTAAATATCAAAAAAGTTAACGAAGACAATACTACATATATTAGATAATGAAGAAATAAGAAGGCTCTTCAGCTCTAAGTAAAGCGGTTCAGAAGAAGCCGTATACCAAAATACGGCAACCTGAACAAGGGCTTTACGGAGTATGAGATACAACGATTCTTCAAGGCGATAGACAACGACAAGTTCCGCCTATTATTCTCCTACCAAGCGCAGCTTGGGCTCAGAATAGGCGAGGTCTTGAAACTGAATCTAAAGGCCATCAATTTCCAAACCAGAGAGCTTACTCTGAAAACAGAGAAGGCCAGGATATTGGATACCTTACTAATTCCTGCGCCGTTGTTCAAGCAGACAATGGAGTTCATCAAGGCCAATATGGTGCATATAGAGCAAGCCAAGGGCTACATCTTCTTCAAGGATTGCGCTAGTGCAAATTCTGCTGTTTATCTGGACGTTAACTATGTCAGAAACCGCTTCAGGTACTACGTAAAGCTAGCGGATGTAGACCAAGTCTATGACATAAGCGAGGAGTCAGACAGCAGAACGTCCAGAAGGCTTCATAGACTGACAACGCATAGCCTAAGGCACCACGCAATAACCAGCTTTTCCAAGCAGACAAACGGCAACGTAGTGCTTACCAGCAGGTTCGCCAGGTACGCCAGCCCTGAGACCACCATGATCTACATAAGCACCAAGAAAGAGGAGCTATATGGCGAAATAGGCAATATGACTATGGATACTAGAAAAGTTCAAGTGCAGTATAGTATAACAGAAGTAATAATGCATACGTCAAAAGGTATCGTAGATACCTTTATATACGTTATAATACTCAATATATTGATGGGTAAGTCCAAGTATGCCTTTGCGCCTTGAGACGCAAATCTATAGGTGCTTGGGGCCATCACTTTTTATTTTCATCAAACATCAGCGTTATAGTCGTTTTTGATTCTATAATCCTATAATAAGAATCATCTACTGAATTAAATTTCCTATTTATTGCCCAAGCAACAAAATCTACTACCTGCAATGAATTTGACGATTCTGATGGTAACTGGAATATCTCAAAAGTTGAACCATCTCTTTTCTCCATCAATCTTTCTTGTATGTATTTAAGGAAGTCGTCCCTAAGAACAGAGTTTGTATGTTTCTTGTCTATGTTTATTATCACTTTTTCCTTCCCCAAATCTATTCGACTTAGCATCTGACCTACAAGATAATTGTAAAATCTATTCTGCACATCAAATAGGTTGCTAAACACCTTGTTCTTGTCCAGAACAAGTGCATATATCTCCACATCAGTCTGCTTTATCTTACCAAGTACTTCTTTTCTTATAGTTTCGTCTGCACTATGTGCTTTAATCTCCATCAGCTCCTTTATACTCTTCTTAAGGCGCCTCTGTCTTATCCTCTTTATTATCCTATCAAGCGGCTTTTTGTCTTTGGTAACCAGTCCTGCAATTACAAAGTATCTGTTACCAAATCGTCCTAGATCGCCACTTTCATCTATGAATACATACCTTGGATTAGTTGCTTTCTGGACAGTATTATCAGGCGATTTTGACACCATAATAATCATCAATATTTCACAGTTAAACAATATAAATTGCTTAATTTTTAGTGCTTCCCTGCGCTTTGCAGAGCATTACAAAGACGGAACGCAACTCTACATGATAAGGATACGTAGGGAATATTTTAGGCATATATGGGGGTTTTTCAATCTTCCATGGCATGATTTTAAGGCATCTTACGAGGTAAAACTTCTCCTTAGTCGTGAAACGACCATTTTAATCAATATTTTTGAAAATCGTGTAGAGTAGCTCCCAGCCCGCCGCCGAATGCTGCTTTCGGAAGCGAAACGGCCGGCTTCGGTCTTCTATTTCAACAGCCGTTTTGATCTAACACAAAACGGCGTAAAGATTCCTTTATCTAATAGGTTGCTAGATTAGGGAGTCCCTCAATTTTTCGAAGCAAAATCAGAGCTGGGCGACTCAAGGAAATAGTTTGCTATGGTGTTATTGGTGGTGAAGAACTATAACTATATATTATAACTCCTCCGGAACCACCACTTCCAGCTTTCCCATATGTAGCAATTCCTGCTGCTCCACCACTGTAGTTATATGTGCCTGAGAGATAGCCGCCTAGACCATAGCTTATCAATATCGCTCCTCCACCACCGCCTCCGCTGGCCTCTTCATTAGCTCCTGAACCTGATTGCGCAGCAGCGTTAATGTTTCCTGCGATTACGTTATCCGCTTGAATATATACTCCATACGAACCGCTGCCTCCTGATTCTGTGCTACCGCAATTATATGCTGACCCACCGCCAGCTCCTTCTAGATATTGACGAATATTGTTATTATACATTGTTTGTATGTCCAGAGTATCTAATATAAGAGAGGGAGTACTTCCAGAAGTTCCACTTCCAGCCGCTTGATCAAATCCGTTGTTCAAACCTGAACCGCCTGCAACTACGCTGCTTCCGCCATTATATGCTGCAGAGCCACCTCCAGCATTTCCGCAACCGAAAGCCCAGCCGCCTCCGCCGCTGCCTCCGTATGAGTATGTGGCACTTTCATTTCCATTTGTAGCTAAGCCAGTGGCTACACTTCCTTGATTATCAAATGTTCCACCTGAAATTAAGCTGTAGCCTTCTGTGTTAACAACCACCCCACGCAATAAAATAGTTATGTTGCTAGTGGTTACTATATTGCCAGTCAATGTAGTTGACTGTGTAAATATCACTGGCGCCTGACCATTGTAATTAGTTGGATTGTCCACCGCTTGAACAATAGTAGTTGTGTTTACATTTGAATTTACAAGAGAGGTTGTCGCATTTCTGATTATGGTAGTTGATGATGAAGATGATGTATGGTTTTGATTGAAAACTATGAAAAGTATTAGAACCACTATCACTACACTGGCTATGCCCAAAAGCAACCTCGTGTTATCCAAATTCTTTTTATTGCTTTGTTCATGTTGATGATAAGCCATAATATTACCTCAAATAAATAAACTGCCCATATCTTCTACTAGATCTAAACATTGCGAAGGCACCAAATATCACAAAAATTACCGCTAACCAAAAATTATAGTAATTGTAAGGAGGGGGCGCAAAACTTGCAGCAAAATAATAGATAGCACCAGACACCATTAGAAATATGCCTAAGATGCCCATTCCCCATACACTTAAATCAGACGAACCTACTCTTATCTGATTTAATGTAATCAAACCTATAATCAAGAAAGCAATTTCTAAGATGTAAACTACTGGTGATAGAAATTTGAAAACTATACTAGGGAGTTTTGGATTAAATAAGAGGAGATAGATTAGACCTGCAAACAATATTATTGTTATGAGTGTCTTAACCTTCGGTATCCTTAATCTTCTCTGTGTCTGATGTGGGTGGTAGTTATTATAATGATGATGTTCACGGTACCTGTGGTGTCTTCGAGTCATATTATCTAATTAAGATTACATGTAAAGCCATTAAAAGCTTATCATATTAAGAAATCTTGGGTTCGGATTTCAGAAGAAACCGAACCGTCTTGGCTTAAATATCTTGATTGCGTTATGCTAGTGTTCGAATGCACCTAAATCTTTGTTTTGGACTTTTATGCTAAAAGTGATTCCATGAAGCTAGAAAACGACGACAAAAGAGCTAAGACGCCTCCTTCACACGCTAAAGATCGGAGTCCGATTCTCCGCGGGCCCATCTCCAAAAACAAAAAGACAAAATCGGTGTTCTGATGCACCTCAAGAATAGCAAGGCGGAGTCCGATTCTCCATGAGATCCCAACTACAAAATCTTCTTCATCGGCTGGCTATACACACAGTCCAAGGTATATTATCTGGAGCTACTGATAAATAAAACAGAGCTTATCATAAAAAATCAGACCTTTTCCCTGTTGTATCCCTTATCTTGTCTAACTCCATTTTTCAAAGAAGAAATGGCAATTCCTGCGGCTCCCAACACTCCAATTATAATAATCCCAAGTGAGAGATGCAACTCAGATTTAAGGTTTTGCTCCTCATTATCCCTCTCTTCCGATGTCTTTCTATTAATCTCTTCTATCGTATTAACCCTCAGCCTAGAAGCAAATACTTCAAGTTCAGGTATTGACGCACTTTCAATATTACTTTTCAGCGCTTTCCTTATTTTTTCTATAGCTTCCTCTCTCTTCAAAACTACCAATGTGGATATTGCCTTTGCCGTATCCTCGTCTATCATGTATTTTGACTTATCTTCATCTGCTCGAAGTATGGGTGTGACAGATCCCAGAATAGTTGTCGCTAAAACTACTGTCCTTGCTGTCTTATTTATTGCAGATTTCATTTTATCATCTGCAAACCTATCGCCAGTTTTAAATATTTAAACCTATCTGCAAAGTTTCTAACTAATATCACTAAAATCATGGAGCAGGGGCATGCATTAAACTTTTCCGGATTCAAAGCCTTCTATCCACGCTTTATTCCTATAGTACGGCTGTCAATAATTCTCAATTTTTCGTTTCCTACCTGAAGTCTTAAACTAATCTCAATCCTAGAAAAAGAGTTCACAAAATCATAAAAACGAATTTCCGCATCCCTCGCTCTTCCTTCATTAAAAAGTAACCTTATTCTATTAAGTTCCCAACTCTTAAAACAAAACTGTTCCAAGGTTATATCTTCAAAGCTTTTGATAGATACTTTTTGTTTCTCCCTTGTTTCTTTTCCTAGTCTATCTGCTTCATTCAAATGCTCGTGTCTCCTAACTGATATGATGCCTCTTTCCATCGCCACTAAACCGTCATGATCTATCTCTGTTTCAAAATATGCAAAAGGTTCAAGGTTTCTGCCTGATCTCTCCAAATCCCTAGTCAAATAATCGATTTCTTTATATGTATCCGGATTTCCATATCTTGCCAATTCAGCTATCTGTTGTATTGTGTTGTCGTAAACTCTAAACTTATATTCATACCCAATTTCATTTATCATTCAGATCACAACTGCAAACTAACACGCTCTTAAAAACAACATTGATATTAAATCCACTCCAACCGTTTAAACAAAAGATAGATGTTTTTAATATATATTAATAGCAGTGCAGATCCCACAATGCAGATTATCCATATAAAATACAACTAATAATCTTCAATGCATAAAGAATCAAGAGCGCAGACCTTAATCCGCACAGACAGTCAACTCACAGGCAGTCAAACTAACATTCAAAGCAAAACAACTATCATTTTATATACTTTAACTGCGGAATAATAATGAATTGCAATCTGCATTCAATCAAGTGTTGTTGACATGGAAAACAAAATCAAAATAAAAATAATACTGGGAAGCATAAGAGAAGGAAGATTTGGACAGAGGCCAGCATCCTGGATAAACGAAGAATTGAAAAACTGGGAAGGCGTAGAAGCAGAACTTCTGGACCTTAAGGATTATCCGATGCCGTTTTTCGATTCGCCAACATCACCTGCGATGATGAATATGAAGTACCCTGACGAAGAAGTGCAGAGATGGTCAAATAAAATAAATGAAGGAGACGCTTTCATAATAGTCTCACCCGAATACAACCACGGATACTCCAGCGTATTAAAAAACGCTATGGATTGGCTTCTTCCGGAATGGTCAAGAAAACCTGTAGGGTTCGTAAGCTACGGAAGCGCAAGCGGCGCCAGAGCAATAGAGCAGTTGCGTCAAGTGGCAATAGAATTAAACCTAGTTCCCATAAAGAAATCTATACATATAAGCTGGGATTTCATAATGAAGACATGGAACAATAAGGAAATCTCTAATTCAGAGCTCTTCACTCCCATAAGGAAGAATATGGGTCCTGATCACTTTGCAGATTTCATAAACGACCTGCTCTGGATGGCAAAAGCCTTAAAGGAAGCAAGAACAAAATAAGCGACAAACAAATTGAATTGTTTCATATTTTGGGAAGCATATCCTCTAGACTATCTCTTAATTTCTCCTAGTCTGGCTACTTCTGGTACTTTATACTCATAATTAATAAAATTCAAACCTCTCTTCTGGAAAAAAGATACACTGACTGTAGGATCATACCTTATTATTGACCTGGTATCCACCGACATAACAACCGTGCCGTTTTTGAATTTATTACCTTCGGATATTATATTCAAAGGTACATTCAATCTATCAGCATCATACCCAAAAACATTTGAGAGATAGATGAAATATCTCCCTTCAAATACCAAGTTCCTAAGATAATAATTGATATCTGAAATATGCAAGTCTATGCTTATCTTCTTCTTTATGATAGGCAATTCCTGAAGATGGAATCCTAATTTTTCTACGGTGTCTCCAGAGAATCTTCTATTCTGCCAACTCTTAAGGTTTTCTTGATACTCTTCTGAATTTGAAGAAAGCGAAAAAATCATAGCTATTCTATAAAAATTCTCTATCTGTGCAGGAGAGTCATCTATGAGCCTAACTGTAGATAACATATTTCTTTTCTGAAGGCATGACAGGATAGTCAAATTTTGGTTTCCGCCTCCACATATTCCTATGTAATTCTCAATGCCCTCTATTCTTCTTATGAATCCGAGCGTTTTTTCAGAATATCTCTCATTCGATATTGGATAATTAACATCCTTTATATGAGAAAGATCTCTAACTGTAAGTTGAATATCCTCCTTCCGGATTCTACATCCAATTTCATTCTGATCCAATTGTATGGCTGGATAATCTTTTCTAAAATGATAATCCATAATATACACAAAAACAAAGGCGCGCTGTTACTATCTCTTCCCAATAATTTTCCAAAACATAAAAAATCAATGGTGTCCTTAACATTTACACTCAAAAAAATCCTAAGTGATTTTAATTAACATTGTATTATAATCTATTCTAATATATAAAAATACAAGGTAAGAATTCTTCAACGCTTCTGTGATCATACTCAAGATGCCCTGAACTCAAGAGAGAAAAAAAGGCATTATATAAACATGGATATAAACTGACGAAATATAGTTCGTCTATTTTTTGCAATGTTATAATAATCTATGGAAACATAATAACTATGTGAATCAATGGATTCAATACAAGAGTGGATAGCAGGCGAGATAGCCCTCTCCGATACTCCAGGAAGCACGATGAAGAAGTGGAGGGAACTTTTCGGCATATCCCAAGTCGAACTTGCCAAATATCTTAAGATATCTACCTCTACAATAAGCGATTACGAAGGCAACAGGCGAGCAAGTCCTGGAGTAGGAATAATACGCAGATTCATAACTGCATTAATGGCAATAGATGCTGCCAAGGGAGGCGAAGTAACCCGTAACCTCCAAAAATTCAACAAGCCAAAGGAAGAGAATACCTTCTTTTCACTAAAAGACTTTACAACTCCAATAAGCGGTGTTGATTTTGCCAGGATAATAGAAGCTAAGATAGTCGCAAATCCCGGTTATTTAGACTCAATAAAGCTTTTCGGATATACTCTTCTAGACAGCCTTAGGGTAATATTAGAGATATCCCCTTCCGACTATCCCAGGCTGTTCGGCACGACAACAGAAAGGGCCTTTATCTTCGACCAGGTTAGTACCGGAAGATCTCCAATGGTTGTAGTCCGTGTAGCTCCCATAAAACCCAAGCTTGTTGTAATACAGAATCTTGACCAAGTCGACAAGCTTGCAATAAAAATAGCCCAGATAGAGCATATGCCACTTCTCACAACGAAGTTATCCGCAGAGGAATTAAAGCTGAGGCTAAATAATATCTGAGCAATCTATTCCGGCATAAAAAAATTCCAGATAAAAAGCAAAAACATATTACCAAATGAAGCCCGAAATTATCGGTTATTCTTTATGTGGTATGAGAAGAAGGTTTATTCCCTCAGGAGTTATCTCGTATGGAACTGTAGAAAAACTGTGCTGCGTGCCTCTCATTTTTATGACTTCTATGGACGGTACCCTGTTCTCCTCATTCCCTCCGCTTAGATAAAGTATAACTATCCCATCATAGACAAAGAATTCAGGCTCAAACATAAGCCTGTTTTTGTCAGAGGTCTCTATTTCCATTGTGAGAAGCGCTGTTATGCCCTGCCTTCTGAGCATTCCTACAAGACTTGAAGAGACTCCACGGTATTCATATGGATCTTTGACAAAAAGCTTCATCACGGATATCGAATCGATCGCCACCTTAGTAGCCCCGGATTCAACTATTGTCTCTTCGATGTCTTCTATTGTGGTAGTAAATGTGAATATGTTTCCTTTTTTGTCCTTCTGTATCAGTGAAGAGGCCTGATCCACTCCTTTTATTATCAGCTTACCTTCGGCAATAAGCCTGTCTATCTCGGTAAATTTCGGAAACGCTTCCTTCATATTCTCTACAAGCAAATTTGTCTCTTCCTCAAGTGAAAAAAGAATGGATGTCTCTCCGGAAAGAGCTCCTCTATAAAGATACTCAAGGCATAAAAGAGTCTTTCCTGTTCCGGGACCACCGGCTATTATTATCTGGTTGGATTTTGGTATGCCTCCATTAAGCATCTTGTCAAGTCCCACAATTCCTGAAATAACCTTGCTTCTTGCCATCCTATCATTTAATCATAAGAGTGGAATCTTTTTATAGCTAATGGAAAATCTGAAAAACGAGGCGAGAATGCCTTTCCTTTCAACTCCTGTGACCAGAACTTCTCTTGTTTCTCCTTCCTGCTGTTTTATCTCTGGTTTTTATTTTTGTGGCAGAGCCACCTCCTTTCGAAGAATATCTTCTTTCTATCTGCTTATACGCTTTCTGTATCTCTTCTTCTTTATACTTGGGTTCATTCTTTTCTTTTCCTTCTGCTATGACTCCCCACACTATAAGTATAATGCCTCCTAAGAATAGAAGAGCAGAAGCACTTCCATAAACACTTATGCCTGAAGAGACAAAGTTCTGTGTCTCATTGATTATAGCTGTGTTAGGCAGAACATACCCGAAAGTTATATTTGAAGGCACATTGCCTGAGTTTGCATATATCATATAATAAGTTCCACTGCCGAGAATTTCAGTTCCATTATAATATGTCGGCACTGAAAACCCATCCTTTGAGAAATTGCTTACATATGGGAAGATCCCACGGGAACTGTTCTTAATTGCCATATATAACCCCCGTCCGGAATAATCGGATATAAAATTTCCCGGGAGGTATCCTTTGGTGATATTCTGCCTTATCCCTGAAAAAGCGTAACTATTGACAAGATAAAAATTAACAGGTACATTATCTGATGTATAAACGACGTACACCACATCTGTCTTATTGAGAATTATAGGCGAGTAAACAAGACTGTTAGGCGCAATTATGATGTTCTGTCTTGACAATGTTCCAGCTTGCTTGCCACCCTGCGAAGAATAAGAGAAAGCTACCAGCAGCCCGGCAATCAGAAGGATCACCCCCAAAGAAACAAATCGCTTGTTCATCAACGCAGCTCAATATGGAATATTATAAAGAAAGAAACAATAATAAGCTTATCCGGATAACTAAGATAATTCTGCAAAGGTATGTATCCTCAAGGTCGCCTGAAATGGGAAAAAACAATATACGTGAAAAGCTAACCAACAACTTTAATCTGCTTGAGCGAAAGGACCAGCTTCTCGTATATGTTGGCTTAATCGCCTTTGCGGCTCTTCTTGCTGGATTGGGTTATCTATTAAGCATGCATCCTTCAAGCGGGATCTCGGAATGCAATTCGATAGCATTATTACAGAGCAGGTATACCTGCCTATATCATCTTGCATACTCAACAAAGAATGCTTCTGTATGTAGTTTCATGCAAGGTGAGAGCTCAGTCTCCTGTTACACTGGAATAGCGTCATTAACCTCAAATCCTCTTGCATGCAGAGGAATAGAAAACCAGACATTAAGATACCAGTGCATATCCGGGAGTTCAGCCTCACCATTATCCTTAAAATCATGCATGATACTAAATGGGTCTGAGAGATCCTCATGCACTGCCTCTCTTGCAATAACCCAGGATAACCTGTCTTTATGCTCAAAAACAGGGAATGGCTTATATGAGAAAGAATGCGAATCGGCAATATATCTGGGGATGGCAGCATTCAGCAAAGATGTAAACTACTGCAATAATATATCGAATACTACAAACCAGAGCGAGGTCTTAAGAATAATATCTCTCTCTGAAGAGATACCCAAATATTCGAATCTATCCGTATTTTCTTCCAGCCTTACTCCAATATCCTATATCGAATCCGGTTCAGGGCAGCAATATTCAGCGAGAGACCTCTGTTATTTCTCTGTCTCTGAAATAACAGACAACCAATCAAGCTGCAATTCAATAAATACACCCTCCCTATATAACCTATGTGTTACCTACAGTTACAATTCGTCAATTTACAACTCACATTACCTTAACGAGTCAAAAAACTATTCTTCGTCTAATATGACAATCTCAAATCTGTTAAGCCTGCTATGCAGCAAATACAACGCTACAAACTCCCAGTCTTGCAACTATTTAGTTCAGGTAAGCAGCGCGGTTGTGGAAAGAAACGCAAGCATTTGCGGATCTATAAATTCAACTCTGGCATCCTACCAATGCTATGCATCACTAGCACAAGAATATAACGACTCCCAGTACTGCGGCTACATAACCAACTCTACCCTAAACCAGGCATGCGTAGGCAATATATATTATAACGGCACCAATTAAGATTATTATATACATGGAAGAGCTAGTTACTTCTATAAAACATGGCTCAGGAAATTCTACCATTCTTCTTTCCTTATACGAAAAGAAAATAAGAGTAAGGGAGGTAAAGGAAGCATTACTGTTAAAGACAGGAATGGTCATGGGAGAAGGCACGCTTCTGCCTTCAGAAAGCGCAGAAGCTAAACTTGCAGCAAATGAAATACTCTTGAAATTAGACTCAAGCATAAAAGAAATATTCAAAACAACTCCTTATCTCACATATATAAAAGAATTAGACACTACAACTTCAAAGCTCTGGAATCACTTCAGGAAGCCTGTAGAAATTCTTTTAAGGAAGCTAATTCTGGGTGTTCCTGTCATAATACGCTTTCATAATGATGCAGACGGCTCAAGCGGAGCTGTTGCCCTTAACAGATCAATAAAGGGCATATCAGAAAAAATGGGCCTGAAACCAAATATTATCTGGATAATGCATAGGAGTGTAATGTATACCAAGACTGATGCGGAATGGGATACCTTAATAGCTAATAATTTCAGCGCAATAGAGAAACCTCTTCTCCTGATTACCGATTTCGGTACTTCTGAAAACAGCAATAATGGAATCGAAGCCCTGCGCAAAAATTTCGATATAATATGGCTTGATCATCATCCAATAGAGGAAAACTTCACCGGCATGACTCTTGAAAACTATATAAATCCATGGAATTTCGGCAGCGGCTCAGACTATACTGCAGGATACCTGACATGTGCATTTGCCCATGCTTTCCATGACTCGGATACCAAGGATATGGAAGGCGCTTCACTGATAGGTGACAGCAGCATTTACGGATTCCAAGTCTCTACGGGCAGAGAAGAAGCAGCAATTCTTGATCTCATCACCAGCGATCCAACCATAATATCAAAAGCAGATGGGAACCTTGTGCCTTCTGAAATAGAAAGCATACTATCTGATAAAAAGAAAAAATCCGAATTCTTCAACTATGCAAAAGTAAAGCTTGATGAAGTCCTAGACAGGGCATTTCTTCAGATGAAACACTTGAAAGCCGGAAGACATGAGATTATCGTTCTAGACTATTCAGAGATACGATCTGAAGAGACTAAATATCCCCTTCCAGGAAGGTTCGCTTCAAAACTGCTCACAGAAGCAGACAGGAGAGGAGGAAAGCATTACATGGCAATAGTCCATTATAACCAATTCATTTCAATGCGCGCAGCTGGAGATGTAAGTGATGCAGTCAACATACCGGAGATAATAAAGAAGATGAAAGAAATCTATTCTTCAGGGATAGATTCGGGAGGAGGTCATAAAAACGCCGCAAGCATAAAAGTAAGCACATACGGGGACAAAAAAGAGATACTCAGATCAATAATAGATGAAGCAAGGGCGCGTCTGGCTATCCTATGACTGCAGAAATGGAAAACATGTCCATCCTTGCATTTCCATTAAAAAAGATAAATTCTTAAATTAAGTTGTCAAATAGATAGCTATGCATATAAATAGTAAGCTACTGCTTTATGCCTCTGCCATCTCGGCTGTCTTAATATATGGCACAATAGGCTCTTATGTTCTAGGGCAGTACGGCAACTTCAACGTGCCTATAACCAACTTAATAACTGCCCTATATTTTACAATAACCACTATATCTACAGTGGGCTATGGTGACATAGTCCCAGTTACTAATATAGGCAGGGTCTTTACTATAATACTAATAATCTCGGGACTGACTATCTTTCTTAGCGCAGTTACCGTACTTTCAAGTGATTTTTTGAGCGAACGAGTCGAAAAACTTTATTCAGGGTTGTCAAGGGTAGAAAAGAGGCATCTTAAAAACCACATAATACTTGTGGGCTATGGACCTACAAATGTTCTGATTGCAGAAAAGCTGAAATCGCAGAAAAGAAATTTCATAATCATAACCTCTGACAAGACCAATGCGGACATGCTTCGCGACAAGAGCTATATCGCATATCTTGCAGATTATACCCAAAAGAGCGACATGGAAAAGTTCAGATTTAATCTTGCAAGCGATATAATCTTGGATATAAACGACAGCACCAAAGCAGTATATGTCGTATTAGTGATAAAGAAACTGGCACAAAATGCCAATATCTCTGTAATAGCATATAGTCAAGATGCTGCAACGCATTTCACCGATCTTGAAGTATCCCATGTAATAAATCCAACTACTATCGCTTCAGAGATGATGGTAGAGACCCTGGACAAAGACCAAGATGCCAGAAATAGGAAATAAAAGAAAAATCAGGAAGATAGTATAAATTCTATGTCTTCAGCTTCAAGCCCATAGCCCGTCTTTATCTTCTCCAGCGCTTCTTTTTCTCCTAACTTATTAATTTCCGATTCGAAGATACGTTTCATAAGCGGCAGGTAATCCCTTATTACCTTCTTTTTACTGGTATGCAGCCTTTCACCAAGCTTGTCAGCTATCTCATTCATTGCATACCTATTCTCCTTGGTGTTGCTCATATGCCTTATCTTCGAAGGAAAGCTGTACTGCCTAAGTAATTTAACATAGCCATCATTGGAAACTGCGACACCTGAAGACATTAACACACTTGAATACCTTAGATAACCCCAGTAATTGGTCCTATTCGCCTTAGCAGAGAACCTGCTTGCCTTGGCTAGATTATAATAAGCATCGCGCCTGCTCATCTTTGAAGAGTATCTTACCGGTATATTCTCGTCAACCCAATTCAGGAGCATATCAGTATCTACAGAGCTTTTCATAACCGCATTTCTTGATATATCAAAGTTTACAGAGGTAAATATCTTGTCAAGAACCCCGAAAATTTCCATCTTAGTATCACGTATGCCTATGTTCTCTATAAGCTCTTTGTCTGCACCTAAAATCGCTTCAAGGTCGTTAAGGGCTCCTCTCACATCACCATTGGATCTCTTAGCAAGCATATCCAGAAGCTCCTTTTCAATCCCGATTCCTTCTTTGTCAGCTATCTTCTTCAGGAAAGCGAAAATTACATCATGGCTTACCTTCTTGAATTCAATTCTCTCAACAGCTCCCCTTAGAAATCTTATACTGGGATCCCAGTAATCCTCTGCGGTAAATATAACAGGCTGCTTTGTGCTCTTCAAAAACTTGTCTACTGCCCTTTCAACTCCCGTATCATACTTCTTGGAAAGTTCGTCTATCTCATCCATAAGTATTACGGTCGTCTTGCCAAATAATCCCCTGCTGCTTCCAGCCGGGATTATAGTCCTATTAAGCGTTTCAGCATCGCGATAGTCGCTCGCAGTTGTTTCAAGAAGCTCAAAGCTGTTTCCGTATGCCAGAGCCCTAGCGGCAGATGTCTTTCCTGTGCCTGAAGGCCCTACCAATATTATTGGTTTTGTTTTCTCCCCCTTGTGAATCTTCTCCGCGAAGTTCATGAGCATAGAAACGGCGCTCTCGTTGCCTATTATCTGGCTTAGCATTACGGGTGCATATTTCTCCGAGAACATCAAATCCACAATAACATATAAATAAGGAAGCAACCAATAAATTGGTTGCTACTGCTCCGATCGTCTAGCTCGGTCAAGGACGGAGCCCTCTCACGGCTCAAACTCGGGTTCAAATCCCGATCGGAGCAAATCAAATTTGGGGTTATATACAAGAGCCACATTTTGAACATCTTCATAGAACATTTAAATATCACGGAGGGTAAATGGCCAGCATATGAATTTGATTGAATTTTATAGTGCGTTAAGAGATTATGAAGGAGCACTTGTAACAGGTATAGTCACTGGAGGACTTATAGGATTCAAGGACTACATTGGAAATTCTCCCTTACAAGCAAGTGCCATAGGACTAGGGTTGGCAATGCTGGATTTGGACTTTTCCTTTATCTAAATAGCGAATGCAATAAGAAAATATTGGAGAAAAGAAACATTGAACCTAGCACAAACCCAACATATGTTGTCTGCAGTAAGTTAAAACTAGTCAAAGACTATGCTATTGCAGTAATAGGTGGAATTGCCACTGTATTCGTGTTTACACTTGCGACAGGCAGCTTGACTTGGATTATAGCAGACGTGTTCGGATTCTTGCTTATAAGATTTGCTGCAATATGTGTTGTCTCCATCCTTATTGATGAGATTGGAAAGTGGGGTAGTAGAGAGATCAGGAAGATAATTAAAACTGAACAGAAAGATAATACTAAACAGTAGAGTAGTTTTCTGTAAGTGGTATTAGATTAGTATCATTCTCTCCCACATATGTAACTGAAAACTCTAGGTTTAGGGGATAATTATTAGAGTTTGAAAATGATATTGTGGTATTACCTCTTGATACTGGAGCCAGATAACTTGCAGAATAGTTTACAGGATAAAGTCCATAGCCTAATGTAATTGCTTTTTCATTCGGGCAGTAAGAACCATAACCAACCGTATAAGTGCACGTTGGTACTCTAATTATTGAAGAATAATAAGTTTCTATGGACTGGGAGTGAACTTGTACACCGAAAGTTCCTATCTGTGGTGGATTGCTACTGTATTGCTGCAATACGTTTTGAATATTAATTATGATATATCCATCATATTTTACATTGAAAGTGAAGTTCTGGAAACTAGCAGTTGTATAGTTATTATAAAGACCGTACGTAGAATTATAGAATTGAATACTACTATTGAGCGGTAGCAACGTTATTTGGTCATTAGAATAGAGCGTAGTAACTATCGGTGTCCTTTGATTGATCTGTGATTGTTGTAACTGCGAGTTTGCTTGTTGCAATTGAGAATTAAGATTTTGATTTTGCTGTTGGAGTTGAGAATTAGACTGTAAGATAGATTGGTATTCTGAATTATTCTGTGTTGAATTTGTTTGTACTACTGTAGTCTGAGTTGGTTTTGTGATATACAAGTACAGCAATATTAGTATAACTGCAACTGCTAGATACGATAGCATCTTTGAGTTGTTTTTAGGTTGTTGATTCATATTATTACCCATTCATTTTTGTTCTTGCAACGTAACCGTTTTTATCTATAAAATAGAGATACCCTTTTTCTCTATTAACTCTTTCTGTTCCTACTTTCTCTTTCTTTCCGTTAGGATTTTCCTTCATTGGTGTTTTCCACACATAACCGTCTTGTCCTAGATAATATAAGTAACCATTTTCTCTGGTAACTCTTTCCTTTGTCAGTTTTTCTGCTGTTGACTGTGTCGTATTGTAAGTGTAAGTATAATTAGACTGTGGCCTTGTATATTGCGATTGAGTAGGATTTATTCCTTTTTCTGGATTACTGAGTATAGAATAAGCTTCGTTTATTTCTCTCATCTTTGAAGAGGCTTGGGAGGATTTGTTTATATCAGGATGATACTTTTTAACAAGTTTCCTATACACTTCTTTTATTTGACTCTGAGTAGCATTAGGTTTAAGACCAAGGATAGTGTAATATTTGGAAACAGGCATAACTGGTTGATTTATTGTTCCTTGATTATTGCTTTGTTGTGATCTTTGCTGTTGCCAATATTGTTGTAGAATCTTTTGCCAGTTTTGCTCCGCAAGATTAACAAAATTTGCCCTGTCTTCGTTCCATAGGGTCTTCAGTTGTTGACTCCAACCGTATATCGCCCATGGTGCTATCTTTTGTAGCTGTGTCATTTTAGCCATCACGATTGCCTGAGTATCACGACCATAATCTTTCATAAAAATACCTCCTGATTTGAGATATACATGTATCCCATGGGATGTTCCCGTAGGTACAAAATTAACTGAATGTTTAGTATTTTGTAAATGAACCCAAACTATATCTTTAACATTAAAGAATCCGAATCCAAGAGACCCGTTTTTAATAAACCACTGGCCTGTGTTATAATATCCACAGACTTCAAATAGATCACTTTGCTCCAATTTTTTAAATTCTGAGCCAACTGATGCCAAGGTTTTTCTATCAATATTTAGTTGGCTAATTTTTGTAATATCGGATCTGTAAGCTGCATATATCAAGATCAATATAATCGGAATAAATAACCATATAATACTAAAAAGAATAAGCAGGAAAAATAACCCTACGACTCCTATTACAATAAGCTTATTTCTGTAAGTTTCATTGATACGATTGATTACTAGTTGTATGTTTTCATTCTCTAAATCTTCACTTGTATTTTCTTTGCTTTTTGTAACCATGATACAGCCCGTTAGTTACCACCAAATTTACCCCAAGATATAGAGTTTGGAGTAGCGGTAGTTGTATTAGGTGCTGCTGGAATATTTGTTCCCTTGAAACCATAATATGTCATTGAGAAGGTTACATTTATAGCAAACGGATTAACGCCATGCTTTTCATTAGCGTTGTCATTATAAAGTATTACATAATTTGTACCATTCTTCACCGGTATTATCATAGTTTGGTTATTATATGGGGTAACTTGTGTCCACGGGGCTATATTTGATGTTACAGTTTCTCCAGTACACCAAGAACTCGTATTGTAAGAAGATACTGTATCATACCAAGGCTTCTCTCCAGAAAAGATTGCTGAGAAATAAACAGTGCTGAAATTGGCAGGTATTCCGGTATTTGTTTCATTGAAAACTATGTATCCGGAATAAGGAGCATAGAAAGAGAAGTTATAGTAACCGCCGATCCAATAACAACCAGTTACATAGTTGTAGCCATTGTAATTATAGGATGGAGGTTGTAAGGTAAGTGTTTTTTGTGAGTATAATACTTGTTTTACGATTTGGACTGAGTTATTAACTGTTTGATTTTTTTGAGATTGAAGTAATGTGTACTGTGTTTTCAAAGAGGAATAATTAGATTTTAATGTTGTTAGGTTATTTAGTAGGTTAGAGTAATTGGCCTTGAGTGCGGATAGGGTTTTGTTTGCTGCGCTGGTGTTTTGTATAGGTGCTAGTTGTTGAGTATTTTTGGAGTTGTTTGAATTAAGATACAAAACCGCAACAGCTATGAGTAAAATTATAATCACAGCGACTAAAACAACTTGTACAGTTGTATTGTTTTTATTACTCTTTTCCATAAGACCCTCCTGTCTTGTTATTATTGAAGGCTAAAGGTTTAAATAAGTTTTTAGATTTATAAAATGAAGTAAAAGATGCTAAGGCAAGAATGCCTTTATCCCATATTCTGCATACATATTCAACATAACAATTACACAAATCGCTAGAAGTATCAGCAATATTGCAAAGATTAAACACCCTAGCCATCTACGCTCTTTAATGAATCTTTTAGTATTCCCAAAAAATCTGACTGCCTTCTTACTTGTAAAAGCATCCATATAGAGTATTGTAAATGGAATTTAAACTGCAAATAATATAGATGCCAATCCGGAGGAATGCGTATTTGTAGATGACTTCCAGCCAAACATTACCGTTGCAAATGAATTGGGAATAAAAGGGATATTATTTACTAATCTCCAAACACTTAAGAGTGATTTCAAAAAATTAGGCATCTGATAAATATATCTAAAAACCTTAATACCTAGCGCGTTCCCCCAACCTCGTTGGGGGTTGAAGCTGATCCTGCAATAAATATACTCTTTCGTGAGGAAAAATATTTGGCGCGACTTGATGTTCTAACATTTTGTTTATTGAAGGTATTTCTGGTTCTACTTTGTGGCCTTTATTTTTGTACCAGACACTCCAGTTAGATATGCTCTTCATATAATCACTCCCTCAAACCCATTTAAAAATTCTTTTGTACCTGTTCCAATTACCTTATATATGTCATGCATGATTATCAGATCAAGCCTTTGCTAATACTACTTTTTTATTTTTCATATTTATTGACTTTAACTTCCCGGAGATTCTCTATATATCCTAATCAATTCAGGAGAGACATCAACCTTAAACGGGCCTATTTTATTATTTACAGGCTTTTTTGGAATCTGGTCACTCATAAAAACCCTTTCCCCGGTCCTCGGAATAAAATATTTTGCACCCAAAACTAAATCATCTTTAGAAGGCAGTATCTCTGATGTATTCTTAAATTCCTGCATGTTAAGTTCAGGCAATCCCGGTGTGGTTATGCTTAAAGTATAACTTACAGTTTCTACTGCGATTCCTGTATAAGTTCCCCACACGGAATTCTGTTTTCCGACGCATGCAGTTGCTGAACCCACATCAAACTCCTTTTCGGCTTTTACTTTTGGATTGCTGAGGTCCTCCAGCCTGAAATGAACCTTGCCTTTATCCACATCAAGCCCTATTTTAATCGAATCTCCTTCGTTAATCGTTCCTCCTACAGTGGGCTCCCTGCCCACATCGCCATTAGGTGCATAAAGTGGTTTGTCTTCCACCATCAGTTGGTTTAACAGGTAATAATTTCCCCCAAAGTAAATCAATCCCGTCTGGGCCCACATCTGATTATCCAAAAGGCAGTTAAGTTCATACCCTACCCACAAAACGTTAGTGACAGGCACAGCTTTAAGTTCAAGGCTCATTTCTTGAAATTTCAACTGAGGATTCAGATATTTTACTGCTATATGTGTAAAATACTCTTTTGCCGAAGGGCCTTGAAGCTCAGCATCCCCTTCTGGATTCTGGGCTTGGGCATAAGCGCGATCCTGTGTAAATAGAAGAGCAGTACCTAATGCCACAGGCAGAATAACTGATCTGACTATCTCCTTAAAACTAATGCTATTACTTCCTTTTTCTTCATTGCCTTTTCCATTCCTACCTTTTTCCATACTCTGTAAGTCTGCCCCTATTCTCATTACTGCATCTTTTACGACTGGCATCCAATTCCACCACTATAACACTATAAAAAAATAGATATTTAATGTTTTTGTATTAATAACCTGTCAATCCTGTTTTTTTCCTCTAAGCAACTCTAAAAAATCTATCCTGGATATCTCATTTCTTACTGATCTGTCTATGGCCTGGGAGATTTTTGTAGCTATATATTCGAATCGATCTTCATTAATTCTGTCAATATTTTTTGGAATGCGGATTTC
>JAKBRL010000033.1 GCA_021845465.1 Microcaldota archaeon
GTTCACAGCAGACAGTTACATACACTACACCAGGTACATACTACTTTACAACACCAAGTGGAACAACTACAAGTACCTCATACCAAATCTCACTAGTCGGCGCAGGCGGAGGAGGAGGAGATGGCACGGCACCTTCATCTGGTTCAGACGGTACTGTTCCTGGCACAGGCGGAGGCGGAGGCGGCTATATTGTGGCAGATGTTTCAGGATTGCAGCCTGGCACCACTATAACAGTAACTGTAGGCGCAGGCGGCGGCTATACTATAAATGGTGGCATAAGCGGAGGTGCATCTTCTGCAAGTGCTTCCGGATTCACCGCAACAGCAGGCGCAGGCGCAGGCGGACAATCAGAATGGGGACAAACATTCGTTTCAGGAGGCGTATACTGTGCCTACATATCCGGAGGCAGTGGGGGCACAAATTCTGCGTCAGGATCTAATGTAAATATACTTGTAAACGATCAAGGTCAGCCTGGTCAAACAACACCAGGTCCAATATGTGAACTGGACAACAACAATGGTGGCAATTCCGGCGGAAATCAAGGGCTCGGAGGTGCAGCAGCTACAGGCGAAGGTTATAATGGCAACCCAGGCGGTGCATACGGAGGCGGCGGCAGCGGCGGAGGACCTGCTCAAATTGCAGAAAACGGTGCTTTGGACCCATACTGGGTTTGTGACCCACTACCCGGTCAGACTGCTTGCACTACTAACGGCAGTAATGGCGCAGGCGGAATGGTATCCATTTCATGGTTCGGTCCGCCTTCATGATATTCTAAGAATACGTCTTGCTTATTGATTTGGGCATTTGCCCTTATATTTTAATTAGGTTTCCAATCGCTGCAGAACTATTGATACGTAAATCTAAAACCTAAAGCAGGCTAGCTATAATAAATAAAAACTGTAGCTTCAGGATAAGCACTATTATGGTATCTTTGCCTAAGTTATCCTTTAATCTAACTGAAGAAAAGGAATCTAGCCATAATTATTTAAATCAGGCTAGCTGAAAATGCTATCAGAAGTTTACCGCCTATCCTATCTGCTCTGCCTGCTTATTGTCTTGTATTTATAGAGTTCGGAAGGCTTGAACCATACGCTTATCTCCCTGCTTGCAGATTTGGGGCTGTCAGATACGTGTACTATATTTCTTATGGATCTCTTCTCGCTGTCCGCAAGCTTATATGTGTCTGTGGAGAGCATGCCTCTTATTGTATTTGGGTCTGCTGATTTAGGCTCCGTTGCGCCAGCTATCTTCCTTGCTGTCTTGTTCGCATCTCTTCCCTCAAGCACTATTGCAATGACTGGAAGCCTTGTAAGTTCATTTATGAGATATGACCTTATCCTCATGCCTATCTCTCTTTCTGTTTCATTGTTGACTATCCCTCTTTTGGCATCAGACGCTTTTGCACTCTTTCCAACTGAAAAAAGCCATTTCTCATCTGCTATGTAGTGCCTTCCTACGAGTTTCTTATCCGCATTCAGCATCTTTATTCCCACTACCTTAAGGCCTCCTTTTTCAAATTCGGATATAACCTTTCCGATAACGGCCTTCTCCATTCCATCTGGTTTAATTACTACTAATGCTTTTTCCATTTTCTCACTGATAGTGTATTCTTTTATATTTTAATCACCTTCTATTTATATTACTTGTCATAAAGTAGATCTAATGATACGCCAGCCTATAATAGTAGTCATGGGGCATGTAGACCATGGCAAGACCAGCATACTGGATAAGATAAAAAATACAACACTGACAGCAACAGAGGCCGGAGGAATAACACAGCATATAGGCGCAAGCGAAGTGCCTCTAAGTACAATCTCGAAAATATCAGGGGAACTTCTGAAGAAATTCAATATAAATATAACCATACCCGGGCTTCTCTTCATAGACACCCCAGGCCATGAAGCCTTTACAAACCTCAGGCGAAGGGGAGGTTCCGTTGCAGACCTTGCAATTCTTGTTGTTGATGTATCCAAGAGCTTTGAACCGCAGACTTACGAGGCTCTTGACATATTAAAGGAATACAAGACTCCATTTATAGTAGCAGCAAATAAGATTGATTTGGTAAACGGATGGAAATCATATGAAACATACAGTTTCAGTGAAAGCCTTTCAAAGCAAAATATGAACGCATCTGAAGATCTGGAAGCAAAAATCTATGGTCTGGTAGGAAAGCTCAGTGAACGCGGATTTAACGCAGAGAGATTTGACCGCGTCAAAGATTTCAGGAAAGAAATAGTCATAGTTCCTGTGAGTGCAAAGACAGGCGAGGGCATAGCCGAGCTTCTTGTTTATGCAACAGGACTCTCGCAGCGTTTCCTAGAGATGAAGTTGCAGATAGAGGTCAACGGTCCTGGGCTTGGCAGCATAATAGAGCGAAAAGAAGACAAAGGCCTTGGTACAACTATCTCTGTAATATTATACAACGGAACTCTAAAGGTCAATGACACTGTGGCATTCTCAACGCAATCAGGAATAAAGACCTCAAAGATCAGGGCCCTGCTCAAGCCGAAAGAAACAGAGGATATACGCGCTTCAGGAAGCAGGTTCGTTTACGTTGACAGTGTAAGTGCAGCTTCAGGTGTAAAGATAAGCGGAACAGACTTGGAAGATGCACTTCCTGGATCACTTCTAGTATCTACTGACACTCCGAATTATGAAAACATAATAAGATCGGAGATACAGGAGCTTTTTGCTACGGACAAGGCAGGCGTAATATTGAAGACTGACACAATGGGGAGTCTTGAGGCTCTTTCAAGAATGCTCAAATCCTCAGGAGTAAATGTCGGAAAGAAAGAGATAGGCAGCGTCACAAAAAGAGATGTCCTTGATGCTTTCGGAATGAGAGCTACTGACCCATTCAGTTCTGTAATATTGGCATTCAATGTGCCTCTTGAAGAAGAAGCCAAAGCGGAGGCATATGCAACCGGGGTAAACATAATCTCTGGAAATATAATCTATAAGATAATAGACGATTACAATCTATGGCTGGCCGAAGAGAGGAAGAGGGAGCATACCGCAATAGAGAGATCCCTAAGTTATCCGGGAGAAATAAAGATACTGCCAAACTCATGCTTTAGGGTATCACACCCTGCCATATTCGGTGTCGAGGTGATCAGGGGGAAGATAAGGCCCGGAGTACAGATGATAAATGCACAGGGGGAGATCCTCGGAAAGATAAAAGAGATGCAGGATAACGGTATAAGCATGCAGGAGGCAAAAAAATCAGCAAACATAGCCGTATCTATGGATGGAGTCACCTTCGGAAGGCAGATAAACGATGGTGATATCCTCACCGTATTCTTAAATGACGACGAAGAACGCGCATTAAAATACAAATTCCGCGACTTCCTTTCTGATGACGACAACGATCTTCTTGAAAAGCTTGACCAAATAAAAGAGAAAACCAAAAAAAACAGATGAATGGCATATATTGGCAGAGGGCATAGGGATATATTCCTTTAGTTGCAAAAATAATAACTATATTAATAAGTGGTAGTATGAGCCAGTTCGGATCCCAATTCCATGGAAAACCATTCAGAAAGAAGGAAGGCAATGGGAAAGCCAAGAAGAAATTCAGAGACAAAAGGAGGAGCGAAAGCGGAGGATTCTTCGCAAAGACAACCTTATCGGAAACAGATCATCTCAAAAGCGTGAGAGGCAGAGGATCAAACAAAAAGAACAAACTGCAATATGCTGCAAATGTCAACCTTCTTACTCCTTCAGGATATAAAAAAGTCAAGATTACCGACATTCTGGAATCTCCGGACAACAGAAACTTCTCGAGATTAAGGATAATGACAAAAGGATCCGTAATCTCCACAGAAGCAGGCAAGGCGATCATAACCAACAGACCCGGGAAGGAAGGCAGCGTAAATGCAAAGCTGATAGGGTAATCCGGATGCCTGCACGCGTATATCTCTGTGACGAAAAGGATATGGAAAAACTGAAGGACCTGATGGCATACGATCCCTATCTCGACAAAAACAAAACGGAAGAAGAGCTTGCATCATTGAAACAGGACAAAGCTGCAAACGTAATATTCGCAAGGCAGGACTACCAGATAAAAGATGGCATATCCATAGGCATGGAGAAAGACAAATGCTACCTATATCTAAATGCAAACGAAGAATTCCTAGCACTTGCAGAGCCAAAACTTCTTTCAGCTATAGAGAATGCAAAACGCGCAGATCCAGAAACAGAAAAAAAAGTAATCTCGATGATAGAGGAAGAGATATCCAACAGCGAATCAGGAATAGGATCTATCTTTGGGTAGGTGCCGTAAGTTGGGAAATCTTGTAAGCATAAATGACTTGGGGAAGAAAGACATCGTCAAGATATTCGAGATCACTGACAGAATAAAGCACGGCGGATTAAAAGACTCAATGAAAGGCAGGAGGCTTGCCCTTCTTTTTGAAAAACCTTCAACCAGGACAAGGACCTCTTTCGAGTCAGGGATGTTTATGCTAGGCGGCTTTCCAATATACCTCGATACTAAAACCATGCAGGCATCAAGAGGCGAGACATATCAAGACACCTCGAAAATCCTAAGCCTTTATACTGATATAATTGCTGCAAGAATGAACAGGCATAGCGATCTGCTGGAATTCGCCAAAGCTTCAGATGTGCCTGTAATAAATGCCCTCACAGAGCTCGAACACCCCTGCCAAGCTCTCAGTGATATATACACTATACGCGAAATAAGAAAAGACTTAAACGGCATAAAGCTCTCATTTGTCGGAGACATAGCAACAAATACTGCTAATTCACTGCTTCTCGCTTCAACAAAGCTCGGAATGAAGTTCTCAATGGTGGGTCCACATTCAATAAAACCGAATCCGGAATATCTCAAGAAAGCCAGATCACAGGGCATAGTAAGCATATCTGATTCATTAAAAAACGGATTAAAAGATTCGGAATTTGTATATACTGACACATGGGTAAGCATGGGGGAAGAATCTATAGCCAAAAAGAAGAAAAAAGAATTGTCCGGCTATCAGGTAAACAAGAAAGCGATGTCCTATGCTTCCAGCGGATCTTTTTTCATGCACTGCCTGCCTGCGCATCGCGGAGAAGAGGTAACATCAGAAGTTATAGACGGAAAATCATCCATAATCTGGGAACAGGCAAGAAACAAGATGTATGTCGAAGCTGCCATCCTTGTCTATCTCTCAAGCCAAATCAGAAAATAAGTTTTTCCTTCCCAGGCATCAAAAAGCAATCTGAGTCCATTCATATACGGGACTAACACGGATAAAAATCTGAAAAGAAATCTTGCTAAAATATAATATTATACAGAAAAGCTTGATATATCCTTCCAAAATGCGGCAGATTTATAAATATAAACCGTACTTATTATTCGATATAATGGACACTATATGTTTATCTCTGGGCGGGCATGTTGTTTTCAAAAAGAACGGGGTAAATGTAAACTACATAAACAAATTTCTTAAACTTATAAAAGATTATGTAGGAATATACAAATTTGTAATAGTTGTCGGCGGAGGTTATGCCAGCAGGCTCTACACCCAGCCTGCAAGGGAGATAATAAAAAACAACGAAGTCCTTGATGAGATTGCAATAGCAATAACGCGTATAAATGCACTCATAGTCAAAGACATATTCTCCGAACTTAATGTATATCCAAATGTAATAACAAACTTAGATGATCTAAGGTCAGCCACAAGAACAAGCGAGATAGTATTCATGGGAGGCCTTACTCCGGGCATGACAACCGATTCTGTTGCAGTGCTAGCTTCTGAAGTTGTAAACAGCAAAGTAATGATAAACATAGGTAACGGTTCGTTCGTATATGATAAACCTCCTTCCAAGCCTGGAGCAAAAAGGCTCGAAAAGCTAGACCACAACAAACTCGTCGAGATAGCTGCAAAATACGATACGAGGGAAGCTGATGCCTCCTTCATCTTTGATCTTGTGGCAAGCAAGCTTGCAAAGAGGGCGAATATCGAGATAAGGTTTGTAAACGATCAGATAGAAGAGCTCAGGTCCGCAATAATAAACAGGAAGCATAACGGAAGCATAGTAAAGAACTAAATCTATTATTGAAAGTTATTGTTTTTAGGTTCTTCATGTCAAATGCAGGAATCTGGAGGGAAAGATTATCCTTCAGGTATCAACCCAAGGAAAATAGGCGTTATACAAAATCATCCATTCTATTCGCAAGATAACATGATCTCTACTTTATCACTACCTTGTCGGATACCTCTACTATCCTGTCTATGTTATAAGTTATAGGATTTCCAAAGTTGGTATTTATTATAAATCTTCCCTGGTTTATGTCTATCCTTTCAACCTTGCCTATTGAGGCTCCAAGTTCATTTACAACAAGCCTTCCTCTCAGCTTCTTTGTTCTCAAAACCCTCTTCCTCAGAAATCTTGAAGAAAAGGAGACTGCAACTCCTATTACTATCGCAATTGCTGTATAATTTATAAAAGCTGAAAAGTATATCTGGCCTATTATCCACGCTACAAACGAGTAGACCAAAACCCATAATATAAGGGATGAGCCTATGTATCCTCCATACTTGAATTCCCTAAATATGTACTTGGTATTTCTGACATCTATTATCCTTCCGATAAGGTAGAGTACTAATGTTATTGGAAGTAAAAACATGAATCCTTCCACTCCGTAAGCCAATGCCAGAACCTGATTATTTCCTAAACTAAGAATCTGGCTTGCATAATTGCCAGCCCCGACAGCGAAACTTGCTACCAGGAAGATAAATGAACCTAGATATAAAGCAAAACTCATATGTTCTATGCTGAATCCAAAGCCTCTGAATGAATTCTCTATTGATTCAATAACTCCAAAGCCTACAAGAACCAGGTAAAGTCCTATTACCACGGCTGCAGGTTCCCAGCCTATCCCTGCCATATAGCTTATGGCCAGTCCTAGGATAAGCACAGCAGGTATTCCGAATACTATCCTTGCGTAATGCGGTTCTTTGAGCTTCTCAAGCACTGTGAAGTATGCGTTCTCAAAAGCTTCTGACTGTTTCATTCTGACATATTTGACACTGTTTATCTTGATTCTTGATTGTATGATGGGTATTACCCTATTATCGCTAGCGCCGTCTGTCACAAGAATGCATACATCTGAATGGTTTCTCTCAAGAATAAGATCAATCTGTCTTGCAACCTCTCGGTCTGAATCATATCCCTCGGTCTCTGTTCCAGTGACCGTAGCAACGTTTACTATATATCCCTTCTCCTTCAGCTCATCATAAATCTTCACTGCTTCAAACATTGTATTTGCATCAGTCTCTTCAGGATCAGCAAGCGCAAGCTGTGTTGCGCCGTTTAGGTTCTGCACCTTTCCAATCAACGGTCCGCTTATCTTTGTCTTTCTGTAAAGATCATTATCTACGTCTATGGCGAGTACAAGTATTCTCTCGTTTTGTTCCTTATTAAGCCTGTTAATCGCCATATAGACCATATATCTATTAAAAAGAAAAATTAATAAGCATGCTGAAAGCTTTATAAATAAGCAAGCGACTAATACTTCTACATATGCCAGGGTGGCAGAATCTGGTAACG
>JAKBRL010000010.1 GCA_021845465.1 Microcaldota archaeon
ACGGCGTTACCATGGCTATGTGGTTTATTTGTTGCGTTACTTCCGAATTCGACCCCACAACAAGCTGCACAGGCGACTGTATGGCCATTTCTTGTATGGATAGTAGCGACGGTATATTACCTGCTGAGATGGACTGCACATAAGCTTGGCTTGCATCACCAAAAAATAAATGGCAGAGAATATCAAAAATGGAAAGACGAGCATCAAGATGAACTTAGCACAGTAGAAGCTGATAACTATGAACTATGGCTTAAATCTAGTTCAAATCTTAAAAATCGATAATGCCTGACAAGCGGTTGCTCAATCCTGTCCTATTTTAGATACATAATGATACCTATAGCTTTCCCTGAAAGTCTTGCAAATGAAAGGACAACATAGATTCGATGAGTATTAAGGTTGCAACACTTTTGACTACTTCCGAATCTAACCTTCTTGCAAATCTGCTCAACACTAAACCAATGTGGTGTACACTTAGGTATTAATCTACGTATCCGAACTCACGAAAGTGAACCCAAGCACTTTTTATACTTTTTTTTGCCAAGATTAGATTCAGAGTGCTTTGATATGCCAGCAAAAGAGGGGTTCGATTCCCTGTGCCTCCATGAAGTCTTCTAAGTCGACAAGGCTGTAAAGGCTCTGTTATTTTTAGGGAACATCGCTGAACTTTTATAAGACTATACAGTCCAGTATAGTTTATGTCATCTAACTGGGCAGTCTGGTACAAGAGTAAAGGTTACCATATAGAACCAGAGATACCGTTTATAGCCAGAGGACTCAATGCTAATTCACGGATCTTGGATATAGGGTGTGGACATGGAAGACATGTTATCTATTTTTCTGGCAAGGACCATAATGTGTTCGGCATTGATAATTATCCACCAATAATAAAGCGTCTTAATAAGCAGCTTGCTGAGGTCAAACTGCATGCAGATTTAAAGTGCTGCGACTTTACAAAAGGCCTGCCGTATCAAAATCGCTATTTCGATTTGGTTATAGCGACAAGGTCAATACACCATACAAATGCAAGAACCATGAAAAAGATATTTGGAGAGATTGATAGGGTGATTAAGATTAATGGCTTCTTATTCTTGCAGGTTCCTGATTATGAAGAATCACAAAAACTTGAAAAGAAATGGGTAGAACACGGAAGACAGATAACGCATAAATGGGTAGAAAAACATACTTATGTCCCATTGTCTGGGCCAGAGAAAGGAGTACTACACCATTCTTTAGATAGGAAAGAGTTAATGGCATTCCTTAAAGGATATAAGATAATCAAAATACATGCCGGTAAGACGCATTACCATGGTTATTGTGTTATTGCAAGAAAGGTGAAACTTATTTAAATTATTTAAACAGGCAATCTTACTATTTCAGCGTACTCCAAGATGAATTACCAATATATGTAATAGGTTTGGTTCCATAACTAGATGGATAGATGGAATGAGGATATGTCTAATTTAATAATTAATGCAGAAAGAATGTTTGATGGACACACCATAACAAATAATGTTTCTGTATTGGTAATAAACGGAATTATAAAAAAAATAGGCAAGCCCGGAGACTTTAAAGGCAAGGTAGTCAATACGCGATTTCTCTCCCCCGGGCTGATAGACATGCATATGCACATTGGAGTATATGCTGGCTTTATTTACGCTAGAGAAGTAGAACTTTTTGAGTATTTTAACAAAATGTTATTGTATAATGGAATAACAACAATTAGAGATGTTGGCAGCTACGCAAATAATCTCTACAATTTCAAACACATTAAGGGCCCGATACCAAACATTTTTTCATCTGTCTTTCTTGACGGGGAGAAACCCACATGGCGCATGTCATTTGTCATAACGAATAAAAAACAGATAAAAGAAATATTTAATACATATAAAGTTTCTGGAATCGGATGGATTAAGGCTTACAAAAGCATAACGCCCTCCATATTAAAGGCGATAATAAAAGAGGCTCATTCTGAAGGATTAAAAGTTGCGGGACATTTATTAACAACTAGCCCGAAAGAAGCTATCAATATGAAAATAGATACCTTGGAGCATATCGAACTGTTAATAAACGGAATCGATGGAAAGGTTAGTGACTCGGTTAGCGAGATTTATAAAAAATGGGCCAGAATCGATTTAAACTCCAAGAATTTAACAACGCTTATTGAAAATTTGGCTAAAAGCAACACGGCCATATGTCCGACTTTGTTTGTAACCAACATGAATCTTTTCCCTTCGGCAGAATATTCAGAATATATGAAGATTTTATTCCCGTTTGATAACGCTTACAAAAATAAAAAACCGAAAACCCGTTTTACACAGATAGATAAAACCGATAGGAAAATAGCTTTTATAAACATGCTAAAGCTAACTAAGAAACTCAATGATGCAGGCGTAAAGCTGATAGCTGGTAGCGATGCAGCAAACCCTTTCGTTGCACCGGGATTTTCTTTATACCAAGAATTAAGACTTTTGGTAGATTCTGGTCTAACGCCCATAGCTGCATTAAAGACAGCAACGAGCAATGCCGCAGAAGTTCTAGGTACAGAAAGTATCGGACAGATAAAACCAGGATCAAGAGCAGATATGATACTTGTGTCAGAACCTGTTGATTCTGATATAACCAACATAAATAAAATAACCCATGTCATATTGAATGGCAATATAATAAAGGTAGATATGAAGTACTTTCTATCAAAGTCCTGGGTTTGAGGTTTGACATTGATACCTGGCCGCATATTCCCACATACTTAGAAATTGAGGGAGACTCTGAGGAAAAAATATTTGAGGGTATGAAACTTGTTGGACTTGATCAGAAATATTCAACCAATGCGAATGCAAGAGAGATCTTTGCAAAATACAGAATAGATCCCAAAAAACTTAGATTTTGATAGGAGAGTATAAATGAAACTTATAATTGTAAGACATGGAGAAACCGAAGAGAATATTAAAAGGATGCTTGTAGGCCATATGCACGGTCATCTAAGCACTAAAGGAAAACGTCAGGCGAAAGAAGTCGGCCTAATCTTACAAGATTGTGATATTGATAGGATATATTCAAGTGATCTCAAGCGCGCTGTTGACACTACGAATGCTATAGCAAAGCACCATAAAAAAGTTCCGATAACCTATTCTAGAGCACTTAGGGAACAGAATTATGGAATATTCCAGGGCAAAAGCTTACACGAAATGCTCACTGACCCAGATTACCTACGCCTTAGAGGAAATTTCAGGCCAACAGGCGGCGAAAGTCTAAATCAACTTAGAGCACGAGTCCATAAGTTCATTAAAAATTTGGCGAAGTTATATCCAAACGATGTTATACTAATCTCCGCGCATGCAGGAATAGCTTACAGCATATTTTCACTTTGCTCCGGAGTACCGATGTGGGATGCAGTAAAGTTGAAGGCACGTAATACTGGCGTGATAGTGGTAGAAATGAAAAGGAACAGACTTAAGATACTAAAGGACGATATGTTTGAATAATTATTTTTAACATAGCATCACCTCGTATCTATTTCCAACCGACTCCTTTATCCCAATCTAATTGTATTTAACTCTTGAACGTTTGCCACTCTTTTCATATCCCCTATGCGTAGAACAGGTTGAGAAGGGCTTTTTCTAGCCCAGGCCGTATGCGATCACGCCTTAAAGAGTCCGAAGGACTCGGTTGGTGTTCGAGCCCATTATCCTGTCCACCTGCTTTGATGCTTGACCATACGCCAATGCGTAGGCTAAGCTGAGATGCCCGTTTTGGTATCTGTGCTGATATTTATGCGGATATTCACTCCGGCCCACAAAATTTTGTACAAAACATTAGATTTAAGGTATGGCATAGAAGTAAGGCATATGATAATCTATGAAATTATAATTATTGCTAGCCAATGATTTATCGGCTGGGCCTTGTTATTCCTAAATGTTAAATAACCTCTTTATATTTTGCCCTTCAATGTATAGCCATATTTATATAGAATATAGGGCATAGTGCACTTATAATGTTTTGTAAGGCATCTGGGCTTGGCTTGGAAGTGCTAGCCTTGGATTCACTGTCCGGATGGATTATTTTCAATGTGGTTTGATTGACTGAAGAAGATGCTGAACGAAAATTGAAAGAGGTCGAAGAGCGCAAGAAGATTATCTCGGAAGGCATATCCGAGTTCAGCAAAGCAGGCAAGATACTCAGCATGGAGGAAAAGGATCTTAAAGAAAAGATTGAACTTGAGAAGAAGCTATCCTATGAAAACAGGAAAATAGAGGAAGAAGAGAAGAGCTGGCGCGAGATATTCAAGGGAGGGGATGCCACAAGGAACTTCTTCGTATATGGAATCGCAGTTCTTCTGATAGTGATAGTGGGAGTTTATCTCAGAAGCACAATGCTTAGGTTCTCTGGTTTCTATGAGCCTGACGGATGGTATCATTTCTCGGTTGTCAGGGCAGCTGTAAACAGGGATTTCTATATACCGGTGAATCTGGGCATATCCGGATGGCCTGGTTCTACAGTCATAAGCGAGCCTAAAGGACTGTATTGGGTTACTCTCCTGCCTTATTTCTTCCTGAGATTTGGGGGGATTAGCTACTATTACATAATGAGGCATATGGCAATACTCTTCGGATTGCTCGATATGCTTGGCGCTTATCTTCTGGCGAGGCTTCTAAGCAAAGACAAATTCTTCCTTTTGCTGGTATTGGTCCTGGTTGCACTGAGCGCGGGAGATGCTGCAAGGACAAGCGCACTCATATACAGAGGTGACGGATTTGTCACGATCTTCTTGATGCTTGCGCTTCTTTTTGAAGCATACATATTCAATGCAAAATCAAAGAATGAGAAGGTAGTCTATGCTGCGCTCTCCGGATTATTCCTGAGTTTCGGTAATTTTGTATGGAACGGAGCTCCGTTTGCATTCATAATATACATAGTATCATTTCTGCTCATACTTGTATACTCGTTCGTAAAGGGCAGGAAAGAGATATTGGAGAACTGCAAGTATGTGCTTCTTGCCATGGTGATATGGTTCATTGCAGTTTCAGCGATGACATATGGAGGGCAGATCACTGCAGGCTACCAGATACTCGCAGGACCGGGATTCCTGCTTGTCTTCCCGGTATTGGCAATAGCATGGTACATAGCAAAACTGATAAACGATAGGAAATACATAGAGAGCGCATTGGAAAGGATTGGATTCATAGCTGCGTTTGTAGTTGTTGGAATATTGGCAGTCTGGGCGATAGACCCAAGCCTGATTCTGAACATATTCGTGAACAACGGCCTCATAGTGGTCAATGCTTTTGATGCTACTATACAGGAGCTGACCGCCCCTACATACGGCTTCCTCTTTGCAAGTTTCGGGTATACCCTTTATACAACGCCTATGTCGATAGTGATGTTCCTGCCTACGCTGATACTTGGCAAGATACCTGCAATATCGATTGCCAGAACACTATACGACTTGGTATTCTGGTTCATAATGATCCTTTGTACTCTGCCATACTTCTTCATGAAAGTCTATGATTCCGGAGGATTCCTTAAAGGCAACGCAAGGTGGAGGCTTGGGATAAGCGTTGAGATGATAATACTGACAGTTTATTTTGCCACTACAGGATTCCTTCAGATATATGCAATAAGATTTAATTCGCTTATAGCGCCTTCGCTTGCAATACTTGGTGCTTATACAGTATATTGGATGGTATTGCAGGCCAAGAAGATAGATAGGAATAAGATCATTGGAATGTTTGGAGTGCTCTTCCTATTCATTGTTGCCACAGTGATGATATGGAATATGGCAAGCGGAGTGGGAAACAGCAACGTTATCGCTCTGGCATTGGGGCTTTCAATCGCTGCAATACTTTCAATAGTGACATACGTTCTCTCCACATATACGGGAAGATGGGAGATAGTAGGGTTTGCGGTTGTAATGCTGCTTTTGGCCGGAGTCTTTTACTGGGACATCATATACAGCGGAGGCATAGTTCCTGCAGATACTATGAATCCTGAACTTTACAGCGCCCTGGGCTGGCTTAAGAACAATTCGGCTTCTAACAGCGTAGTCCTTACATTATGGCCAGACGGAAGCGTAGTTGAAGGTGTTGCGAATAGGACTAGCGTTATGGATAGTGTAGGCTCTCAGAATGTTACAAAAGCTCAGCTGTTCGCGCAATGGATACTTAATTCAAGCTATGAGCCACAGGCTTTGACCAGCAGGGTATTTGGAAGGCCCGACTATCTTGTAGTAAGATACATATGGCTCTTCGGGGAGACTGTAGGGATATGGCAGGAGTCAGGCTACAATGTCAGTACAGAAAGCAGCTATGCATATGCGCCGCTTACAAGCTTCAATGAATACAGCAATTCCACAGCCAATGTGCTTGAGTTTACAAACAACCCTTCAGGGCCTGGCATAGATGTATTAACACTGCTTTACAATAATGCCACAATGAAAAGTTATATCAGCGAGGGTGCTGGAAGAATCTCGCCTTTCTCAAAGGTTGCGTTCTACAACCAGAATACCGGAAACTATAGCATAGTCAACCAGACCGGATTTAACATAACAAATGGCGAGATGCTTATGATAGAGTTCTCAAGCATACCAAAGCCCGGTGTCGCGCTTAATGTTACAGGAGCGACAATCTTTGCACAGGGAATGGCTAACAGCAATATGCTCAAGTTCCTTTACTTCTGCAACCAGTATGAGTGCGCATGGAATCCTAAACAGGAGTCACTACATCTCGTATATGGGAATGGAGACACAAGGATATTCAAAATAAGCTATAATAGCAGTTCATAGGCATTCTGTGATTAGGCGGCAAGGTTTGCCGGTTTTATCTGGATTGCTCTTCTTCTTTATTTCGAAACTGTTTTTGGCGTTCTTGGATTTTTTCCGTATTCGCATAGATTTAAGAGAGGGCAGGAAGCGCATATGGGCTTCTTTCTGCAGTTCTCCTTGGCCAGCTGTACAAATTGGGCATGAGATTCTTTGTAGATCTCAAGATTACTTTTTATTGCTGAGGACATGAATGATTGCAGTTCAAGATATCCTGGTTCTGAGGCAAGCCCAAGCATTCTCGATATTATTCTTTTGGTGTAAGCGTCTATGACAAATATAGGTTTGTCTGCAGCGTATAGAAGGATAGAGTCGGCTGTCTCCATGCCAATGCCGTTAAGCGAGAGAAGCTCTTCTCTTAGATGTAGCGCATCCTTCCTGAAGAAATCTTCCAGGCTGCCATGATTCTCGTATACGTAATTCGAGAAAGCCACTAGCCTTCTGGCTTTCTGGTTGTAGAATCCGCTGGGACGTATCAGCTCTGCGAGCCTCTTTTGATTAATCTTGGAGAGCTTCTTGAGGTTTAGATAATCCCTGTTTCTCAGGTTAGAGAGCGCCTTCTCCACGTTTGACCAGTTTGTATTCTGTGTGAGTATGGCACCTATTATTACCTCGTCTCTTGTCTCTGCAGGCCACCACCCTAGCCTCCCGAAGCGTTTCAAAAGCTTTTTGAATGAGATTCGGATCTTCTTCCTTGCAAGGCTAGCGGTTTTTGACGATTTGAGCATCGCGCCTGATGCTGTTCTTGAAGCTGCTGGGCTCATATCTTTAGCTCTCCGCTCTTTATCTTTGAGGTTATCTCGGTGGCGTCTGCGCCTTCGCATGTTATATTCATGCTCTTGCATGTGCCAAGCACCTGCCTTACCTTTGCAGAGAAGTCATTTCCATACAAGGATGCATCCTTTGCCTTTGCTACCTTCTTTACCTGCTCCAGTGTTATATTGCCTGCTACCGCATCCTTGTTTTTTGCTCCATTTGGTATTCCAAGCTCTTTTAGTATTAATGCGCTTGTGGAAGGAGAGCCTACCTCTACCCTGAATTTCTTGGTTGAAGTGTCCACTATAACCTTGACAGGTATCTTCATTCCTTCGAAATCCTTCGTCTTCGTGTTTATCTCGGCCACTATTCCGGCTATGTTTACTCCGAGTGGTCCCAGTGCTGGGCCGAATGGCGGTCCGCTTGTAGCCTTTCCTCCGTCTATCAATCCGTTTATTGTCATTTCTGGCATTATACTACCTCAGCTTTTTCAATTATTTTTGCAGTGTTAGATTTTGTTGTTACAGGTATAGGCACTGCGACATCCATGAGCTCGACTGTGATCTCATCTTTTGCCGAATCTACCTTTCTTACCTTTGCTTTGTATCCCTTGAATGGGCCTGCGAGGAATTCAACTATGTCGTTGACTCCTATATCCTGGGCCACCTGCTTTATTGTAAGCATTCTTTCTACCTCCTCTTCCGAGAGATGGCTTGAGAGCATTCCTTTTACATGAGGTTCGTTCATTATCAGTTCCCTGCATGCGTTTTCGTTCTCAGCCTCGACTATGAGGTAACCGCGCATTCCTGGAGGAAATACCACAGAGTATATGGGAAGTGTTCCCTTCAGTATTTTATTTTCCAGGATATCTGCAGTTATCTTTTCCTGGCTTGAAGTTACTCTGATTATAAGATACAATATACCACATTCTTTTTTAGACCGCATGTCTCATAAGGCCTAATTATTTAATGAGTATATGAACAATCAAGAATATAATACTTACTGGTATTAGGGCTTTGTGTATTAGGGCTTTGGCTAGGGCTTTGCATCTTATTTCAGATGTTGTTAGCAATTTTTAGAACCAGTCTTCAGGACGCAGATGGAGAGCGTTCGTTAGAATATCTATAAACCTTCTAGCTAGTGTAGTAGAATTCGGATATTTGTTTTCTAAACGGCGTAGTTCGGCGATAGCTTCTTGTTGTGCCTTAATAAGTTCTGGAAGGGATGCTGGAAGTATACGTTCTGAACCTCCCTTTAGAACCACCTCCGGATTTGGTTCTACTCCCATGATTGTTTCTGTGCTGAAAGAAGGACTTATTGCCATATCTATGATAAAACGGACTTTCTGAACTTTTGTAGATTCGTCAGATAGTACGAATAAAGCAGGCGGATTGTTCCCTTGCCATATTTTTACTGTTCTTTCAGGATCTGTTGAGCCTGGAATTACACGATCTTGTTTAAGCTGACCTGATTCTTGATCTTCTTCCAGAAAATAAGTGCCATTAGGAAGAGTGCTTAGGTTGCTCATTCTTCTTAGATATAAGAAACTGCCTTTTAGTTTCTTCTTGAGATTTGGATCTAAGAATATTGAACTGAAGATTTCGGTGTGGCTTGGAGGTATTAAGTTGTGTTGATGGAGTATTGAACTTAATCCTTTATGGTCTACCCTGGAATTGGCTTCTGCGCTTTCTTTTTTTGTTATTTGAATAAGGCCCCCTACACCAAGCCTTTGAACAGCATGGCCTGGTACTTTTTTTACAGAATATGACATGAGATCGATATGAATTCTTTTTTTAGATATAAAACTGTTGCTATCATCTGGATTTTAAACAGATCTTGATGAAGTTGCTTCAATGCGAATATGAAGAGAGGTATAAATTATATTGAGGATAAATAGATATCAATTTTGCTTTTGGCTTGGAGAGATAAAATGATGGCAATCGAGATAAAAATAGAAAACAGAAGCAGAGATGCACCAAAGCGCAGAATAGGATTTGATACCATAGGAAGCATAGCGGTGATAGATGCCGATGGAAAAGATGCGCAGGATGCTGCACGGGAAATCATGAAGACACATAAGAATATACTAACTGTGCTGAGCAAAGGCGGGCCGGTAAAAGGAAGGTACAGAAAGAGGAAGTATACCTATGTCATGGGTAAAAAGAGTTATCTGACTATCCACAAGGAGAACGGGGCATCTTTTCTACTGGATTTGAGAAAAGTCTATTTCTCCCCTAGGCTTGCGTTTGAGAGGAAACGTATAGTAGACATTTCCAAAGACAGGGAAAATGTCGTTGTGATGTTTTCCGGGATTGGGCCTTTTGCAATAGAGATAGCCAAGAAAAACAAGAATTCGGTTGTAGTAGGCATGGAGATGAACAGGGAAGGGCATAGGTATGCATTGAAGAATAGGAAACTAAACAAGACATTGAATTTCTTGCCTCTGCTTGGGGATGCGGGAAAACCGCCTGGGAAGTACATTGGATTTGCAGATAGGATATTGATGCCTCTGCCTATGGATTCTGAGAGATTTCTTGAGGCCGCTTTTAAGATCGCAGGAGAGAGATGTATAATACATTATTATGCATTTGTAGAAGATGGGGGAAAAGAGGCTCTTGAAAAGATAAGGAAACTATGCAGAAAAAACAGGAGGAGATTCAAGCTCATCGGAATTAGGGAAGTGAGGCCTTATTCCGCGCTGATTTCCGAGATAGTTATAGATTTCAGCATATCTACAATTGGAAAGAAGAGATCTCCTTAGAATTGGTTTGCAGCTTGTCTGTTTGCGGTTTATTCCAATTCCGCAGTTATGTGTATTGCAAAAAGTAATATAAATATAGGAATTCAGATAAGCACATGGGTTTTGAGCCTGGGAGCGCAGATTCCGCACCTAAAGATAAACATTTCGGGGAAGATATAATTACAGGCAGGAGAGGGATTATGAAAGGACAGCCCGCAGTAGAATTTTTGACAATCTACTCCTGGGTAATAATATCAGTATTGCTGGTGATTGTCCTTGGCGCTGCGATAGCGTCTTCTAACAGCAAACAGGCATATCCTCCTGCCCATTGCTATATCACGCCTTCTTTCCCATGCTATGGAGCTTACATAATGACAAACAGCATAAGCTCGGAGATGGTTGTGATACTGGGCAATGGGATGGGAACAGAGATTCAATTTCCTTCTAATTCGTTTTCGGTAAGACCAACATTTGCTGATGAGGTTTACTATGGCAGCTGCCTTGCCTCGAATTCACTGCCTTATAATACCATATACTGTGAGGCTGAGCTTGGTAATTATTATCCTGGAATCGGAACAGTACTTAATCCGAATTTCGTTATAAATTATAGGATATGCACTGCCTGCTCAAATACTCTTCCGGTATATAATACAAGCGGAAGCGCACTTCTTACAGTATCGCCTTATTACTCGGGCTTTACGGCCTATAATTCACTTGGGGGAAATTGAGCTGAAATCGGGATTCTGCCTTGAATCCTTGAAGGCGCGATAGGAATGAAGCCCAACATGGAAGGATTATCTGCTTTTACCATGTGAATGCCTTGGATTTCTGCCTTTCCCTTTTTTTATTATGGAAACTGCCTTTGTGAATTCTTCAGGCGACCCGAAATTCTGATATACGCTTGCGAAACGTATATACGCCACGGGGTCTATCTTTATAAGTTCTTTCATTACCATGCCGCCTATCTCCCTGCTCGAGGTCTCTATCTTTCCTTTTGCGCGTATCTTTGACTCTGTCCTGTCTGCAAGGTCTTCCATGACTGCGCGGCTTATCTCACGCTTCTCGCATGCCTTCATTATTCCCCCGAGAAGCTTGTTCCTGTCGAATTGTTCACGGCGGTTGTCGCGCTTTATCACTGTTATCTCTTCTATCTCTGCTCTTTCGTATGTTGTGAATCTGCGATGGCATCCGGTGCACTCCCTTCTTCTTCTCGTTACATCCTTTCCCATGACTTCCCGCGAATCGATGACATCGGTATTTTCATTTTTGCAGTATGGGCATTTCATAGGATTCAACTTATAAAATCATCTATCTTTAACTGCTTGATAAGACCCATGGTCTTCCAGTAATTGCGTATGTATGGGGAGAGGGAGCCCTTTTCCAGATCGGCTTTTATCGCGTCTATAGTATATTTGTCGGAAGGGTATCCTGAGCCGATGTCTATGCCTAGATTCTCCTCTATCATCTCAATCTCACTGTCACGCGTTGTTTTTGCAACTATGCTTGCTGCGGATACAACAGGATACCTTGCGTCTGCTTTGTGTTCTGATATTACTTTTATAGGATTCTTGATGCGGTCTTTTCTTGATTCAGGGATGCCTTCTATCCTTATGCTTTTTTTAGATAAGAGCTTTATGCGCAGACCGAACCTCTCGGGAACTACATCAGGAGAATCAAAGTATATCCTGGATGGGACTACAGATATGGAATCTATAAGCCTTGCAAAATTTAGAGCCTCGAGCTCGTTTATAGATATCTTGTTGCGCATTGCCTCATTTATCTCATTGCTGTTTATTGAGTATACCTTTACCTCTTCGGCTATCGCATGTATCTCGTCTAGGAGAAAGTTTCGCTTCCTTCTTGTAAGCATTTTGGAGTCACGGACACCTATTCTTGAAAGCCTGCTCTCCTTTCCCTTGCTTACGCTGACTATGCTTACAACTATTGGGCCCACAACAGCGCCGCGGCCCGCCTCGTCGCCGCCAGCGATGATGATAAAAACACCTAAAGAAGGTTTTTCCTGTCGACAACTATAAAGTCATTTACAGCCAGCACACTCGTGTATGGAACTGAAAGCCTGCCTCCCTTTGCATTGAGCTTGTTTACAAACTCACTGTCAACATTGGGCTCTACCAGCAGTGCGTTGAGCTTCCCGGACGTTTCACTTATCTCGGCATCTATGAACTTGCCAAGGTCGAATCCGTCATTTGTTACGACTTCCTTTCCCACGAGTTGCTCTGCAATCATGTATTTTACCATTCTAGCACCTTTAACCTCGATATTACCTTAGAATATCTACATGGTTAAGTTTATATAACTGTGCCATAGAAATTGAAAAGCAAGCGACAAGGGGAATTTTGCGTTTGCATGGTAAGATTACGATAATCTATTTGTATAATTACGTATAATCATAATTGTTTTATCATAATTGTTTTTATAATTGAATAGTTGTTTCTGTCCTTGGCGCTACTGCTACGGACGGTATTATGCTCTGTGGACTTTGAGGCGAAAAGGCTAAAAGGAATGCCTGGCAGATATTTGAATCAGATGGAAAATGAAAGCGGCATGCTTCTGTTGAAAGACAAGCAGGCCAGAATTATACTGATGCTTGCAGGCTCGGATAAGGAGTGGCATCTCTCGAGCATAGCCAGAGAGACAGGGGTAACCTATATACATACGAGCAGGTTTGTGAGCAGATGCGAAGAGAAGGGAATTATAGGCTCGGAGGTTCATGGGAAGCTCAAGAAGATATTTCTTACTGAAAAAGGCAAAAAGATAGCGGAAGATCTGAAGGGCATAATATCGAAGATTAATGAAGTTTCAGAGCCTGAGGCAACAGGCGGGCAGCAGGTCAGACAGCCTCTATCAAAACCCTCTTCCGCATAGAGTTCAAGACATGTGCATAGTCGCGATAGTGCACGAAGGAGGTTATTGTAAGGGTATACTCTCCCGGCTCTGTCGATACGCTGCCATACAGCTCAATATTCGCAGAGCGTTCCTCATTTGGGGATATCATACCTAGCCTTATCTCCTTCTCCTTTGATAGGCTTGTGGAATCCAGTCCTATCTGCTTTGGAACGCTTACAACAACAGAGCACATTACAGGCTCTTCGGTAAGGTTCTTTAGGCTAAGCATCAGCGTAGCTGAGCTGTTCTCCCTTGATTTTAGCCTGTATGGTACAAACTCTGTCTTTATATAGTAAGGAAATTTCTTTTCAAGATCTGAAGATACATTCTTCTTTCCAAAAAGGTCCATAAATCCCATGTTATCATCCCGCCTTTATCTCAGTGGAAGCATACGCGCCATCGGTCCCTATTACACTAATCTTGTAAGGATTACCATTTATTAGACTTATGCCCAGGATTCCGTTTCCTGCGCTTATCCTCCCAGAGTAGACAAGAGTAACAGATCTTCCAGGCTCAAGCAGATAACCGTATTCGGCTCCGGTGATGCTGCTTGCAGATATAGTCGGAATAAGTGAAGAATTCTTTGCTGCAATGAATGAGAGATAATTAAATTGTGACTGCCTTGCCTCTATCTTCTTGGGGAAGTTTGCTATTGCTTCGGCCTTGGCGTTTGCTATCAGGTTCTTTATATTTGCTATATTTGAAGAGTTTATCTTCCCGGAAGAGATGCCTTTTATGAGGGTGGATGTGACAGAGGCTGCATTGCTTCCGTTTATATAGATAGAGTTTGCTGAGTCAGTGAGGTTTGAGAAGATGCCATTTATGAAGCTGTTTGACTGCGTGGAATTTAGATTTGAGGATATCTGGTTTATCTCCGGGCCGGAGATATTGAGCTGTGATGCTATCTTTGATGCTGTCGATGCTGCATAGCCTGGTATCTTGGTAAGGTTTCCGGATGCAAGCTTAGATACGGCAAGGCCGGTGAGGTTTGATGTCTGGTTGTTTATCAGATAGCCCAGCGCAGAATTTATTGCATTGAAAGTTTCATTTATGAGGAGGCTGTCTGTTATGTGTCCGAATGAAGGCTCTGCCTGAATTGCAGGTTTTACCACTTCAATCTTCACCGATTCGTTGCCTGAGATCGCGAGCATCTCTAGGACCAGAGGCATGCTTGAGTTGTCCTCTATTGTAGTACTTATTGAGCTTACGTTGCCTTCGGATGAAAGCGAAGACGAAAGTATCCTTATCTTTGGTGTATTGTTCACTATCGCCACGGCCTCGCTTGAATTTAGTTTTGAGATGGAGCCGATTCCGGAGACTGAGGGGCTGCCGCTTAGAAGCACGCTTGTGGGAAATGCCTGGAAGAAGAATGATGTGGAGTTTCCTGCAAATGAAGGAGAGACTGAAGAAGCCATGCTTAATATTGCACTGAATGATTTTGATCCTGGCGATGATGATAAATTAGCTATGGTGGAATTTATCCTTTTAGATACTATATCCATCGGATATTCGCTTCCGTTTATTGTTATGCTGCCTGAAGTTATATTCATCTCAAGTGCAATCGGAGTGGTTCCTTGTGGAAGAGCTATAGAAGATAATGTCTCGGTCTGGTTTTGGAGGGCGAGGAGATTTATGCTTCCACTCTCCCCTGAATTTATCCATGATGTGCCTGACGAATTCCTTACCTGGAGGCCTATCCCGGAATAGGTTATATTTATGCTGCTTGCCCCTTTTGGTATGATAGGCGGATCTGTGATTCTGACATACACGCTCGTATATTCTGAAATGGGCGTTCCGGGATTTAGGTAAAGGTATGCAAAAGCTAGGACTACTACTACAATGAGTGCTGCGAATGCGGTGGCGCTTCCTTTGCCCATGTTAAACACAGAATATATACTCAATCATGCATACATCGATTGGTCAGGCGGTGGTGGCATTGATGCACTGCCCATCTGTTCCTGATGATCTTTCAGCTTCTTAAGCATATCTTTTATTTTTACCTCTACAAGCTTTGCTTCTTTGTCAAGTTCATCGAGATCTATCTTCATGTTCATCAGCTTGTTGAGCCCTGTTATTGCAAGCTCGGCGTACTTCGGATCTGTTATAGATGGATTCACTTCAACAAGAACATCCAAGACAGGAATCCCGAAGTCTGAGGAATAATTGAGCAGCGAGGCGCTTATGCCAGCTATCATGCCGTCTTTTATTGGGATTATGTTAAGCTTTTTTGCCGATTCTACAAGTGCTGAATCTGATGATATCATATAGATCTTCTCACTTGGCTTGTTTACAGGAAGGCCCCCTACAGAGATTATTCTTGATATGCCATATTTCCTTACGAATGAGAGGAGCTCCTGTGTTATTGCATATGATAGATTTGGAGGTATTGCAAATTCTGCCATTACAAGTACAAGCTTGAACTCCTTGCTCTTGTATATCCTTGCCGGGAACATAGGCACTGATTCGTGCACTGCCGATAGCGGAGGAAAATAATCGCTGTCTATCCTTCCTATCACTTCCATATTTAATTTTTCTATTATGTAGCTGCCTGACATCGCGCCGACTAAGCCTATTCCCGGAAAAGCCTCTAGAAGAGTATATCCTTTAAGATTTTGATCCTTGGCTATTTTTATTTGTATCATTAAATCAATAGATATAGCCTAAGTCTGTTTATTTATTACTTTCTTTTTATTTAGTTTTTCTTTGTTCTGCGGAAGTTATGGAATGCCTGGATTTTTAGGGGTTATTATTAGGCTGCCTGGCTTCTGATATGGCAATGCATCATGCAGTTGTTTGCATACACCCTTTATGGATTTTTTGCCGATTCCATGGCAGGTACAGAATGTCGGCTTCTCCTGATCGGCTCGGTAGTGTTTTATAAGTTTTCAGCTTAGTAATAGGTTTTATGGAACATATACTAATACCTGAAAAAAGGGCGGAGAGCCTTTCAAAAATAATAAAGGAAGTGTCCAAAGTCCTGAATTGCAGATTGGAGATAGTTGATGGGAATAATATTACAGTTACAGGAGAGGCCTATGATGAGTACAACGCCAGGAATGTGATACAGGCATATGGAAGGGGATTTGATATTAATGACGCGTATAAACTGCTTGGCGAGGAGATATTCTTCAAGTTTACAGATCTCAAGGATTTCTTCAGGAATGATGAGCAGAGGAGAAGGATACGCGCTAGAATGATAGGCAGGGAAGGAAAGACAAAGTTATACATAGAGGAGATAAGCGGCGCGAAGATTGCCATATACGGAAATACGATAGGAATGATAGGCACTGTAGAACAGCTTAGGATAGCCAGTGCGGCATTGCAGGTGCTGGTTGAAGGTGGAACACATAAAAAGGCATACAACATAATGGAAAGAATGAGAAGAAGCGCAGAGGCGAGATAATGGCAGTACCAAAACAAAATGCTGATGAGATATTCAAGGAATTTAAAGAGCATTCCATATCTGAATTTTTCAGAAGGAATGCCCAGATGCTTGGATACTCGGGAAAGGTAAGATCCCTTACGACAATAGTGCATGAGTACCTTACAAATTCGGCTGATGCTTGCGAGGAAGCGGAGATGCTCCCAGATATAAGAGTAGAGATAAAGGAGCTCGGAGAGAACAAATACTCTGTGAAGGTATCTGACAACGGCCCGGGAATACCCAGCAAGATAGCAGGCAAGGCATTTGCCACTGTGCTTGCCGGAACAAAGTTTCACAGATACAAGCAGCAGAGGGGGCAGCAGGGAATAGGCGCTGCAGGATGTACCTTGTACTCTAAGATAACTACAGGAAAATCAGTCCATCTGATATCTGGCACATCACGCGAAAAGTACGAGTGTGACATAACAATAGACATAAAGACAAACAAGCCTCTGATAGAGAATATGTCCAAAATAGATAAAGACATAGTTGGCACTGAGATATATGGGGAGTTCGGCGATGTTAAGTACGAAAACAGCGATCACGGAGTATATGAATATATAAAAAGAACTGCTCTCTCGAATCCCCACATGTCAATAGTTCTTGTAGATCCACAGGGAAGCGAGTCGGTATTTCTTAGGGCCACTAATGAACTTCCGAAGAAAGCGAGGGAGATTAAACCACATCCTCTTGGCATAACTACCAATGATCTGCTTGAATCGGCACACAGGAGCGAGAGCAGAAAGCTTGGGGCCTTCCTCCAGGAGAGCCTTTCAAGGGTAACTTCAGGAAAGGTAAATGAGCTTAAGGAGATTCTGAAAGAAATAGATTTCGATTCCGAGCCGAGGGAGCTCACATGGGATGCTGCAGAGAAACTGGTAAAGGTATTCAAAGAGATTAAATGGATGGCACCGGAAATGGATTCAATGTCGGAAATAGGAGAAAAGCAGATAGAGATAGCAATAAGGAATATATTGAATCCGGAGTTTGTAAAGGTCACTGAGAGGAAGCCGAAGGTCTTTAGGGGAGGCATACCATTTGTTGTTGAGGCCGGAATAGCTTATGGAGGCAATTCGGGAAAGAGCAAAGAGGTTTCTGCCAGGCAGAAGGAGAGCAGTGCCGAGGGGGAGGAGGCACAGCAGTATTCGGAGGGGAATATACTGAGATTTGCGAATAAAGTTCCTCTGCTTTTTGATGCGTCTAACTGTGCAATAACTGAAGCTGCAAAAGGCATAGACTGGAAAAGGTATGGGATATCCAATTTTGAGGAAGAGCCCATAAGCGTTCTTGTAAACGTATCGAGCGTTTATGTACCGTATTCGGGAGTGGGAAAGCAGGCGATATCGCAAGAAGACGAGATAATAGATGAGATAAAGCTCGCAATACAAGACTGCGCCAGGGCGCTCCAGAGGCATATTAGCGGAATAAAGAATCAGAATCTCAGGGAGACAAGATACAAACAGATAATGAGGTATGTCAATCAACTTTCTGGAGATCTCAGCGATATAACAGGCACCAAAAAAGAAGAGATAGAGAAGAAGCTTAAGGAGCTTGTTGAAGAGAGATTCAGGATTTCTGAGGGAGAGGAAGAGAAAGGCTCTGAGGATGAAGGAGTTTCTGCAAAAGCTTCAGATGAAGACTCTGGGGAAGAAAGCGCTTAGTCTTCTTGCTTTGTTATATACTCAGGAATGGGAATTTGGGAGTCTTTCCAACCGGCATTTGATATTTAATAGCAAGGATTCGTTTTGGTCTGGAAGTATAGAGCTTCGGCACGAAAGGAAAGGAAAAAAATAAAAAATAGCAAAGAGACCTAAAGGCAGTATCGCCAGTAGGCCTCTGTGTTGAATCAATACCAGCCTCTTGTCTTCATGGCTTTTGAAACTCGGTCCACAGCAACTACGTATGCAGAGGTCCTTGGGCTTATCTTTTTCTTCTTTGCCTTGTAGGCTTCCTGCATTGCGAATACGTCGTGGAAGGATTTTGTTATTATGCTGTCAAGCTTTGAGTACACCTCATCCTGAGTCCAGTAGTAATTCTGCGTGTTTTGGACCCATTCGAAATATGAGACTATGACTCCTCCCGAGTTGACCAGAAAGTCCGGCAGGTCCAGTATATCTTTCTCGAAAAGTATTCCGTCTGCGGCTGGGGTGACAGGCCCGTTTGCAAGCTCAAGGACTATGTCCGCATTGATCTTGTCTGCATTATCCTTGGTTATCTGGTTTTCTATCGCTGCAGGTATCAAAACGTCAACATCGAGTTCTAGAAGCTCGCTGTTGGATATCTTTTCCATTCCTTTTTCGCTGTAATCCTGGATCTCTCCGCTCTCGGCCTTGGCTTTTGAAAGTTTGTCGTAATCCAGCCCTTTTTCAGAATAGACTCCTCCGCTGGAATCGCTTATGGCAACAACTCTTGCGCCCAGCTTTCTTGATAGGTCGAATGCGAATTTTCCGGCATTGCCGAAGCCCTGTATTGCTATCCTTGCATCTTTTATCTTCAGCTTTCTCTGCTTTGCAGCTTCGCGGAGAACATACATGCCGCCCATTGCAGTAGAATCGAATCTGCCTTCCGAGCCCCAGACCTCTATAGGCTTTCCGGTTATTACTCCGAATTCGTTATGCCCGACTAGCTTGCTGTACTCATCCATCATCCATGCCATTATCTGTGGATTTGTATATACATCCGGGGCGGGAACGTCAAGCTTTGGACCTATGAATCTGCCTAGGGCGCGTATGTATCCCCTGGAAAGATTTTCAAGTTCGGCCTGGTTCATGTTTTTTGTATTGCATATTACCCCTCCTTTAGCGCCGCCGTAGGGTATGTTTGCAAGCGAGCACTTCCATGTCATCCATGCGGAGAGAGCTTTTACAGTATTGAGGTTTTCTTTAGGATGGAATCTTATTCCGCCTTTGCCCGGCCCTCTGGCATCATTGTATTGCACCCTGAATCCTTGAAAGACTTCTGTGGAACCGTCCGCCATCTTGACTGGTATTGTTGCGGATATTGTGCGCATCGGCTCCCTGAGTATTTCGTGCGCTGTTTTGTCTAGTTCCATTACTTCTGCTGCTGAATCAAGCTGCTGCTGGCTTATCTTAAAAGGATCTAATTCTTCTGCCATTTTGACACCATTATATTTTTTTGTAGTATGAAGAGCCTGCTATCTCGCTGCAGAGATTATCTATCTCGGAGATTATCTCGTCTTTAGGTTCGCCGCTTATGATTGACTTTACAATATTCCTGTTTAGTTTGTTGCTTTCTATGTAGCCTACTATTTCGCCTATCTCTTTCGAGTATTTCTTGTTTATGTATTTGCTTACGGATACCTGGACGACTCCGAGCTTGTCGCCTATCTCGCGCTGGCAGTAGTTGTGTTCCGAGAACATTGTCTGGGCTATTGATGCCCTAACTGCCGGCAGTATTTCCTTTGATATTTTCCTGCATTCTGGATACATTATTAAAAATAGGACAAGAAAGTATTTATTAGTGTAATGCAGGTTATTGCAACGCTGATTGGCTTTTCTTTCTTGGGAAGTTCAGCTTCTGGAAGAATCTTTTCTTGTTTCTTCTTAGTCTATTATGCCTAGGCTGTCTTTAAGCTTTCCCATTACTCCCTTTCTCTTTGAGCCGGGAACCACTTCGCTTTCCTCTTGTGCGGCTTTATTAGGCTTTTCCTGCTTCTCAGGCTTCTTTTCCTTGTTTAGTAAGGATATATGGAGATGGTTCTTTGACTGAGTAGGTGTTATATGCTGGGTGGAGGGCTTCTCGAACCTTATTTTTGATGCGGATTCTGGTGCCTTTGAGAAATGGGTTGAAGCCGAGATTATGCTGCTTATGAATGAAGGATTTTTCCTTGATGCCTTTACCATTATGGTGTTGATGCCGCTTCCTTCAATTAGACCCATGTCTTCTTCGGAGTCGAAAACAGCGGCAGTTATGCCTTCGGCCTTGTTTAGGATTGCGGTTGCCTTTATATGGTTGTCTACGACAACTATTGCATAGTCGTATGTGCCTTTTGAGAATGCATATGATATCCTGTCGCGTATGCCTTCTATATCGGAATTTTCCTCCTTTGCCATTATATTTATATCTGGGCTTTCCAGTATGTCTGCTATCTTCTCTGTTGCGCCGGGTATATTACTTATTGCGAGTATTTTCATTATGGCTCCGCTTGGTGTTTTCATATGCATGGTAAAATAGATAAATGTGGCTATAGATGAACATTTATAATTTCAGAGAAGAAAATTCTGGAAACGGGGCATTACCTAAGCATCTAATAATCTTATCGTGATATTTATTTTGTATACAGGGAATTGTTATGCGAGGAAGTGAGTCACAGGTCGTATGTGACAGTTGCGGAAGAAGGGTCCCTAGAAGTAAGGGAATAGTTTACGAGAAGATGGTAAAATACGGAACTGAGCCAAACAGCCTTAGCAACGTTAGATTTATGACAAGAAGGAAGGTATATTATTGCATAAGCTGTGCTAAACACCGAGGCATATTCGAAAAGAAGGCGAGAGAAGCTGAAAGACACTCCGCAAACAAATTCGAGTAGGTGCTTGGATACCTGATGAAGCCGCGTTAGATGCAGGAAATTCTTTTCAGACGCAGCAGGCAGCAGGAGTGGAAAACCCTCAGTTAGATAAAAATACCAATGTAAAAAGCGTTACTGTCAGTGTTGCCTCCCAGAATGTTTCTGAGCCGGAACAGGGGAAGATGCCCAAGGGAGAGAAATGTGCCAACCATCCGTGGAGGGATGCATATGCGCAGTGTTCATATTGTAAGAGATATTTTTGTTATCCGGATCTTGTCAGATATGAAGGAAAGGAATACTGTCTTGAAGATCTTAGTAAAGCCCCTATTGCAAAAGGCACATTCAAAGTGGGGCCTAACAGATATACATATGTTGCTTCGTTGCTGCTTATTGTGAGCTCGCTTTTTATCCTTTACCATACATATCCGCAGATAACCGGCTTCGTGGGCCAGATAAGTAAGTTTGGGATATATGGATTTTTGATGAAGCTCTCATTAAGCAGCGAGATAGGCCTGGTAAATCTTTTTGTAGTTGTTGGATTGCTTATATCAGGAGTAGTTGTATTCAGGAATTCCGGAGTGGGGCTTGGATTCACAATACTTGTAATTTTCATTGCGCTGGGGCTTTTTGTATTCGAATATATGAATATAGTGAATACAGGGGCTCCGAACTATTATATTTACATAATAGCGATGCTGATTTTTGATACGGTCTTTACTATTGTAAGCAGAGTAGAATTCGTGGAAAGGCTATATGAAAAGAAGAGCATAGCGACCGTTGACTGGCCAAAGTTTGAAACGTTCTGAATCTGCTTTACACTTTAGAACCTTGGATTTATTCGTCTGGTTACTTTTATCGTTTTTTATCGCAACACAACAAAATTATTTGGATAGACCTTTGAATCTTAGATGGGCTTTGAGGCGAATTTTTGGAATATGTCTCGAGAATATAACAGTGGCGTTAATGAATTTTCAGATGCGGAGGATAAAAGATTACCTCCCCGTTTGCCATAAATATAGTAAAAGGAAAGAATTAAAAAAGAAAAATAATTTTGTGTGGATAAATATTGGCCTAAATAAAACAAATGCCAATTCAACATATGGGAATTTATCTCCTCTTTCTCCTCATTCTTCCCTTTCTGTTCATCTTTGTTCTTGCGACGTATCCGTTCTTGTCTATGAAGTAGAGGTATCCTTCCTCTCTCTTAACCTTCTCGCTTCCCTCTTTTCCCTTCCTTCCGCGAGGATTATTCTTCATAGGCGTTTTCCAGACGTATCCGTCCTTTCCAAGGAAGTACAGGTATCCGTCCTCCCTTGAAATCTTTTCATCCGATATTCTTTCTGCCATCAAATTCACCGATATAACCTACTACAGATATCTTTTTATATTTATCCTCGTAACACCGAGAGTAATATATAACGAGGGAAGATTTAAAATGACGAGAGGATCTGCTTTGCAGTTGCTTTTGGATTGCATTATAGACATAGGCAGCTGAAGAATTCCCAGAAAACACATATATATCTACTGAAATTAGAAATAGTTCTGGTGTTTGCATTAAGAATGGAGTTAGAACTTGGGAAGGGTTCTTTTATTCTGTTTTGAATATCTGCCATTCTTGGTCTTTGATATATTGTACATTTTGAAGATGTGGGGCATAATTATTCAAGTAAATATTTTGTATTAAGCTAATTTGGATTTAATTTGAAGATTGCATGGATAGAATATATAAGCAGTATGAGGCTAGACTGAAGCCTGGAAGAATGACGGGATACGAGGTAGAAATGCCGCTTGTCATGAAGAAGACAGGATTGCAGCCTAAGCTTGAAGATGTTTCTTCTATGCTTCTTGCCATACAGAAAATTGAGAATGGTTGGGAGCCTAAATTTGAACCATTAATAATAAACGGAAGAAAGAGTACAGAGCACTGCACTTCGGTAGTAAGAAAGGCTGATGGGTTTGCAGATGAAGTGACTACAGATATGGCTATAGGGATTATGGAACTTGTACTAGGCCCCGAGAAGGATTTATACGCTAATGAAGAAAAATTGAAAAGGAGATTTTCGGTGATCATGGAAGCTGAGGAGAGGACAGGCATTGAGGCTCTTGGACTTGGCATACAGCCATTTCAAAGAAGAGGTTTTGATAATGTAATGCCTAAATCAAGATATCTTTACCTGTTAGAGTATTTCGGGGATGACCTTATAGACATGACAGTAACAGCGGCAGCCCAGGTTCATGTTGATGTGTCGAGGGAGAGTGCTGTAAGTACGCTTAATACAATGATAGGGTTTTCTCCTGCCATAATAGCACTAACCGCAAATTCAACCATTTTGGAAGGCAGTATAGATGAAAGGCAGGAATTTAGGGGAACTGCTTGGAGTATAATGACAAGAAATAAGATTATAGAAGAGGAGAGGGTAGGAACTCCTACCCGGTTTGCTTCAATTGAAGATTGGTTTGTTAGGATAGTTGGCTTTAAACCAATACTGATAGCTCGTAACAATGATTACCTTCATTTTGGAAAGAATAATCCTGATTCATTTTCAAGTTTTATGAGCAGGGAAGAGACTGTTGTTTCAACAGTAGGAAGCGATAACCAAGCCATAGTAAATCCGAGAATCGAAGATTTTATGATACTCTTGGGAAGCATTTGGACAGATGCGAGGCTTACAAGATATGGAACTGTGGAAATGAGATCTCCACCATGCCAACCTTCAGTTAAGGATTTGATGGCTATAAATGCGTTGGTACTCGGCCTGCGAAACAATAGTTATGAAGCTGAAGATTATCTTAGGAGATTTTTTGACTCAGATATAAAGAAAGCAAGGATTGACGCAATATACAATGGGCTTGATTCCAGCATAGGAGATATTTCCATAAAGGAATTCTCAGATAATATGCTTAAGATAGCGGCACGAGGGCTTGAGAGTGAGGAACATCGCCGTTATCTCCAGCCTATGCATAATATATTGGAAGAGGGCATGAATCATGCGGTTAAGTCAAGAAAAAGGTTTTTGGAATTAAAAGGTATGAACTTAAGCGGAGAGGAGTTCTTGAGTGCTTTTATAAATGCACACAGATTTGACAGTTCCTAAAAATTCGGTTTTATGAGAGAGAGAAGATTGCCGGAAAATATCATCTCCTTTTCCTTTTCGCTTAGTCCTGATTTTTTTATCTTTAGCATTTCTATTTCCTGATCGGACATAGGTACATCTGAACCGAAGAGTATTTTGTTTGCGCCTATCTTTTGTGCGATAAGCCTTATTACTACATTGCTTGATACCACAGATGTTTCTAAAAAGAGATTTTCATGCGTCTTTATTTTTTCTATTGCAACCTGCGAGGCGAAGGCAAAATGTCCTATTATTATATTCATTTTTGGAAAGTCGTCCGCAAGGCAGACTACCCTGTCTGGATCCGAGTATGGAGTGGCTTCTTTTCTTGTATGTATGAGCAGAGGCTTTCCTGAATATTCTATCTCGTGAAAGAATGGTCTGAATCTCTTGTCTAGAGGATCAAAGTTTTGTGAGCGTGGGTGGAGCTTCACTCCAAGAAAATCATCATTTCCTAGCAGGCTTCCGATCTCTTCCGGGCTTGACGTATTGGGATCAAACCTTAGAAATGGGAATATTGAGTCTGATTTATATTTTAGGAGTTCTCTGCTTGCTTCTATCAGGTCTCCTTTGATGTCAAATGGGAATACCACCGATGCATCAATGCCATACTTGGCCATGCTCTCTTTTAGTTCATCGATAGTCTGGCTACTTCCGTCTTTGTCTATGCCTATGTGCGCATGCGCATCTATTATCAGAGTATACACCGTGTTGTTAGTTGATCGATTATCTGTTTTCTAGATTTTAAACCTGTGCTTTTCAACAAAGTTTTGTGTAAAATCGCTATTCCTTGGCTGCCTTTTGAGCAGTTCTGTAAAGTATGCTATGCTTCTGTCTGCAGGGCTCTTTCCGCTTTCTGCATTCTTTTCCATTGGTCTTAGGAATTGTTTCTCATTGCCATCAAGCCCTCTGGCTGCAACATATAGCATTCTTTTGCTTAGCTCCAGGAGGCTTTCTCCACCTATATGGGCATCGGGCCCGTATCTCATTGCGCTTCTGTGTGCTTCCCTTATTGTTTTTATGTCATATTTTTCCACAAGGCGCGAGGCTTCTATGTAGTTGTTTACAAGACCTTTTACGACAGCTCCGATTGCAAGAATCTCGTCTGCTGAAGGCTGGAATGAACAAGGCCTGAATTCTGCCGTGCCGAATGTGGATCTTAGTCGTACTTCGGGCCATACGGTTCCTTCGAGGAAGACCAGGTCGACAAGTTCTGGAGTGACGGTGATTTTATTGCCGCTGTCAGTTCTTCGCGCTTCGGTAGTGCCTTTATTGATAAAGTCTGAGAAGGTTTTTGCCTTGTCATCAAACGTTATATAAAATCCATTTATCATATCTCTTCTCCTTGATATTATCGGAGAATGACTTATGAGATACCTGAAGTAATTATTATCCGCACTGAAGAAATTTGGAGGGAGTCCTGCCCTGCTCTCTTCCATATGATGGTCTTTTTCTCTTTCTAGAGCATAGCTTCTGTATTCTTTATATCCTGAAAATTCACCTTCTATTATTGCAGAATTGCAGGTTAAAGCCACTATTGGCGGTATAAACCGCATAAGCATGTTAGGGAGAGATTCGGTCTCATTTCTGGAGAGTTCAACATGGAACTGTGAGGAGGCATTTGTGATGAGTCTTTTCAGCTCGTTTCCGTCGAGCCTCTCGCTTAGGTAGACATTTATCAATTTAGGCATTATGCTTTCGTTGCTATGTTCTGCAAAGGGATGCGCGCCCAGCCCAAGTATTTCCAGCCGTGAATTTTCTGCGCCTTTCAGCAATTTTTCAAATATGTACTTCAGATTTCTTTCATTTTCAGAGAGGCTTCTGCTCGGTGGAACAGTCATCTCGAAAGTGCATCTTGAGATGCCGGTTGTTATTTCTACGAAGTAGTCATTCACCTCGAATTTTACCTTTGTAGAGTATGCATATGTGGTTTCTCCGTTTATCTGGATCCTTTCGTTGTATAGATCCGCCGCTCCATTTAGACCTGATGCTATATTTTCGAACAGTTCGGAGATCTCTTCGACGCTTGGTATATTGTTGGGAGTTTTTGGGCTGAATAATATTCCTTCTATTTCAGGGCCTATCTTCCTCTCATTAGGATTGACAATTCCAAATCTGTTTTGAAAGATGGTCTCAAGGTTTTCCATTTGTACCGGCAGGAGTTTTTAGTTTATGTATGATTAGCGGGCAGTTGCATCTGGAGCTACTATATATTTCGAAATGCTGCAATAATGATTGCAGGTTTAGATATAAATAAATGATTGGCTGTCAACTTTCTACCCACCTTTAAAAGAGGTGGGCTTTCTGCTATGACTTCTGTAAGAAAAACCTTTGTAAAATATATAGCCTATAAGTATTCCGCTTTTAGTTACGGTATATTGCCGCTGTCATGCAATGTGCACCGCCATATCCTCCGGTAAGATTGCTCAGGTCGATGGATATGCCGTCTATCCCATATTCGGAGAGTTTTTTCCTGTTTGGGAATGTGGTCCCTCTTTGTGAAAGTAGTGCGTAGTCTCTGCGTATCTGCAGGTTTAATGGTCCATAATGCTTCGGCTCTTCGTCTGCAAGCTTTGAGATCCTTGCTGCTGTCTTTTTTATTACCGCACTGCTATCTACCGCAAGTATCTTTCTATCGCTTATGCAGAGAAAATTTGAAGCGTAGGACATCTGTTCTAGAACTGATAGATTTATTACCTCCACGCCTTTGGACTTGAGGTAATCCGAGAGGTTTGTCTTTTCCCTCTTTTTCCCATATCTTCCTTCTTTTTTTTCGTATATCTCTACCTCTGCAAGTTTAAGGAGTGTTTCGGAGCCTACTGCCAATTCCTTCCCTGCGACGTTGAAATAGGTGTCCAGATGCATGTCAAACATCGGATCCCTATAGCTGCTTGGTATCAGCGGATTCGCGGGCTGACTCACAACCGCTATTTCAGGTGTGGATATTCCATATTCCATAAGTTGAAGGATGCCGTTTTTGTTTGTCCGGTCGCCCATTCCGATTAGAGCAAAATCGCCCATGGGGAAGAAGTCGCCTCCTTCTATGGTTGCAGGAGGCTTGGCCTTGTATGATACCGGAAGCCCCATCATATCCCATAACATTGAGGTAATCCTGGTTTCATTTCTCCGTTGCTGTTTTGCCATCCTGGATATGAAGAGTCCTTTGTCGGTAACCAATTGCTGATCTCTCATAAAATAAAGGTTAGAGAGGGGATCCCGTTCTGTCACGCTTAGATGTATGGAACCTATCCCTCTGGATTTCTTCAGGATCAGCCTGGGCATGAGAAGCAGAATGTTTATGAGATAGTCTTCATCATAGGAAGAGAGATTCTGTATAAATTCCTTTCTTGCTTTTTTTACTTCGGATTCCGTGCCTACGAAGTCAATGGATGAGAATGCTGCACTCTCCAGCATCTTCCTCTTTCTGCCGCCTTTGGCCCGCTTTGCTATGCCATCATAGAGCATTTCCACCTTTACACCGCAGTCATTTGAGAGCAGGTTTACAAGCTGTTCATGTTCTTTTAATGCGAGGTTCTGGCTGAATGCCCTTTCATATAGAGATCCTGACGGATCAAGAAGCCCGAAGAAGAGCTCTATTCCGGGCCTGTGAACTACAACCTTTCTGAGCTTGTCCCATTCGGCAATTATCTTCCCTTCCATGAATCAGGCACTTCGGAATTGTTATCCTTGATTTCTTTTAGGATAAGCTATTTATTACTCTTTCCCAAGCATTGGATTATCTGGGAAGCCTGGGAAGTTCATGCGGAAGATACTGCTTGAAAGGATTTCTTTCGGGAGATATGAAATTCTGCACAAGATCTGTGAATAATAGAAAACATGTGAAAAACAAAAAAATAAAAGAAACAAAAGGAGGTTTAACCAGAGTTCATTGTTTGGAGATATCCGAGAGGGCCTGTTTTATCTCGGAGTAGTTAGGCTCTACTGTTGGGTCGTCTGATACCCATTTGTATCTTATTATGCCTTTTGAGTCTGTCACGAAGACTGCACGTTTTGATGCAGTATATCCTTCCATGTTTGCAAAGTTCTCTAGAATTACGTTGAATTTCTTTGAGGCTTTGCGCCTGTAGTCGCTGAGTATAGTAAAGTTAAGGCGGTTTTTCTCCTTGAATTCCTTGTTAGGAAATGGGCCGTCGACACTTATGCCATAGACGTCACCGTTGAGGCTATTGAACTCCGACATGCTATCCCTGAACTTGCACATCTCCGTGGTGCATACTCCGGTAAACGCGCCAGGGAAGAAGGCAATTATCGCCGCTTTTCCTTTCGTTGCTTTCCTAAGGTCTACCTCCTTCAGCTCAGTATCCACAAGCTTGACTGAAGGTATTTTTTTTCCAATTTCTACCATGCTAACACCATTAATCTTAGGCATAAACTGTTTAAAGAACTTTTTGGAGGAGCCTTGTGGCAGAAACTTCCTTCTGCAAGAGCATGGAGTTATGCGGATACTGAGAAGGCTGATGATGAAGCTTACCTGAATCTCATGGAGTCGAGGTTCATTGGTGATCTTGTCTCAATTTTGAATCTCTGGTTTAGTGACCTTGCGAGGTCATCGCATTTGCTCTCTTCACCGTGCATGGTAAAGATCTTCTTCGGCATAGGCTTGAGCTTCTCTACAAATCGCATGAGCTGGCTCCTGTCGCTGTGGCCTGAGAAGCCCTCCATTGTCCTTACCTGCATGTTTATCTTTATTGGCTCCAGCTTGCCCTCTTCGTTTGGAAGCGCAACTTCAGGGAGGCCGTTCTGGACCCTGCGCCCTAGAGAACTAGCCGCATTGAAGCCTACAAATAGGATTAGGTTCTTTGGATCTTCTGCCATAGCCTTGAAGTATTCGAGGCTTGCGCCGCCGTTAAGCATGCCTCCGCTTGCTAGCACTACTGCCGGCCCTCTTTCGAGGATCTCGCGCCTCTCGCCCTTTGCAATCTCGAATATCTCGCTCTCGAATGGTGAGTTATTGCTGAGTATCCTCTTTCTGAGGCTCATCTTCAGATACTCGGGGTATGCCGTATGTATTGCGCTTGCCTCAAGGATCATGCCGTCTAAGAATATGGGTACGTCAAGCTTGTAGTTGGGGTTGTTGGTTATATAGTTTTCAAGCACCAGTGACAATTCCTGACTTCTGCCTACTGCGAATAGAGGTATTAGGACCTTCCCGCCGTTTGTCACTGTTGACTTTATGGCATCCATCAATGCAAGTTCCATCTGTCCCCTGTCCTTTGTTATGTCCCTGGAACCGCCATAGGTGCTCTCCATGAAGAGGGCATCTATCCTCGGGTACCTGGTATCTGCCTGGTCCAGGAGGCGGGTATAACCATATTTCATATCTCCGGTGTGGACAATGTTATAGAGACCTTCGCCTATGTGAAGATGGACTATGCCGCTGCCGAGTATGTGCCCTGCGTTGTGGTATGTAAGCTTTATCTCTTCTGTAACATTTGTAACCTCTCCGTAATCCCGGGTTATCATGTGCATAAGCATTGTCTTTATATCCTTCTCACCGTATAGGGGTGTGCCTCCGGATTTTTGGACAAGCTTTACATAATCATAAAGTAGAAGAGCTGCGAAATCCCTTGATGGTGGAGTGCAATATACAGGGCCACGATATCCGAACTTGAATAGATATGGCACAAAACCCATGTGGTCCATATGCGCATGTGTAAGTATTATTGCATCTATGTCATTTATCGTTATATTGGCGCTGTCGAGATATGGGAAGGCCTTATTCTGGTCTCCGGAACCCGCATTCGCCTCAAGGCCTTTTATGCCTGGCTCCGGGCTTATTCCACAGTCTATCAGTATCTTTGAGTGATTAGTCTCTAGAAGAAGGCAGCTTCTTCCTACCTCACGGAATCCGCCTAGCGCAGTTGCTTTGAGCCACTCGCTTTTGAGCACTACCCTATTTATTTTTATGCCTGTGGTCCGAAGGAATTTCTTGCGGAACTCGGCCTCGCGGAATATCAGGTTTCTTACCCCATTTATGACATCGCTGTTTATTGTGGGTGTCCTAAGTACCTTCGGCATCCATCCTGTCTCGTTTATTATCTGGATTAATGTTGTGCCGCCCTTGCCTATGACAAGCCCGGGCTTCATTGCCTCTATGTATACCTGTGAAAATTCCTTGTCGAAGCGCATGCGCTCTTCGTTTACTCCGGCATCTTTAGGTATTATCTCGAGTATTTTCTTAAGTGCCTCTTCGTCATTCATCAGGCTTGACTGTGTTGCCCTTACTATTATTCTCTTCTTTATTGTTGATGAGATGTTCTTTATTATATTCTCATCATTGTATACCTCTGCGACATTCTTTACATAGACAGCTATGTCAGGACCTTCGAATTCAACTTCAGTTACACCTGCGCTCTCAGGCAGGAGCCCCTTTACCTTCTCGAGAAGCTCCTTATTCTCCTTTATCTCCATGTTAGTCAAAAAATCACGTTGCCGGCCAGAATTAGACCGTATAATATCATATATGTAAATTTCTAGGCATTCCCTTGCCTTTTATGCTATATGCGCTTCTGTTCTTCTGTAAACTTTGCTTTGCTTTACTTGAACATGAGTTTCTCTATCTCTTCCTTCTGGTGCTCTTTGTAGCCTTTTTTAGTTATTGTTATTATCTTCATGCCGTCTCCAGTAGCTGAGTCTTTTTTCATTGCTATCTTCAATGCCTTTGCTACATGCTTTACAGCTTCCTGTGTAGAGAGCCCAGGGTCATATATGCTTTCCAGATATCCTGAAGCCGCTATCGATCCGCTGCCTGTTGCAGAGTATCTTGACTCTTTTATATATCCGCCTACAGGATCTATGTCATATATTTCAGGGTTATCCTTGTTCATTCCCCCGAGTATGAGCTCTACCATGTATGGATACATCTTGTTCTCCTGAAGAACCAGTGAGAGAACTGCTGTTGCAGATTTTGGAGTCATTGGTTTTGACTCTGTCATCCTATAAAGATCATTCTGCATCTTTATCAATTTGACCAGGTATTCGGCGTCGCCTACTCCTCCCGCTATTGTCATTGCTAGATTCTCATCTATCCTGTGGATCTTTATTGCCTCTCCGCTTGAGATATATGTGCCGTATGTCGCCCTTACGTCTGCGCCCATTACAACTCCGTCTGAACATACTATTCCGATTGTAGTTGTTCCATGCCTTATATTCTCAGCAATATTTTTGTATTCCATAAAATCAATCCCTAGTTAAACACAATCTATCAAAGCATCAGGCAGGGAGGCGGTCAGACCTTCAAGCCGGTAGAGCAGAGATATCCCATTTGATGTTATATGTTAGTTATATGTTATAATTATTATATTACACATTCAGATTTCGTTAAAAATTATAAAATAAAAATAAACAAACAACAAATAATATATTGTTAATAGAAACTTATACTATTAAGCTACCATTACCTATAAAATACTTGCTATTATCAGTGAAACCCACCAATTCACCATAGGCAAATGTCCTATGGAGCTTTGTTATCTTTACCTTGTGGATTTTTCCTATGCGGGCCTTGGCATTCTTTACAAAAACGACAACGTCGTTTATCCTTCCTATGCCTTCCCCTTTCGGACTCCTTGCACTCAGTCGCATCTCGTAGGTTTCACCTTCTACAAGATTCTCGGTTACCATTTTTCCCACCCAAATTTTTTAAGCCATTAAAGGCTTACACTTTTCTTTTCCCCAGAAGTATTAAGAAGGAAAAGACATATAAAGATTATGTCCAATTTTTGGATATTATATATATAATTTCAGATAATTTGGTTAATTTCCAATAATTTTGGGTAATATTGGAAATGTGCCCTGGTATATTTTTATCTCGGAGTGATTGAAAGGTTGCTTATCCCGAAATTAAGGTATGGATCCTCATTGGATACGAATGTTGAGTTTGGTGAGTAGAGGACTATCTGGCTGAAGCCTCCTGGCAGGGTTATATTTAGGCTTTCCTGTGAGATCTTTGTCGAGAGGTTCATTGTAGAGAAAGGAGTGGCATTTGAGCCTAGGAATAGGTAAAGCTTGCGGGGACTGTAGTAAGAATATGCTTTGAAGCTCACATTCAGGCTTGACTTGTTTGGAAGATAGATGGATACGGCCCTTACATTGCCTCCCCACCATGAAGCACTGAAGTTAGAATTGCAGGGGAATGAGTAGTCGCAGAATGCATATCCGGGGACCCATGATCCAGAGATATAGGATACCATGGATCTTCCTCCTACAATGCTCTCTATCCCGGATGTCGAGTATATGGTTACATTGGCATTTACATAAACAGGATTGCCGAACAGGGTGTATAGATAGCTCTGCAGGTCTGAAAGCTCGGCAGGCGTATATGCGTTGTTTATCACTGAGACTGCACCTACCTTATAAGAAGCAAGCCAGAAGAGGGTTAGATTTGAATAGTCCTCTGTTATAGGGTATGGGTATATGAGGCCTTCGCCGTTCTCCAGATATGATGCGGAGACAGCAAGAGGTATGTTTTGTACCAGCTGCTCCTGTGTGGAATTGGTTCTGGTCGTGTATCCGCCTACTATAGGTTTCTTGAATGCCGTCTGGTAATACATGGATATTCCGGGATATAGAAATGAGCCGGTAGTGAGATTTGGAAGGGCTGGAAGCTCCAATACGGAGAGATTCCCTGCTATGCCGCTTATCTGGCTGTATTGTGATGGAATTGTTGCTGAGGTAGTTAGAGACTTTGCAAAAGATGCTGACAGCGGCATTCCGTTGTACTCTATTAAGATAAGTATGGTAAAGACAACTGCCAGTGCCAGACTGCTTCCCAGGTTATATTTTGATTTTGATAGATGGTCAAAGCCTATTGCCGCGAGAACCGCCAGTGCTATGGTTATAACCGCATCGAATCTGCCAGGTTCCCTAACAAACTTGAAGCCCGGGATTATTCTGTATAGAGAATATAAGGTAGGTATGCCTGTTGAGAGGCTCCCTATCTGTATGTTGGGGCCTATTGCGAGAAGGAAGAAGACTACGCCTATGGCTATCCAATAGGAGACATCGCGTAGGCGGTTCTTCCTGTGCTCGTGGTATAATGCAAATGCAATAAGGAAGAGGACACTGTATCCTATATACGAGACCTTCTCGGTTATGTCGGGGCTGTATGATACCCCCTGATAGCTGGTTCCATATACCGAGTTGAGATATCCCAATGACAGATTGTGAAATATACCGTTGTAGTAGCTTGGCAGGAAGAATGAGGCAAGATTGTCGCTGTAAAGCATGTTGTGGGCGATATTTGACAACTGGCTTGCTGAGCTTATAGAGGATCCTGCTCCTATCACTATCGGCACGAAGAATGGAGACCCTATCAGAAGCACCGCCACTGCAAAGATTCCGAGGTTTGTGATGAATCTCTTGTTCAGGATATCTTTCTTTTCTATGACAAGGAATATGAGTATTGAGACAGTTGCGAATGCTGCCATCATTATGCCCTGTTCTATGTCCCCTGCGAATGTCAGCAATACGAAGGAAATGGCAGCGCATATAGAATACAGAGCTTTCTTTTCGCGCAACATCATAAGGAAGAATAGCACAAATAAAGGCATGAATTCCATTGTGGTCCACTGCAGGTGTGAGTATGATTGTGCTATATGCATAGGGCTGAATGCGAATATGAGCCCAGCTATGAATGCTGCATAGTCATTCTTTACCAGATATCTGGAGAGCATGAACATGAATAGGCCGCCGAGAGCGAAACTCAGGAAGAAGAGGAAGTTGTATGTCGATGCGATGCCTGCGAATGCCTGTATTGGTGCGGTAAGTATTCCTGCCAGCGGGCTCATGGTTTCCGAAACAAGGTTTGCGCCCATCGGATAGAAGAGATAATTTGTATAATAAGGAGATTGGTGCAGCGTAAATATAGAGTATGGAACCCACCAGAGGCCCCACATGCTCTGGTATACATCCCCGCCGCCGTTTGGAACCCTTGTGGAGAACCCTGTAGTGATATTCCAGAACATCACAAGCGATATTGCAAGGTATATGATGAATACGATAAGGTGTAATCTGTATTTTTTAAAGGACTCCAAGTCAAACTGCATCGAATTACATATCCTATTCTACTCTAAGCATTATAAATCTTGAGTTGGAACGTATACTTGGCTGAATCAATGAAGGCAGAAGAGGAGTCACTTGGCATGGCTTCGGCTAGGCTGCTATCGTCCCTTTATGCGGGGCAGTTTGTCGGAGTTATAATAACAATAGTGACGTTCATAACTGTAGCTAGGCTTCTCGGCCCAAGCGGATATGGAATCTATACATTCGCATTTGGATTCATGATGCTTGTAGACTTTGCAGGAAATTTTGGAATAGGCACATATTTCGGAAGGAATGTCTCCAAATATCTTAATGAGAAGAATGGCCAGAAGGTTCTGGATACCCTGATGACCGGGTTTTCAATAATAATGCCTGTAGGCGCGGGGCTTACGCTTTTGGGAATAGCCATCAGCCCTTATGTGGCTAATGTGCTTTTTGCAAAACTTGATATCTCTCCTTTGACATTGATGCTTGTCTCATGCATAATCTTCTTCTCGACCTCTGAGAGCACGGCAGTGCATGCCCTGGTAGGATTTACAAAGGGAAAGCTGGCCTCTATTGCAAATGTGGTAGTGGACACGGTGCAGATGATAGCCGCTATAGCGCTTCTTCTAGCAGGATACGGGGTCAATGGAGCCATAGGAGGCATGTTGATAGGATATGCGGTAGGTGCAGTGCTTGCATTCGCATTCCTTGTAAAGCTGATAGGAAAGAAGAATAAGTTCAAGGCACGCCTGCCTGACAGGAAGAGAATGTTTGATGCACTTAGATATGTTGTGCCTATGAGCCTTACCAATATCTTCAATATAACCATGGCTAATTTTGCAACTCTGTATATGAGTCTCTTTGTCTTGAAGGCTGTCCTTGGAAATTACGGAGCTTCTCTGAAAGGGCTTAATTTCATAGCTGTCTTTTACAGTACAATGAGCAC
>JAKBRL010000001.1:0-18260 GCA_021845465.1 Microcaldota archaeon
GGCTTTGATAGGGCGGGCGTGTAGACAGGGAGCGCAAGCGACCTGTGAGCGCACCGCAACTAAATCCTAATTTGAAGCACTCTCTTTAGAGAGAAAGTTTCATCAAAAATCAAGCTTGCTTCTACTTACTTTTTCTATCGGCAGATAGCTATCTGTCGGTTATCTGATTTTTAAAAGGTTGTATGCCAGTAAGACATTTATATTTATCATTTCCTGAGATAAGCGTGTTAACATGTCTCTGGCGACTGCAAACATGTCTCCAAATGGGGAAGTTGTAATACCGTACGAACTTAGGAAGAAATTAAACATTTCTGAGAAGAGTATACTGGTTTTTAGGGAATCGAACGGAGAGTTGATTATAAGGCCAATATCTCCATTCTCAGAACTTATGGGGATAGACAAGAAACTTGGGATAAGTTCTTCTTCTTTGAAGAAGCTTAGAAGTGAGTGGAACAGAAAGCAGGTTAAGAGGATTGGTGCTTCTGATGGATTACATATTTGATACATCTTCATTCATAGCTTTTTTCAACAGTGATAAAGGCGCTGGAAAGATAGCAAAGCTCTTGAATAAAGTAGAAAAGGAGGAAGTGAACGGATATGTAAGTCCTATAACCCTCACAGAACTCTATTACCTTTATGCGAGGAAGGATGTTTCGCTTGCCAATGACAGAGTCGAGGCGATTCTCTTCTCAAAGCTGAAAATGGTAAAGATAGATGCTGAATTGACTCTGAAAGCAGAGAAGTACAGCAATAAGGATGTGCCGCTTGCTAACGCACTTATAGCCGCTGCAGCGGAGAAGTATGGAGCCACTGTAGTCGCGCATTGCGACGGATTTGAGAAATTAGGGATTGATCTCTTTGATTACGAGTCAGGATAAGTATATAGAGATAGATAGGCATTATAGGATATAATTAAGAAGCTTTTCTGGTTAATGTTAATAGTAATTAATCGGTTTAAGGCAAGTTTAAGATAAAAAAAATAAGAATAATGTGAATATTATGAATTTTGGAAGATATGCGATATTGGCAATTATTGTAGTAGTCATAATGGCAGTGATAGGTGTTCTCTTTTTTGTATACGCAGCAAACGCCCAGACAGTAAAGGTAGGGGACAATGTAAGCGTGTATTACACTGGAAGCTTTACTAATGGTACAATTTTTGGTACTAATGTAGGCCAAGCACCGCTTAATTTTACAGTTGGTGCAGGACAGCTTATACCTGGTTTTGATTTTGGAGTTGTGGGAATGAGGCTTGATCAGAACAAGACAATAACAGTATCACCTCAGGAAGGCTATGGAGAAGTCAACTCTTCGCTTTTTGTGAGCGTTCCTGTAAATGCATTCGGAGTAAACAGCACTGCGAATATAATTGTAGGCACTCCAGTCACAAGGATAGCCAATGGGCTTCAGGAACACGGAATCATTTCAGCAGTAGGCTCGAATGATGTAACCGTAAACTTCAACTCTCCGCTTGCAGGAAAGACTCTAGTGTTTAAGATTGAAGTAGTAGCAATACATAAACCTTGAATAGATTTTGTTTATTTTAGGAAGAGATAAAAAATAAAATAAATTCGAATTAAGATGGAGCTATCCTGAAGGCCATAACCAGATAGGGAATCTTGTATTCAGTTAAAAGGCTTATAGCTTGTTTTGCCTTCTTACTTCCCGCCTATCTTGAACATCTTGGTTCCGCAAGATTCGCATGTTCCGGTCATTGCTTTTTTGCCGTTTTTCATGGTTACTTCCTTCGCTCCCTTCATCTCTTTCTTTTCTTTGCATTTAACACAATATGCTTCCATATTATCTCCTGATTATACCTTTCATGCTAACATTATAAAAATATTACTGAGGATTAAGGCTATAATGCCGGAATAGCTTATGAGAATATGCCCTCTTCCTGATTTAGAATAACTTTATAAAGACTTCCTTTCTAATATAATCGAGTTACATGGGAAATTTCAAGCTCCAAAGTGCAATGGAGTATCTTATGACATACGGATGGGCAATACTTATAATTGCTGTAGTTCTAGGTGCGCTGTTTGGTTTGGGAGTCTTTAATGCAGGATTTCTTACTCCAAAAGTAGGTCCTGGAGCTTGCCAGATAGAGAGACCTAATGGACCTGGAACCTCTGCACACGTATCAGCACAGGGAGAGTGTACAAATGGCGAGCCAGATCAGGTTGCTTCTTTCAACCCTATCTCAAATTCTTATGTTGAGGCAACAGGAGTTATTTCAGGAAGTTCTTCAGGAACAATATCTTTCTGGATGGATGCAAAGAGTACACAGCCTGCGCAGTCAGGAGTGGTCTCATTTGCAGGAGGAAATTACATAGGATTTGGAAGCGGAGGCTTGGGAGTTGATGGGAACGGATATACTGGAGTATCATCACTCTACAACACATGGAGTTTTATAACAGTAACATTCAACGGAATAAATACAGTGTATGTGAACGGACAGCAGGTCTACTCTGGATCTGGAAGTTTTACAACTAACCCTACAATGTATATAGGAGATGTTGCAGGAACATCAGGCACCACATTTAACGGAATGATATCTAACGTGCAGTACTATAATGCAACATTAAGCCCTGCAGAGGTGCTTGCAATGTATCACAGCGGCATAGGAGTTGTGCCTTCAGTAGCAGTGAATCTTGTAGGATGGTGGCCTCTTAATGGCAATCCTAACGACTACAGCGGAAACGACCAGAATGGCGCCTCGGTAGGATCTGTAGTATACACCAACTCATGGCAGTCTGAATACACAGCCCCTTGATTTTATTTTAAAGGCCCTCTTGCCAACAAGAGGGCTTTTAGATTTATTTTGTTTAAAATTACCATGGGACTGCTTAAGATTCAGAATATTATGACAAATGAGCTTGCTAAGAGAACATTTCTTAGCAGGCCTCCTGAACCGCCTTACGAATTCTTGTTAAATGATCCTACAAATTCCATATTCGTAGGCATAACTAAACTCTTTGGAGTGCCTTTTACCTGGACATTTGCTTCTCTCACAAACCCACATATAAGCGTGGTGGGCATAACAGGTTCTGGAAAGAGTTTTTTTGTAAAGACATTCCTTACAAGGGCAAGCTACGTATGGGGCACAAATGCCATAATAATAGACTGGGCAGGAGAGTATATATCATGGGTTAAGCAGAGCGGAGGAAGGGTAATCTCCTTCTCGAAAGGAGACTACATGAATATAATGGATCTCTCAGGGATGAGACCCCTTGACAGAACCAAGCAGATAATGAACTCTCTTGATATACTTACAGACATAGGCGAGTATCCTGAACAGAGAAGGCTTACTGCCGAGGCTGTTGAACAGGCATACGTAAATTTCGGATTCAATATAGCAAATCGCCCGCCTGAAGGAAAGGAGGCGCCTACACTCAAGGATGTTGTCAGCCTTCTCGAAGAAAAGCAGACAGAGGGAACGTATGCCTACCCTGCGGAGCTTGAGAATGCCATATACAGGCTCAGGCAGTTCTCAAGACCTGGCGAAGATTATTTTGCAAATAGGAGCACCATAGACATAGGCAAGCTTACCACTTCGGGACTTGTCGACCTTGATCTTTCAAGCCTTCCGGATGAGAGATTTAGGGCTCTGGCTGCCCTTTTCATACTCCAGACTCTTAAGGAAAAGATGAGGATGGAGTCATGGAGCTCTAATGCAGGACTTAAGACAATAGTAACACTTGATGAGGCATGGAAGATAGCTAGCGACGAAAGGAGCGACGCCGTTACAATAATAAGGGAAGGTAGAAAGTACTCTTTTGGGCTTATAGTTGCATCTCAGAATCCTACAGACATAAACGAGGCAATATTTTCCAATGTCGGAACTACAATAATGCTTAGAATAAAATTCGAGAAGTTTATGCAGTATCTCCAGGGATCGCTCAATTTCTCGGATTTCATGAGATCTGAGATAAGCAAGCTCGGGGTAGGCCAGGCGGCGGTGGACATGTCATTCAATACCTCGGTAAAATTCCCAAATGTCTTCCTTATTGAGCATATTGTCGGAGAGCTTCCTCTCGATATGTATATTATAAGCATAGAAAGCCTTCTGGAAGCTGATGAGCTTCAAAATCCTGACATAAAGAAAGACTTCACATTCGACAGGATTACGCTTGATGCGAAGCTAGTGGAGAACGGGCTGAATCCTGAAAGCTATATCAAGGTATTCAAGGAGATGAGTGCACAGGAAAAGAAGGTAGATATAAGGAATTTTGTGGAGCTGTTGCTTGCCGAGAACATAGGAAGGGATGTGGTTGTTGCCCTGCTCAGGGATATAGGCTTATCCGATATGCTAATAACCAAGGTATTCTCGTATGAGCGGAAAGGGGCTGGTGTCTGATGCCTGGAAGTTACAGCGTTAGCAGAATAGATCTGAAGAAGATGCTTACTGCCTTAGGAATAGGAGAGGGAGCAGCAGAAGAGCTGGTAAATAAGCTCAACAAGATGCATAGGCATGTGAATGTGGTCTTCTTTGTTGATATGCTTGAGAAGCTTGGCCTGCGGCAGTATGATATAAACAACATATTAAGAAGGATAGGAGTAGATGACACGACAGTGGCTGAGGTATTCAATGTGCTTGATGAAGAGAGGATAAAGAGCTCTTTTGGAAGGCTTGTAAAACTTGAGGTAGATTGAATGGAGAAGAAGGCTTATTACTGTATGCTTTGCGGAAAGGAGAAGCGCGGCATAGAGATTGAGGAAGATGACGTGATACGCAGTATAAGGTGGTTCAAGCATGATATTCTTAAGAAACCGCTTTCAAACAACAAGGTAGTGATATGCAACGATTGTTATGATAATTATAAGAAATATTTTAAGAAATACAAATCAAGGCAGAGGACTTATATTATACTGGGAGTATTGTTTGCTGTTTTTGGAATAATAGTGGCGCAGAATAAGGTATTGGCTATTATAACAGGAATAGTTGTAGTTGGTGCGTTGTACCTTCTCTCCTTTCTGAGTTATATGCCTGAGTTGAAGATTAGCCAGAAGGATAAAGACGTAAAGAAAAAAGGCCAGAAACAACATTAAGCGATTAGCCTACTGCGTAGAAAGAGAGATTTTGCAGATCAATCTTAATGGTCTTAATGAGATACCATCTGAAGTATGTATGCCCTCTGTTTTACGCTGACATCGCTCATCTTCATCTCTCCGTGCTCTATCCTGCTTGCATATTTGACTACTTCGGAAGCGCATTTTCCACAGAGCACTCCTCCGAATATTCTGGAATTGGTCTTTAGGCTCTTTCCTTTGGCATTCTTCTGGATTGATATCCCACTGAGCTCCTTTTCACATATGCTGCAGTGAGGCATCGAATTCTTTCTTCTTACATAATGCACAACGTGCTTTCCGGATGGGGTTACCCTATCCAGCCTTCTCATACTTCTTGATCTATGCATAGGTTTTGGCAAATTTAACACCTTAAGTATTATTTTTAGGCTCTTCTTTAAATGATGACTGCATTATGCCGAAGTTGTACTTGTCTTTTAGACGCCTTCTGTCATAATATGCTATAAGCTGCTGCAGCACCATAGTCAATATAAGTGAAAAAACTATAAATGCTAGTCCATAATTCAGAGTGAATGAGAAGATATGGAAGTTTGGCACATTGCTAAAATATCGTGGTAATACAAGATAGTATAGTACAGCATATAATGGAAGAGTCACTATCATTGGCTTCATCTGCATCTTCATGCTCTCTGAGCTGACTGCCATGAGCTCTTTCTGTTTTTCTGCAATCTCTTCCTTTGTTGCATTTCTCTTGGTAAGTTCCATAAGATGTTTTTGATGGGTATTCATATGTGCGCGCAGTTCATACATTCGGTCAACATCTATGATGACTCTTTGCAGAGCTATGAGTAGTATTGAGTAAGCTGCTGCAACTAATATTATTTCTGCCTGAAGGGGTATCATTTAAACACTCTTTCCAAGTATCTCATTTATTGCTTCTTCCATATCACTGACGGCACGTTCAACTTGATTCTGCCTGTTCTTTACTATGTATAAAGGCAGATTTAGATGTGCTGCATAATATGACGCCATTGAGATATTTATACGCCGCTGTTCGTGTATCTCTTCTTCTGGCTCATCCTCCCTTGACCTTGTTTTGTCAATAAGCCTTCTGAACAGTATATCGTTTGCGTGTGCGTCTATATATATTATGCCTTTTAGGTCTTTGAATGAATCAAGATCGGATTTGGAGAAGCCAGGCACATATCGTGTCTTCTTCTTGACAGTCAGATGCGTATCTATTAAGAGGTCTTCATTTATCTTGTTTATTGTGTTGAGAATCACATCCTTTCTTATCGAAGCGATCTGATCATAGGACATATACCTTAGCTTGTCCCTGTCGACTACGCCGTTTGTTGAGGAACGCTTAAGCATTTCGTCTGCAAGGCTTATTATCTTGATTATTTTTATGTTGTTTAGTATGGTCGACTTTCCTGAGCCTGGGGTGCCGGTTACTATTATTTTAGCCATAAGAACACGCAGTATTTATAATAAAGATTATTCAACAGCAATATATAATGATATTCAAGATATATAGCTTTTTGTCTGAATTGGGCTTGTGGGGGGGTAGTCCTGGACTAATATTTGCTTGTAACAAGGTGCACATTGTAACTTGGGGGTTTTTAGATATTTTTGTATAAATCGAGTTATGAATCGTAAGAGAATCGCATTTATAGTGTCTGCTATTATCGGAATAGTCATAGTACTGCTTGCAGTTTTGGTGGTAGTTCCTGGAATTATACAGAATTCTGGTTTAAATCAAATCTCTACGGATCATACATACCGACTGGTATCCACACAAGTTCAAGGAACAGGATCTATAGTTGCAGAGATTAACAGCGTCTTAGGAATTTACTATTTGTTACCTAATACCAACAGTTGGATTCTGAGTGGAGATACTTCAACAAATTATGATTTATATCCGGTATCTTACTTCTTGTCGTTCATGAATCTGAACAATGCAGCAATTAACACTAATAACAGTAATTTCGTTAAATCTAGTATAGCTTCTAATGTTATAGGTATTGCATCGGATTTTCTTAAAAACAGACTAGGACAGAATTATTATGATAGGTATGTACATCCTCTACTTGAAGTTCCTACATATAATTCGAATATCAGTATAGTTTATTTTTCATATAATATACCTATTGCAAATTCAATCATTATAAGTAATGAAATAGCACAGAACTCTGGAATAGTTATAGTTAACAACACCATAGAAGGTTCGATAATTGTACCAGTTTACAACAATGGTTCAGTAATACTAAATACAAATAATTCTGTAATGTTATATAATGGTCCAATGCGGCCTTATTATATCTCAGTCTCTCCGGATTATGCCATAAAAATAGCTAAAAGATTTGGGCTTTATGCAGATGGTTATAATACTACATATTTGGCTTCGTTAAACTATGTTGTTAAAACAGGAAATAACTACACAGACATTTCACCTATGGTCTTTGTTTGGGTGGTGTATGTTGAAGGCAAAAATATGGGAAATTGTCTAAATCCAAATTTTGAAAAAGGGATATACATAGACGCAGAAAGTGGCAATATTATAGGCAGATTTAATGGACGGGGATGCGGCACGGCGTAGTGTGCCAGATTTCCCAGGATTAGAGACTATATGCTTCCAAAGGATGAATTTTGCAAGAAGGATATTTCTCAATGGTAAACTTTGATCCGTTATTTGAAAGCTTATTTATTATCCTATAGGAAATAAACATAAATAAATAAAAAAAATAAAATAAGCGGGGCCTTTTTCTGTTTCGATTCAGATTTCATCGGCCCTGCTTTTGTTTTTCATTATTCAGGCATTCCTCCCATTCCTGGAGGCATTCCGCCTCCTGCGCCAGCGCCTCCAGACCTTCCTTTGGAGCTTATCATATCATCTATCCTAAGGATTGCAGCTGTTGCTTCTGTAGCGCTTGAAAGGGCTTGGAGCTTTACCTTCAGAGGCTCTATTACTCCTGGCTTTTCCATGTCAGCTATGGAGTTGGTGTACACATCTATTCCATAGACCTTCCCAGAATCTGTTTTATGCTTAGTCCTTAGGCTTACTAGAGTATCTATGGCATCCATCCCTGCGCTGTCTGCAAGTGTCTTAGGTATGACTTCAAGCGCGTCTGCAAATGCCTGTATTGCAAGCTGCTCTCTGCCTCCTACGTCAGTTGCATAGTCCCTTATCTTTGAGGCTACCTCTATCTCGGTACTTCCTCCTCCGGTCACATATTTGCCTGACTCTATTGCGCTTGCTAGTGCACCTAGAGCATCTGTAAGTGCCCTTTCTACCTCATCGACTGTCTGTTTTGCGCCTCCCCTTATGAAAATGGTCACGCTCTTTGGATCTTTGCATTTCTCTACAAATACCATCTGTTCTCCTGAGACTTTCTTCTCCTCAACCATTCCCGCAAAGCCGAGATCCTCTTTTGTGAGGTCATCAAGGCTTGTTACAAGCCTTGCGCCAGTTGCCTTTGCAAGTTTTTCCATGTCGCTCTTCTTTGCTCTTCTGACAGCCATTATGCCTGCCTTTGAGAGATAGTGCTGTGCAACATCGTCTATTCCTTTCTGGACGAATATTACGTTTGCTCCGCTCTTTGCTATCTTTTCGGCCATCTCCTTCAGCATCTTTTCTTCCTGGGCTAAGAATGCCTGCATCTGATCTGGAGAGGTTATCTCTATCCTTGCATCAGTCTCTGTCTTTTCTATCTCCAGAGCGACATCAAGTAAAGCTATCTTCGCGTCCTTTATCTGCTTAGGCATTCCAGGATGTGCTATCTCCTTGTCTATAAGGACACCGTTTATGAAGCTGGTCTCTTCTATGGAGCTGCCTTCCTTCTTCTCGAGCTTAATGAAGTCTCTGTCTATTGTTACTTTGTCTCCATTAGTTATGGATACCTGTTTTATTGCCTGCAATGCTAATTTTGCGAGCATCTGCTTTGTCTCTGGGCTTCCTATGTTCTTTGAGCCCATCGAGATCATTGCTATCTTTTGAAGCTTGTCCTCGTCGTTCAAGCTTATCTTGCCTGCTATTGAGTTTAATATCTCATATGCCTTGGATCTTGCCATCTCGTAGCCTTTTATTATTGCTGCAGGAGGTATCCCTTGGTCGAGTAGGCTTCCTGCATTCTTAAGCATCTCTCCGGCAATTATCACCGCGGAGGTTGTTCCGTCGCCTACCTCCTTGTCCTGAGTCTTGGCTATCTCTACCATTATCTTTGCTATAGGGTGCTCTACATTCATCTCTTGCAGGATTGTTGCTCCGTCGTTAGTTATTATTATGTCTCCTAATTCGCTTACAAGCATCTTGTCCATTCCTTTAGGACCCAGAGTAGTTCGCACTATGCTGGATACCGCATACCCTACTGCAATGTTGGTACGCTGGGCTTCCTTTCCGATTAGTCTGCTTGCCCCTTCAGGTAATATCAAATACTGTTGCCCTCCTAGTTGGTTTTCTGCCATATTATCACTTGTTTTCTTTTTTAAGTACAAATAGAGACGTTTTTCAAAACAATTCTTGCTATTCTGAAAGACAATATATTATGCCAGGCAAAATATTTATACCTTTGGAGAGAGGCTTTGATAGTGCAGATGCATGCCTTTTAGTCGAGAATAGGGCTTCCGGATGAGTGGTTTCCCGAGATAGCTTTAAAAAGCTTCATGTTATAAGTATATCTGAATACCATGGCAAAGGAAGAAAAAAACAGGAAGCCCTTAGTTAAGATAAACCCTAAGATAAAGATACAAAACATAGTGGTAAAGTCGGATCTTCATGCCAATATAGACCTTTTTTCTCTTTCAAAGAATATCAGGGAAGTTGATTACGAACCTGAACAATTTCCAGGCGCGATATATAGGATAAAGGAGCCTAAGGCAGTTATAATATTATTCAAAAATGGAAAACTGATCTGTACCGGGTCGAATACAACCAAGAATATAAAGATAGTACTCGAGAGGGCAACGAAGGTCATATCGAAGTATGTAATTTCTTGAGGTCATGTTTGGTTTTGGGTTTATAGTTTCAAAGAGTAAGCCAAATAACGCAGATTCTTCTATTCCTTCTGGATATAATTCACAGAGTAATCCTTCTGCTCAGTCTGTAAATCCTACATCATCCGCTTCTTCCAGAGGCACAGGTACGAAAGTCAGCCGCTTACTTGTGATTGGAGTAGTGGCTGTAGTGATAATTGCATATTTTGGATATTCGAAATTCACAGTAAATAAGACAAGTGTCTCTTCCAATAGACAGGGACTGACTTTAGGTTTGGGAAATTATGAGTGTACCGGATACGCAGGATTTACATGTGATATCCAGAGTATTAATTCTAATAATAATACAGATAGTATTACCTTGAGTATAAGTCAGAATAGTGGCAGTAATTGGACCGATGTAAAATTCTTTTTAATGAATTATTCTTTTTATGATCAGAATTATAATCTTGGTATTTTTCCAAGTTATAATGTAAGCTTACCCGCGCTGAATAACGGAAGTATTGCGAAGATAACTTTGTCAGTTCCTGCTATTTCAAATAAATCGAGCGACTACCTTGTTGCTAGTTACAGTACTCCAGATGAGCCGAATGCGACATCATCAGTAACATTAGGTGAGATTGGATCGCAGATTCCTTAATGTAATTTAGTTTCTGGATTTCCTAGAATGAGCCTAGACTACTATAATTTTAGCATCAGGGCAGAATAATTGTAGGAGTTTAACGTAGTGTGCTGATTCGTCTGTAGTCTATCCGGCAGGCGTGTATTGTTTGTTGCTCTGGTATTCTATTATCTAAATACTCTTTATAAGTTTATATTTCTCTTTAATTTTCCAATGTCTTTTCTTAGTCTGCCAGACTCAAGCAGATCGGATATCTTACCGTTTTTATTCTTATACCTTAGGCCGCTTATCAGAATGACAGGTAGACCGGCGTCGCTTTGACCCATTAACAGAGAACCGGCGGCGGCGACCTCATCTGCAAATGCGATCCTTACGTTCCTCTTCTTGCCATATATGTCCACCTCATTCATATCTCCTGTCAAAAGTGCAGGTATACCAGACACTCCTATTGCAAGCCCCAGCGAACCTGCCCTATACCTTATCCCTAATGAATCATTTATCACAATTCCAACTTCCTTGCCTGTGAGAGTCTTAATCCTATTCCTGATGCGGTTCGCGCTGTCGTCTGGATCTGCTGGCAAAAGGCTTACCATTTCCTTTTCTAGAGTGCCTGTGTTGGCCCTATCTATCCCACTGCTTGTGCAGATAAAACCTAACTTATGAATTGTTTCGATAATGCCGTTCTCCACACGTATTATCTCTCCTTCCTTCATTATCAGTTCAACCACTCTGGGGTCCTTCCCGCTTTTCTGCGCTATCCTCTCTGCTTTTTTTGATGGTATTATCGATTTAAGAGAGACTAAGCGCCCTTCTGCTTTGGAGATAATTTTAGATGAGATGACCAGAATATCTCCATCTCTTGTCTCCATCTTATTTCGTGCCATAGCACCGAATATGATCTCTCCTAGATCATTCCCAGCTTTGATCAGTGGAATATCTGGAACTGCAGTCATAGTGGTTTTGTAGACTGCACATTTTAGCTTCTTATTCACAAATACCATATTGCAATTACACCTTATTAATCATTGTTTTTGTGATCCTACGCGTTTCAGCCAAAATGCTTGCTAACTTTTGCGTTTGAATATCAATTATCCTTTCTGGATCTGCTTTCTGGCTTTTGAGAGCTCAATATCAAACTTTTTGAAGAAAATTTCCCAGGAATAATTGCTTACGACTCTCTTCCTTCCGTTTCTGCCCATCTTTGCAGATTCCCCCGGATGCTCTGTGAGATAAAGCATCTTTTCGGCCATCTCCTTTGGTGAATTGACTAGGAAACCGGTTTTTCCTTCTGATATTGTCTCTGTTGGGCCTCCTTCATTTACAGAGATTACAGGCTTGGAGCTTGCCATTCCTTCCAATGGCACATATCCATAATCCTCGTTTATAGCAGAAAAGAGCACTGCTGAAGATCTGGAGTATAGTTCTGAAAGCTCCTTGTCTGTTATGTTTGTTTTTATCTTTATATCAAGGCCTTTTGATAAGGATATCAGCTTTTTATAGTAGGCCTGGTGTTCCGGATTTGCAGATAAGGTGCCTGCAATTATAAGATGGTACCTTTTTTTAGAAGACTTGCTGAATCGCTTGAATGCTTCTATTACATAATCTTGGCGCTTGTTGGTGAGTATTCTTGAAGGATAGAAGAAGTATTTGTCGTCTCCTTGATTACTGAATTTTTCGTAGTCTATCCCTGGATTTATGACTTCGGATTCCCTTCCAAGATATTTCAGGATTCTTGCTTGTGTGTTTGTTGAATTTGCAGCTATGGCTTCTATGTTTTTTATAACCCTGTTGGATATAAGCTTGTAGGCTTTAGTCATTGCGGAATATAGGAACTTCTCTTTGTATGACCGGTATTTCATCCTTTCAGAATAGAGATCGTAGACCTCCCTTGGAGGAGTATGGCAGTACCACAGAACTCTTGGATTCTTATGGCGTATCCACTCGCTTGGAGAGATATGTGCATTTAGCACATCGTAGTCTTCAGTTAGCTTTAAGTTGTAGAAGTTGTATCCGTATCTGAGGCCTTGTGATGCCCTGTATGGAAGCGCTTCTGAGAAAGGCACATCCTTTCCTATTACCTTTATGTCTAAGTCTTTGAATTCGGGAAATGTTGTTTTCGGATTGTATTCCAGAGTATATATTGGTGCTGAATAATGCTCGGCTATCTTCAGCATTACGCGCTCGAAGCCTCCTTTCAGGGATACATATGGCTGTATTATGAGAAGTTTCATTCACTATCACCTCATCCAGGTATAGTGTAATTGTTGTGAACCCAGCTTGGCTTAGGAGGTATGTATGGAAGCTTTCCTGTGTAGTTATTCAGCCTCAATATCATTACCTGGTTTGATGAGTTCACCATGTTTATTCCGGAGAAGTTCTCAGGATAAACTAGAGTGTATCCTGGCAGTTTTCCAAAGAAGAAGCCCTTGTAGTATGTCGAGCTGTAAAACTCAGTAGGTGCATTCGTAATGGTATCATTTGGCCCGTTTGGCAGATATATTGCAAGGAACTCCATTAGTGTCTGGCCGTTAGGGCCCTGTAGGCTTCCCATATAGTAATTAGTAGACAGTACTATGTTGGTCTTGGTGCCGTTTTCGTTGTATACATCCAGGACTCCGTTTGAGTTAGGGGTTGTTGAGACACAGTATGAGGAGTTTAGAACATTTGGTATGGTTTGGCCTACAAGTGCCAATCCCTGCACTGCGGTAGTAGTGTTGGAAAAGCTGCAGTACTGGTTTATAGTAGGCTGTGCTGGAATGGCTATGTCTACCGGATCGTGAGCCGTCTCGCATGGAGAAGTGCCTATCAGGAATGGCTGGTTGTACTGGGCTCCTTGTGAAATTGCATATGCACGGCTTGTTTGGTTTATGTCTACGCATGCAAGGAAATCTAGAGCAGACCATTTTTGCACTAGTTGGTTGTCAAATAGAAGATATCCTGCCTGAGCTGTATTGTCCATGAATGATGCAAGCCTGGTGGCATTGTATCCGTCTTTGTTTCCCAGAACAAAATGTGCAGCTACATTGTAGTCGAGAGTTGCGACTGCGTTGTCGCCTCGAATCACGGCATTGCTGTTTCCAAACCAGTTTATCCAGTCTCCATAGTCCCACCATGCAAGTATTCTTGGCGCGTGTGGTCCTATGTTGCTTTTCGTCCAGGAAAGGGCATTTAGCCATTGATTTGTAAGGGTATTGCAGTACATAGTAGCTGCGACTACATTTGTTACATTGTTGCAGCTTTTTCCATATGCAGTGAATGTGCTTAACATTGAGCCTGATTCGAGTATTATTGCAATTAATATAATACCGATCAGAACATAAGTTGCAATCTGCCTCTTTGAAGGCTCAAGCCTTTTTATCAATATATAAAGTTCCCCTATCACGATTCCCAGTGCGATTATGTAAGCTACTCCGAAGTGTGGAAGATATTTTATTTCACTCATTCCTGCAACTGCAAGCACTGCGACCATGACAAATGTAAATATTGCAGACCTTGAATCTTTTACGAAGATATCATAGATGGTGAATATTCCAAACAATACAAGAATTATCCATACAGTTATAGGGAATCCAGATATGGCTGCGCCTATGACTCCGAATCCCGCAGATCCGAAGTTGAAGGCAGCGCCGGTAGTCACGTATTCCTGTACAGTCATGAATAGTGGGGTTGATGGAGTTGTAAAGTGAGAAGCCAGAGCTAGAAATGAGGTTATAGGCCTGCTGAGAGGGCTGAGTACGGCAAGAGCCAGAATCAAAACAAGAAGACTTATTCTTACTACAAGGTCATTTACAGTTGTTCTCTTTAGGAGCTTGTACTTTTCAAGATAAACGGGCAGGTATTCGAATATCAGGGCTGCTATGAACGCTATAAGAGGGAAGCCTATGATAGTTGGTATGCCAAGTATGCTTGGAATCCTGTTTGAAAGGGTTGCGTTGTAAGGGGCATATATCACATAGAATATTATTATGACAAGGAGCATGATTCCGTTTGACTTGAAGAAGTCTATGCTGCTCTTCTTCCTTAGGGTATCGATTATTCCTTGTACAAGTATGTAAAGTGCAAGTACTGCGGCAGTTACATTGTAGTAGTGGGCTCCGAGGAAATTGGATGCGAACGCTATTCCTGCAAGTATTGCATATCTCTTCTCTTTTGGGTTCTTTACTGCGAGGGAGTATGCTGCCACCATGAAGAATAATGCGAAGATGCCCCATGGTTCAAGAAGTTGCTCTCCGGCTATGAATGTTGTTATTAGTGTAGGCATTGTTGCTATAAGTGCTGCGGCAGTAAGCGCTGGTAGTGAGCCATACTCATGATAGACAAACATGAAGACTATGAAAACGAGGAGTGCCGCTGTTATTGGAGGATAATAGGAACTTACAAGTGATAGAAGGTTAGTGCTTATTGTGGATGAACTTGGATGCGTATCTGCAATTCGATACCAATACGCTTCCAGATAAGGAATCAATGGCTGTATTCTGTCAGTAGTGCCGTTATTGACAGGCCATGCAGAATAATCAAGCCGGAATTGGTAGCCATAGGCCAGTATCTGCCTTGTGCTTAACATGTCAAAATAAGGATCAAACTCGAAGTATTTTGGAGAGTTTCCTATATTTATTATTCTTGAAGCGAATGTGATCAGCATTATAGCGAAGAGGATTCCCCATACAACATAGGCCCATTTCTTTGAGTCTGAAGAAGAGTTTTTCTCCGCTGGGCTCTTTCCGCTGCTTAGGAAGTGTTTTTCCTCTCTTTCATGCTCGCTTATTAACCTGTTTTCTTCCTCTATGTGGGATTTCTTTACATGTTCTAGTTCTTCTGCTCCTGCTCCCTTCTTTTTTAGAGCCTCGATCTCATCGTTGTTTCTTCTTGCGAGCTCTTCCTCTTCTTTTTCATGAGCCTTTACCATAGCCATGTCTAGTTCTGCTGAAGAGAATTGCTTTCTAAGATGTGTTATCCGCTCTCTTGCTGATGCGTTTATTTCAGTTATGACTCTAGAACTGGATTTTGAAGAGGATACCTTATTACTAAGAAAGGAGAAGTCTAAAGCTCCCTGTTGATATGATATAGCAATTCCTATTATAGTAAGCAGTATTACATTTATGTTGTAAAGGCCTACTGAAAATGAGAATGCATGTATAATATCCCTGAAATAGGATTCTGTCCAAGTAAGCATAGGAGGGAATATCATTCCGAATATGAATCCTATAACCGATATCTCAAATATGTTAAGCTTAGTTTTCTTGAGCAGGCCTAAGGCCAGGAAGAAGCCAGGAATCATTATTGATAAGAATCCGATTAGGAGGTCGGTGAAGAGCATTGTAGAAACCATTGATTGTTTAGCTATTTAACGATGCGTTTTAAGCACTATTGATTACAGCATAATATTTTTAGGTCATATTTATATAGATGATGTTTCATTTAGGAAAAAGAGTGTCTGGAAGAGGTATAACATAAAGTTTCTTAATTTTTAATTGTAAGTATTATTATCAATTTTAAGTGAGCTAGATAATGGAAGAGAAGGTTTCGGTAATTGGAGGAGGGACAGCAGGGCTTGTTACAGCCAAGAGGCTTGCGAAGCTTGGCATAAATACTGTAGTCTATGACCAGAAGAGAGTTTTAGGAGAGCCGGTCAGGGCCTCAGGCATTCTTTCAATAAAAGGTCTTCAGAAGATAGGCATGAACTATAGCAGTGCAATCACTAATACGCTTCATGGAGCTAGGATACATGCTAATGGCAAGACCATGAATATTTCCTCAAAGCCTGCAGTTGCCCACGTACTTGACAGAAAGCGCCTTAATGATATATGCCATGATGAAGCTGTTGCAGAAGGTGCTGATGTCCTTTTAGGAAAGAGAGTGACAGGAAGAGAACTCGAAGGATTCTCTTCGGAAGGGATAGTGGTTGGTGCTGATGGGGCAGTCTCTGAAGTTGCAAGGCACTATAAAATCGGCAGCATTAAGAATTATCTGCTTACATATAAGGCAGAGTATAACACAAGCCATGACGACCACAGGGTAGTTGATGTTTTTTTTGATGGTAAGGTTTCAAAAGGCTTGTTCGGATGGATATGCCCAAATTCCGAAGATATACTGGAAGTAGGAATAGGTGTTGATTCTTCTTTTGGAAATGCAATGGCTTCTTTTAAGAAATTTATATCCACAAAGGAGATTTCAGATGTAATAGGAAACGCTAAAAGAATCTCAGAAGGGGCAAGCATGATACCGGTATCGCAGCGCAGCCGCATAGTAGACCCTAAATCCAGAGTATTGCTTGTAGGAGATGCTGCGGGGCAGGTAAAGCCCTCGACAGGTGGAGGCATTATATATGGAAGCATTGCAGGCATTCTTGCCGCTGAATCTATAAAGAATTATTTTGAACATGGAGCGGATCTTTATCAATATGAAAGAGCTTACAGGAAGACTTTCATGCTTGATATATGGATGCATGAGATGGTGAAGAGTTTCTATTCCGGAGTTGGAAACATGGGAATGGGTTTCACCCTGAAAATTCTTGAAGTATTGGGATTCGGTAGATTCCTTGGCAGGTATGGGGATATGGATATGCCAAGCGAAATGGCAAGGAATCTTTTAAGGCTTGGCAGCAAGAATTCTGAGATCAGCTTTGGCTGATTTTCGGAGGTACTGAAGAAGTACCAATCTCGGGCTTATTCTGATTTGGCTTTTGATTAGAATAAAAGTAGAATAATGGAATAGCGATCAAGAAAATCGGAGTGAATATTATTGAAGATATTGAAGATATTATGCTGCCTAGAATTGGAGAGAATATAAGTGATATTAGATATCCTATTGAAACAATTGCGCCTGCGATTGCAGAAATTGCAAACTCTATTTCAAATATAGACCAGAAAAATGGGAGAGATTTGTTGTAACTTTTTTTAATAGATGCTATTATACCTAGATTTTCAATTATAGATATGGTTAATGATTGTGTAATTGTCACTGCGAGAAAGACAGAGAGTACAAAACTTATTAGGATAATGAGAAACCCTCCTATTCCGCCGAATATGAATCCAGATACCATCAGCGTTGCTATTATTCCGAAGATCAGGAATATTACAATAAATAAACCCGCAGTTCTTGCGAAAAAGGGCTTTGCGTCGCTGAATGCTTTTTTCAGGAGGATCTTTCCTCCTTCGATTTTTTGTTTAGCTATCATTACAGACATCGAAGCCAGAATGATATAGAATACAAAATTTACTATAATTAGTGCTGCTAGAAAAACTATAGAAAGTGTAAATAATTGAAGATTAGAAGGATTTGAAGCGTTTTGAATAAGGAATAAGTATAGAAAGAGAATGGGAAGTTGGAATATCTCGTATCCGATGAACAAAAGTATAATCGTTGGTTTTTCCTTTAGGGTTAAGTATGCGTTCCTGAGAGAATCGTTTACATACATAATTGGACCTTAATCTAGTTTTGTTTGTCAACCCTTGAATATAAATAACAATATGGCACCTATCACGGATAATATGAGCCCTATTATGAAGCCGCCGCCCATTGGCAGGCTTATAAACGCGGCAATTGCTATTGCTATCGCCATAAGCTTAGAATGCTTCAATGTTTTTGATATGAAGAGAGCTGATAAACCAAATGCTAT
>JAKBRL010000001.1:18360-107549 GCA_021845465.1 Microcaldota archaeon
TATTGCAAGTAGGCTTGCAGCAATAGGCCTCTTTTTGCTTTCCTGTGTTGTGGGTTGCTCTGAGTTTTCAGCCGGTGGATTCTTGTTCCTTCGCTTTCTTGATGAAGACGTTGCCATTTTATCTTATAGCTTTAGAAAGAAATAATTTAAAAACTATTCTAATTTTCAGATGAAAGAGAGTTAGCAGATAATTATTCATCCTCCCTTCTGACAATCTTTACTATGCCTCCCCTCGGGGTGAAAATATCTCCGCTGCGCTCCAGTTCGCTCAGGTACCTGGTTGTTGTTGCGCGGTCTATTCCCTGCTTCTCTGCTTCTGATAGAAGGTCGACTATTTTTGCTATGCCTTCATTAGACTCTTCCTGAAGTTTCTTTATTATGGACATTATTGAATTTATCTTATTTACTTTTTCCCTGGGCATTCCTGTCAATAAGGCATCTATATCCTTCCTTCCACCTCTGTCAACTGCTAATGTATTAAGCATGTATTCAAAGAGAGAGATCCCTAACTGTGCGTCCTTTTCTTCTATTATGTCTGAAAGCCGCGATTTTGCGCTTGATTCTGATAGGCGGACTAGGCCCTCTATCTGCCTTGGAGTTATAGGAGTAGCGCCGCTCTTTATGCCGATCTTCCTGAGCTCCACATAATACTCAGAGATCCTATTCGAGGCTTCCGGGCTTAGCCTTGGCCTTATGTTCTTTTTTGCGTATGCAACATATTTTCTAAGTAGATCGTGATTGAGGGGAGGAGTCTCCACTTGTTCATAATCAGATAGATCTGCCAGTTGTGCACCTGCTGCACTATGCTGCATTAGGATATGACTTGCTATCTGTTTGTCCTTTTCCTCATCAAGATTATCCTTTATAGGGAATATGAGATCGAATCTGGAGAGAAGCGTTGGAGGAATGTCGAACTGATCAGCAGGATATGCATTAGGATCAAATCTTCCGTATTTTGGATTTGCGGCTGCAAGTATTGTGGTTTTGGTATTGAATCTTGCGACTATTCCTGCTTTAGCAACGCTGATGGTTTGGGATTCCATTGCCTCCAGCAGTGAGGATTTGTCTTCGTCACTGACCTTGTCGAATTCGTCTATTGAGACTTCGCCTCCTGAACCTAAGACTAATGCTCCTGCTTTTAAGACCCATCCTCCTTCTGCGAATTCATCCTTTTCTGCGGCCGCAGTAAGCCCTGCTGATGTTGTTGATTTTCCACTTACATATATGCCTTTGGGCACGAGCGCTGTTACAGATTGCAGAAGTCTTGTCTTAGCTGAACCTGGGTCACCTATGAGAAGCATGTGTATATCACTTCTTATAGGCGCTCCGTCTACTAATTTTTTGTCAGGAGTTCCGCCGAATAATGCAAGTGCCAATGCCTTCTTTATCTCGTCGTAGCCGAATATTGAAGGAGCTATGGATTTGGAAATCTTTTCAAATATCTCCGGGTCTTTGGACAATGTCTTTATCTCGTTCTCCTCTTCTTTTGAGATTTCAAGGTCGGTAAACTCCTTCTGTTTATGCTCTATGGAAACAGCATCAAATAACATTGAGTAAAGCATCTTGTCTTCTTTGCCTTTTGAGGATTTTCTTGGCCTTATTCTGAGAATCCCGGTTATATCTATCCTGTCTCCAGGTGTTACAGTATTTACAAGATCGTCTTCAAGCCAGACCTCCAACTGCCATGTCGGAGTGCTTCCCTTTAGCTTTTCCAGGGGATCCTGTACAGCTATCTTTTGAAGATTTGTGAAATGTGATTCGTTATTATCTTGTTTCAATGATCGTCTCTTGCATTGAGGACATATTTCTATTGCAGTATCCCTCTCCATCTTTATTTTTATTGTTGTGCCACAGAACGTGCACTTGAATACGCCTATTGAGACCTTCGGTATTATCTCAGAGCGCTTTACTGGGAGGGAATCCAGAGTTAACATCTTTCCTATGTATTCGGAGCCTACATCCTGTATGAGAGGCGCGCCTTCAATGCCATAAAACCTTGCATATACATTTTCTTTCGCTTCAGGATTAGGATTAAGCTTTGCCAAAGCCGCATTTGCAGCTGGGAGTATGCTATCGGGATTGTTTATCATTTCGAGTGCAAGTTCATGATCTATTTTCTCCAGGTCTTTTATATTGACCATGATGCTTCTTGTTTTCGGATAGCCTATATACATATCATTTATTTTTTCAGTGTAATATTCATTGAAAAACTCGAGGAATTTGTCACTTAGTTCTGCTGCTGCTATTTCGTCCATACCTCCTCCTCTTAGGAAAATTATATAACTTCTAAAGAATTAAAAATAATGCATGAAAAAGATATTAGTGGAAGTTCCGGTGTAATTCTTGGAAAAATTTTATATAACGTCATCTATACCCTATGTAAACGCTTCGCCGCATATCGGCCATGCGCTCGAGTATACACAGACCGATGTAATTGCGAGGTATCACTCCCTTTTGGGAGAAGATGTGACATTGGGTACAGGAACCGATGAGAATAGCCTGAAGAATGTCAGGGCAGCTGAACTTCGCAGTATATCTACAGCGCAGCTCTGTGCTGAAAATTCTGAAGTTTTCAGGAATCTTTTGAAACGGATGAATGTCTTAAAGGGGCCTTTCGTGAGGTCTTCAGTAAAGGAAGAGCATTGGGCGGGAGTATACAAGATCTGGGAGACCTGCAAGAAGAATGGAGATATCTATAGTAAGAAATATAGAGGACTTTATTGCGTAGGATGTGAGGCGTTTTATACTGAAGGAGAGCTAATAGACGGCAAATGCCCTAACCATAATACCAGGCCTGAGGAAATCGAGGAGGAGAATTATTTCTTCAGGCTTTCCAGATATCAGGAAAAGATAGAAGAGATAATTAGATCCGGAGAGTATATGATACTCCCGCAGGAGAGAAAGAATGAGATATTGAGTTTTATAGACTCAGGGCTTGAGGATTTCAGTATTTCAAGATCGGTAAGCAGAGCCCATGGGTGGGGTATACCCATACCTGGGGATCAGGGGCAGATTTTTTATGTATGGTTTGACGCTCTTGCAGTATATCTTACATCTGCAGGATATGGAAAGAATGAGGAAGAGTTCAAACGGCTCTGGCCTGCGGATGTGCATGTCATAGGCAAGGATATTATAAGATTTCATGCGGTTTATTGGCCAGCCATGCTTCTTTCTGCCGGATTGGCTCTTCCTAAAAAACTCTTTGTGCACGGATTTCTTACGGTTGAAGGCAAAAAGATGAGCAAATCGCTTGGAAATGTGATAAGCCCGTTTGAGATTATGGACAAATACGGCGCGGATGGCATGCGTTATTACCTAATCAGGGACATTTCAACTTTTGGAGATGGGAATTTTTCACAGGAAGGCATTAAAGACAGATATAACAAGGAACTGGTTGGGGATCTTGGAAATCTGGTAAATAGGGTTCTTACCATTGCTGAGAGAAGTGGTAAAACTGTTTTTGAAGGAAAAATTGAACTTTCGGAAAATTTGCATCTTGATGATATCTTAAAAAATATGAATGAGTGTAATCTCCATGAAGCACTGGAGAAGATCATGGAGTTCGTTAGAAGCTGCAATGCCTATGTAAACATTAAGGAACCGTGGAAAAAGAGCGGAGCTGAGCTTGATTCTGTACTTTATAACCTGCTGGAAGCGCTCAGGATATCTGCCATACTTCTGCACCCTTTCATACCAGAAACAGCAGAGAAAATATTAGCCAAAATAGGCGTTGACACCGGAACTTTCAGAATTCAAGACTGCAGCTTCAGGAAGAAATTCGCAGGAAACCTGAGCAGAGGCGAGCTTCTTTTCAGAAAGATTGAGTAGTAAATTGCAGTGCATCATAAGTTGTTACATACGCAATACTTTTCTCATCTCGTTTTCCGTTATCATAATACGAGACGGTTTATGACTGAAATTTTTTGCAGTTATTGTGAATAGAGGAGATTCTGATTCTGCAATTACGGAGTGCGGAGTTTCAGGATTTACAGTTATGATTCCTGAATCTACTGCCTTATTTAGCATTAGTTTTTGGGCCTCCAGCCATATGACACTGGCTCTGCCCATGCTTACATAGGTTTTGGTTTCTGGACAGGCATGGAAATCTTGTATAAATGGCTCTTTTTCCATGTAAAATTCTACAGATGATCTATCAGTGTTTATCGATTTCCCAGTAAGAGCCAGTCCTATGGGTGATTTATTGGTAAATATTTTGCTATTGTTTAGTTCGAGCAAGAAGAGGAACGAATTTCCATGAAGCCTAATTTCATAGTGTGTATTTGGGGGGAGCGTAGCCATCTTTACCCTTTCTAGTATTCCTTCTGAATGATTCAACCTCCATGAGACAGAGAGAAAATCATTGGATATTGCAACAGTATAAGAATATTCAGATGCTCTTGCTCTAATCATTCCTTGCGGGGTGTTTACTATGGAAAGACTCATATCTTCGCCACAGGAATGCCTTAGAAAGTGGCCATAGCTAGGCAGGGAGATCACCTTAGGAGGCGATGATTTTACAGATGACACGGAGGGAGTGATATAGGGCCTTAGAACCCCACATAGGATATCCAACTCCCTCCCTGTTATCGCTCTTTTGCTTGAGTGCATTAGAAATCACTGGATTTTCAGATTATAAGATATAATCATACTAAGTAATACTTTATCATATTAATATAAATTAGGATAGGGTAAAATTAGGTTTTTACCATATCCGAAAACGTTGTTATGGCATGAATCTTCAAGACCTGCCTATAGAATTAACAACTTTGGCGAGGAGCTTGAGACTTCCTTCTATGTTTTTGGATTCGAGCGGATACCACGGGCTGGAAAAAGCATAGCCGAAAAGTTTTCCTTCCGCAGCGAGCTTTGGGAATATGTTCTTTTCAAGAGTTATATGGTTTGATTTTTCTCTTTCGATTGTATCGAATATGGATTGGTTGAATATGTAGACTCCTGCGCTTATGAGTTTCCCTTTCTCGTCGGTCGGTTTTTCCAGGAAGCTTGTCACCTTAAATCCATCAAGTTTTGTAACTCCGAAGCCAGTTGTTATATCCGCAGGATAAAGCGCAATCGTTATTTCTGCCTTGGTGGAAATATGCTGCTTATACATGTCTTGCAGGTTAATCTTAAAGATGTTGTCCCCATTTATTACAAAAAAAGGCGAAGCGCCTACAAGGCCTTTTGCAAGATCTATTGCATTGGCAGTTCCCTTTGGTGAATCTTCTTTTATATAATTTATTTTAACTCCGAAGAGAGAGCCATCGCCAAAATATCTGGTTATCTTCTCTCCGCCTCTGCCTATTGCTATAAGTATATCAGTTATCTCGTTTCTTTTCAGCTCTTTTACAACGTATTCCAGTATGGGCCTTTCATTTACCATCAGCATGGGTTTCGGAACCCCTGCCTGCTGCTTTGTGTTGACCGTTTCTCCTCCGGCTAGTATTACGGCTTTTTTAGGAGAGGATTGCCCAAGAACTACGCTCAGAAGGCGCTCTATCGCATGTGATCTGTTTCGTATGTTGACTCCATCTATGGTTGAATCTAACTCTTTGAGCAATTCAGTATCCAGAGTTATGGTTAGACGCTCTTTCATGGATTTCTCCGTTATAAAGACTAAGGAATTGGTATTTTTATCTTTATCTGTCATTTTATGAAAGACGCTTGAAATGCATTCCGATTCGAGTCTAGAATTTGCTTTTTTGTAAGGATATTATTTGATATGAGAAAGTCCATTTCGTTTCTGAGGTTTGTCATCAGAAGTTCGGGACCGTCTGTGTTTATAGCGTATTTTATCTTTTCGGAGTTCAATGCCTTGAAGATCTTCTTCATCTGGGCGAGGTCTTTTATTACACGTGTGTGGAGATTCGAAGTGGGACATATCTCTAGGGTTATTTTTGCGTCTTTTATCATTTCTATTGCCTTGCCGCTTTTCAGTGCTTGTATGCCATGGCCTATCCTGTCAGGTTCTAGATAGGTTATAGAATCTATCACTGATTGAAAATCTTCATTTTCCCCTGCATGCACGGTAAGTCCTAAGCCTTCTTCTTTTGCATGTTTGTATAGCTTTCTGTAGTCAGAATATTTGAATTTGGAACTTATAGGATCTGCAAGGTCTATTCCTATGATTCCTCTGTGTCTGTATTTTATTGCCTTCTGAACAAGTATCTCGTTTTGCCTGTATGTGAAGGTGTTCTTGTCAAGGCATATAATTATTCCTGCTTTTATTGGATATTCCATTGATGCTCGATCAAGGCCCCTGGTAGCTGCCATAATAATTTGGTCGAGATCCTGCTCTCCATTACGGTTGCGTTTCATCGGATTGAACCTTAATTCAAGCAGAGTTATGTTGTTTTTCCGGTATGCCCCTGCTATTGTCTGATAGATAGCCCTTTCTACAGCAAGAGGGCTGGATTGTATGAGTTCTGTCCATTTGAATAGTGAAGTGTAGTCTTCCAGGGATTTTACATTTTTGGAATTTACAGTTATCATATCTGCAAATCTCCAGTAGTCTTTTGTTGGGAGTTTTATTCCTTGGGAGTGGGCTATCTCCCACATTGTTGCAGGATCCACAGATGCACCAAGATGGACATGGAGCTCTGCTAGTTTTTCTTTCGCATCTATCTGCGTCATTCTACTCCCTTTTTCTCTTCCTTCGGCCTTATTATTGCAAAATTAGCCTTTGCTCCCATTTCGTAGACGTTTCTTGCTCCTACATATCCCATTGAAGTTTTAAGCGCTGAGGTGAGCTTCTCTACCATATCGCTTACAGGGCCTTCTGATTCTACATGTATTTTTATTCCTTCGGCGATGTCTTTTCCTTTTCCTGAATCCTGATAGCGGTCAAGCGCTGCACGCTTGGCTCTTGCCTCACTGCTTCCCATTCCCCAGTATACCTTGTATTGCTTGCCGTCTTTTTCTATTTTTTGTCCTGGGCTTTCATCACAGCGTGCTAACATGTTGCCCAGCATAACAAATGAGGCTCCCAACCCGAAAGATATCGCTATGTCTCTTGGCTTGCGTATTCCACCATCTGCAATTATCGGTATTGAAAGTTTCAGTTTTCTTAGAGCGGAGGTAGCCTCTTCCAGAGCAAAAGGGACAGGAGAGCCTACCCCAGTCACATCAGTAGTAGTGCATATGGAGCCTCCGCCCATTCCGACTTTTATTCCGGATATGTTTTGAGAGCCTATTTCCTTTACCGCATGTAGTATTCCTTGCTCTGTGCCTAAATTTCCTATTACTATCTTTTTTCCTGTAGATTGGATTATCTTTTTAACAGCTTCGAATATCTTTTGATTGTGGAAGCTAGCAACATCAGTAAATAATATGTCGGCTTCTTCTGCTATTGCTATTGCGCGCTCCACTTCTGAAGAGATAGCTACACCTACTGCGAGCCTGCCTTTCATGTCTTTCGTAGCATTTGGATTATTTTCAGGAATTTTGAATGACTTGACTTTCCGAAGCATCTCTAATGCCTCTTCAGTACTGCAATTCCGATGTATTACACCAAGGCCACCGCTGAGACCTAGGGCTATGGCCATTTCAGGACCTGTTACAGTATCCATCGCCGCGGAGAGAAAAGGGGATTTTAAAATAATCCCGTCAAGCGAAGAAGAAGAATCTATATCTTTCGGGCTCATTTGTGCATATCCTGGAAGCATTAGAAGTTCATCAAAAGAGTATGCCTTTTTGCAATTCCCAAGTTTGCTTTCGTCTATTTCCATATGGCTTATACGTAGACAATATTTATATGGGTTTTCTGGCCTTTCCAGAATTTTACTACCAGCGTATGTTTAAGCTATTCCCACTCGATTGTTGATGGAGGTTTGTTGGTTATGTCATATACAACACGTACAACGGATGGTATCTCGGCAGTTATTCTTCCTGATATCTTTTCAAGTATTTCATAAGGAATTGCAGAGAAATTGGCAGTCATGGCCTCCCTGCTTTCGACTGCCCTTAATGCAATTACATTCCCATATGCTCTTGAATCTCCCTTGACGCCTGTGCTTTTTGTTCCGGTGACGACAGCAAAATACTGCCATGGCCTTTCTTTTATTGGGATTTTTTCAATTTCGGAACAGAATATGGCATCTGCTTTTTTAAGTATTTTTACTTCCTCTGCTGTTATTTTCCCCATTATCCTTACTGCAAGCCCGGGTCCTGGGAATGGCTGTCTGTAAACCATTTCTTCTGGAATGCCGATTTTTTTTGCTAGCCGCCTTACTTCATCTTTGTATAAATCCCTTAATGGCTCTACAATTTTCTTGAATTTGGAGTCAGAGGGTATTCCTCCGACATTATGGTGGGTCTTTATAATGCTTGAATTCTTTGAATGGCCTGACTCAATCCTGTCAGGATATATGGTGCCCTGTATAAGGAATTCTGCCTTGTGTTTTTTTGCCTCTGCCTCAAAGATACGGATAAATTCTCTTCCTATTATCTTTCTTTTTCTTTCAGGATCTTTCACATTTTTTAATTCGGCAAGGAATTTCTCTCCCGCATTTATGCTTATGAGATTAATGTTTAGCTTTTTGGCCATCTCTGAGATCTTTTCTGGCTCTCCCTCACGCATAAGACCTGTGTCAACAAACACGGCTGTGAGACGGTCCCCTATCGCCTTTGAGGCTATTGTTGCGGCGGTGGTAGAGTCTATTCCACCACTAAGAGCCATTATGGCACGACCACTTCCTATTTCCTTTTTTACATTGTTTATGTATTGTATTACATTTTTCTCCGCGTTCCATTCTTTCTTGCATTTGCATATTCCGAAAATAAAGTTTGAGAGTATTTTTGAACCGTTTTTGGTGTGCGCGACTTCAGGATGCCATTGTATCCCGAATATCTTTCTTTTTTTGTCTTCATATGCTGCTATCTTGCAATTTGTACTGCTTGCAGTAATCGAGATGCTTTCAGGAAGTCTTGTTACACTATCGCCATGGCTCATCCATACCTCTTCATTGGTTTTTAGGCCTTTTAGTATGTCGCCTGTTTTCATTATTTTCGCTGTGGCGTTTCCGTATTCCTGCTTTTCAGTTTTTTCGACTCTGCCTCCGATATAATCTGCAAGAAGCTGATGCCCGTAGCATATTCCAAGTATTGGAATTCCGGATTCAAGAATTTCTTTGTCCATTTTTGGAGAGTCTGGGGAGTAAATGCTTAGAGGTCCCCCAGATAATATTATGCCTTTTATATTCATATTTTCCTTCATTGACATAAGCTCCTTTTTGCTTATGTCATATGGTACTATTTCGGAATAGACGCCCATTTCCCGTATGCGCCTTCCTATTAGGTGGCAGTATTGGCCTCCAAAATCAATTATAAGAATAGTGTCAGTTACCATGATAGATTAGTGTTGAAATGTTTTAATAAACATTAGGTATTGGTATGGGTTTTGTAGTTTTGCTGTCATCCGGTTTTTAGTCGAGAATCTACAGTATTTTAGAGAGCCTCACAGCTGCGAAAGGAATCAGCATTTCTTCTGGACTCAGTCCTCCGTGCACTCCTACATAGTGCCATTCGGATTCTTTCAGGTGTTTATACCATACGGCTCTTCCCGAGTATGGAAGTATGAGAAGATTGCCTACCCTTGACTTGAATTTTTTGTTTGGCTTTTCATTGCCGAAGAGAGTCTTTATAACCGAATCGTTGAGCTTGACTACCTTTGCGGTTTTTGAGAGTTTTTTCGATAGGAAAGCATAGGCTTCTTCAAGCTTTTCTGGTTTTATGTGCATGAATACATCTCTTGGGCCGCCATAAGGGAGTATAGGCTTTCCGTTTCTTCCTAAATCGTAATAACTATTTAGTTTCTTATATTTGTTGAGATACAAGACGTTCTCTGGCTTTATAGAAGTATGGCCGTGGTCTGCTGTTATTATCAGAAGGGTTTCTGATGCGGTTTTTTTGGAGAGCTTGCTAAGGAAACCGTCTTCGAGAGAGTGAGATATGGATAGTATCTCGGCTTCTGATTCTTCAGTATGGGAACCGTACGCATGGGCCAGTGAATCTATACCGTTTAGGTATACGTAAAAATATGATCTATCTTTTTCATTCTCGAGGATCCTCCTTAACTTTATTGCAAAATCCGAATTTTTTATATGGGTTTCACTTGTTTTTTTTGAACTGAATTGTTTGTTGTATTCTGAAGATGCTATTCTGGAATCTAGTAGCGTGTATGTATTCACTTTTGATTTTTTTGCATTGCCGTATATAGTTATGCCACTGTATAGAATTTTTGGATTCTCTTTTCCCTTTAGAGACTCGTTCGTAAGGGAGGTGAATGGAAGCGTATTTATTATCTGGTCTATTTCATCAAAATATAATGTCCATTCGATAAGACCATGCTCCTTTGGAGTAAGGCCTGAATTTATAGTAGTTATAGAAGCCGCAGTTGTGGAGGGGAAACCGCTTGTTATAGGCGCAAATATCCCATTATCTGCAACTTTCCTGAAGAAGGAAGCATATTCAAGTGATTTGAGGAACATGTCGTAGCCGAAGCCGTCTAGAAGCAGAACGACTATTTTCTTTATGTTTTTTGTATCTATGTGTTTGATTATGGATTTGTCGAGGGTTTTGCCTACAGGTTTTGCCCCTAATAGATCAAGCGCGGTGTTTGACACATTTGCGAGGGAGTATCCATCATACAAAGGGTAGACGATTCCGTTTTTCTCCGAGCCGCAGACATGTTTTTCTACGTCTTTGAGTAACATGTAGCCATCTCTTCTGATTTTATACTTGAGATTATTTATATGTGAGTCCATTCTACAGATTTCAGAAATAATGCAATAAAAATTCGGATTTTAGGATTTTGGAATTAGTATGTTATAGGATTTTGGAGAGCCTTACAGCTGCGAAAGGAATCAGCATTTCTTCTGGGCTCAGTCCTCCGTGCACCCCTATGTTTCTTTCTTTATGCCCTTTCTCGTGTTGATACCATACAGATTTTCCAGTATATGGAAGTATGAGAAGATTTCCGGCTCTTTTTAGAAATTTTTTATTTTCATTGCTGCTTAACAGTCTATCTGATTCGGAGGCATCTGTCAGCTTGACTACCTTTGCAGTTTTTGAGAGTTTTTTCGATAGGAAAGCATAGGCTTCTTCAAGCTTTTCTGGTTTTATGTGCATGAATACATATCTTGGGCTTCCTATTGGTGGTATTGGTTTTTTGTTTTTGTCTAATTTATAATAATTATTGAGCTTTTTAAATTTGTTAAGATAGATTGTTTTTTTAGGGTATATTCTAATATGGCCGTGGTCTGCTGTTATTATCAGAAGGGTTTCTGATGCGGTTTTTTTGGAAAGCTTGCTAAGGAAACTAGATTCAAGGGCATTTGATATGAGAGAAATCTCGGCTTCTGATGCTTCAGAATGTGGTCCGTGTATGTGGGTAATTGTATCTATCCCATTTAGATATGCAAAGAAATAGGATTTTTCTTTTTCATTCTCAAGGATTTCTCTTAGCTTTATTGCAAAATCTGAATCCTTTACATGATATATGCTTTTCCTTTTTGACCTGAATGACTGGTTATAGTCAGTTTTATCGATTTGATAATCGATGAGTGTGTATGGATGGATTCCTGACTTTTTAAAATTCCCAAATACGGTAGATTTTGTATGGAATATATCTTGGCTGAGCATTCTACTTCTTTTGTCTTTATTATGATTTAAGACATTTATTATCTGGTTTGAAGTTTCAGAGTAAAAAATCCAGGAGAGGATGCCGTGATTGGTAGGGACCTCTCCGGTGTTCATAGTAGTTATTGAAACTGCAGTTGAAGAGGGGAAACCGCTTGTTATAGGCGCAAATATCCCATTATCTGCAACTTTCCTGAAGAAGGAAGCATATTCAAGTGATTTGAGGAACATGTCGTAGCCGAAGCCGTCTAGAAGCAGAACTACTATTTTCTTTATGTTTTTTGTATCTATGTGTTTGATTATGGATTTGTCGAGGGTTTTGCCTACAGGTTTTGCCCCTAATATATAAAGCGCAGTGTTTGGCACGTTTACGAGGGAGTATCCATCATACAAAGGGTAGACGATTCCGTTTTTCTCCGAGCCGCAGACATGTTTTTCTACGTCTTTGAGTAACATATAGCCATCTGTTCTTATGCAATCTCTGTTTTGGACCTATTCTTTGGATTGGGCCGCTGACTTTGATTTTTTTATTTCTTCCTTTTTAACTGCGAGTCTGACCGAACCGGTACCTATAGGTATCTGTTTTCCTACGAGGATATTTTCAGTTACGCCCCTCATAGGATCTATCTCTCCGAATGAAGCCGCATTTACAAGATGTTTTATTGTTTCTTCGTATGCAGCCTTGGCAAATACTGAGTTTTTTTGGCCGCTAAGACCATGCCTTCCTACTCCCTTTATGTCTCCAGAGTAAGTCATCGCATCTGCAACTAGCATTATATGTCTCTCATCTACGTCTATCTTCTGCTCATCGAGAGTCTTTTTCAGCTCGTTTACAATCGTATTCCTTGCTGCTTCTATTCCGAATAATCGGTGCATTGCAAAGACATCGTTCGTATAAAGCCTTGAGCGGTCTATTCCCTCGGTGTCGATTATTCCCTCAATATGGCTTCCTGCTGCCACTATGTAGAATTCCCCTTCTTTTGTCCTTTGTATTACTGCCTTTCCTGCGCCTTCTATTCCCTGTATGGTCTTGCGCATTATCCTTACGCTTGTCTGCCTTATCTCACTTAGATTCTTTGTCTTGAGCTTTACTATTATATTGCCGTCTTCTGATACCTTCGCCTCGACTTCCATTGCCTTTGATAATTTCTGTGCAACATGTGAAGGAGTAAGATCGTTTGCTACCATAGCCTGCTTGTCCAATATGAATTTTATTGCGCCTTTTGAGAAACTTTCTATTGCTCTTTTGGCTATGTTTCCCATCCTTACCTCATTTATCGATTTTACTACATGTTCAGCCTTTTCAAAGTTGGATTTTGCCGATGAGTTAAGATAGACATAGGTTATTGGGGTCGCAGGTTTCTTCCTTGCATCTACCAACTCCACTATTCTTGGAAGTCCGGATGTAGCGATTGTTGCCTCTATTCCTGCGTAGTGAAATGTCCTTAGAATCATTTGGGTTCCTGGTTCTCCTATCGACTGCGCAGCAAGCATGCCTACAGGTTCTCCATAATTTACTGTGAATTTTTTATTTTTTGATTCTTTCATACAATCACTCTTCCTCTTCACTCATCTTTGCAAACTGCACCTTTACCGGATCTATTGCATCTGCACCATAAACAGTCTCGATTATGTTGTTGTTTATATCTCTGACGCTAAGATCTTTCTTTACATAATAATCCTGGAGGGCATTGGATAGCCTTCTGTATAAGTATCCTGATCTTCCCGTTAGGAGCGCCTTGTATACTTCTGAACCTCTTGAACCTACAGCGTGGCTGAAAATATCTATAGGAGAGAGTCCACCGTAATAGTTTGTTATTATGAATCCTCTTGCAGTAGGTCCTACATCTCCTGGCTTTATGTGAGGGAGGAGCCTGTTTGTGTAATAGCCTCTTTTTATTCTTCCTCCGCTAAGGGTAGCCTGCTGCCCGAGGAACATAGACATCTGTTCCAGGTTAAGTATGCTTCCTCTTGATCCTGAAAGGGCCATTTCCACTGCGCTGTTGGATTCACTGGAGTGTTTTGCGAGATATTCTCCGGCATTGCTTCTGGCTAAGTTTAGTTCTGCGATTATCATTCGTTCAAGAGACTCTTTTGGAGTGTAGCCGATCATTGGTTCAAACTTGCCTGTCTTGTACTCTTCTATCATCTTCTCTATCTTACTGAAGGTATCGCGGAGTATTTTCTCCTTCTCCTCCTCTGTTTTTTTGTCTATTGAGTATTCCTTGACTCCTACAGTGACTCCTGCTAGCGTTACGTAGGCATCTGAAAGCTTTGATGATACATATATGAATTTCCTAAGCTCTTCGTAGCCGAAATCCATAGCTATCTTTATTGCAAGTCCGTTGTCTCTCCCATAAGTTTCCTTTGTAACTACCCCTTCGATGAGTTTTCCGTCTTTTATTACGAAAGGACCCATCTTGGTTTTCTGGCTGTAATTAAGCTTTTTAGGTAGAATCATTGAGAATATATCTTTTCCTGAATACATACCGTCTTTGTTTGCCTTTGGTAGTTCATATACTCCGCAAATGCCCATAAGATAGCAAGCTAGATCTTTCGTTATGAAGTTTGTATCCTTTGTAAGTGCGTACATACCGCTGATTCCGTCTTCGCTGTTGGTTATTATTGCTGATCCGTCTCTTGGCGAAAATATCTGGTATTGTACTTCCATAAGATGCCTTGCTTCAGCCTGTGCTTCTAATGTCTGCGGTACGTGGAGGTTCATTTCGTCTCCGTCGAAGTCTGCGTTGTAAGGTGCAGTTGCACAGTAGTTTATCCTGAAAGTCTTTCCAGGAAGAACCTTTATTTTGTGCGCCATTATTGAGACCCTGTGAAGTGAAGGCTGCCTGTTAAACAGTGCTATATCTCCGTCGATTATCTGCCGCTCCATTATTGTGCCTGGGATTATGCTCTTCATTATCTCTTCTTTGTTTCCTTCCAACACTCTGAGTCTTTTGCCGTCTTGCAGGATTATATTTAGTATCATAGGGTGTGTAGTTCTCTCCGCAAGCTCCTTTGCAAATTCAAGGTTCCATTGTGTTACATAGAATGGTACGGTGAGTTTTTCAGCGATCTCTTGAGGCACTCCAACCTCATTTATATCAAGATAAGGATCTACGCTTATTACAGTCCTTGCAGAGTAGTTTACCCTTTTTCCGCTTAGATTATACCTGAATCTTCCTTCTTTGCCTTTAAGCCTCTGTGCGAGGGTCTTGAGTGCCCTGCCGCTCCTATGTCTCGCTGGAGGTATTCCTGATGCTTCATTGTTGAAGTATGCGGTAACGTGATACTGGAGAAGTTCCCAAAGGTCATCTATTATGATCTGGGGCGCTCCGGCATTTATGTTCTGCTCAAGGCGCTGGTTTATTCTCATTATGTCTACAAGCTTATGTGTCAAATCGTCTTCAGACCTCTCTCCGGATTCCAGAGTTATTGAAGGCCTTACATTTACAGGAGGCACCAGCAGAGAGGTTATTATGAGCCATTCAGGTCTTGATCTGTGTGCATCTATGTTTAACAGGCTTAGGTCAGCATCACTTATCTTTGCAAGCATGTCACGTATCTCGTCGGGCTTGAGCCTTCTGTCTCCTGCCGTAAAATATGTAGGCTGAGAGAACTTGAGCTTTGCCTGTTCCTCATTGCAGTAAGGGCATCTTTTTGTCCTCTTTACTTTTTTGGCTTTCTGATTTTTTGACTGCTTTGTAAGCTTTGCGTTTGCCTCTTCAGATTCAGCTTCTGTTGCATTTTCAAGTACTACACGCTCTATTCCGGAGGCTGCTTCTGGAGCATCTATAGCTTCTATTTTTTTAATGGCTTCTATCTGTTCCTCGTCTAGAAGAATCCTATGGCAATTCATGCATGTTGCCTGAAGGATCATGTATATTACTTTTGAGAATTCGGAGTGTATGACTGGCTTTACAAGCTCTATGTGCCCGAAATGGCCAGGGCATGTCTTTGCCCTTGCACCGCATGTCTTACATATAAGTCCAGGATCGATTATTCCAAGGCGCTGGTCGAGTAGGCCTCCATCTATGGGATAACCGTCTTCATTGTATGTATCTGGAACAGTAAGCTTGGCGACGCTCATCTTCTTTACTTCGTCAGGGGAGACTATCCCGAATCGTATATAATTTATTGCTTCGGCTTGCATGTTATCACTCCTTCATTTTTATGCTTGGCATTATGTGCATTGACTTTATCTCATCAAGAAGCACTTTGAATGCATAGCTCATTTCCACAGGAACTATCTGGCTATTGCCGTCTATAGGACATACGTTGACCCTTTTAACATGATCATAATATCCTATCTCTCCACACTCCTTGCAGATCAATACCACAGTCTTGTCTGACTGATCAAGCATTCTCTCTTTTAGAAGAAGGCTTGCGCCGTGGCCTATCAATGCGTCACGTTCCATCTCGCCGAATCTAAGTGCACCCTGTCGGGCCTTTCCTTCAGTAGGCTGGTGTGTGAGTATCTGAACCTTTCCTCTGCTTCTTACCTGAATCTTGTTGCTTACCATATGGTAGAGCCTGTTATAGTACACCACTCCGGTGAATATCTTTGATTTGAATGGTACGCCTGTTATTCCGTCATAAAGAACTTCGTCTCCGTGTTCATCGAATCCGGTGTTCTTAAGCATATCTCCGTATTCCTTGAGCCGTTCTTTTCCCTCTCCTGCAAATGCGGTTCCGTCAGTTTGCCTTCCGCTAACTGCGCCGGCCTTACCTGCAAGCATCTCCATAAGATGGCCAAATGTTAATCTTGTAGGTATTGAGTGTGGGTTTAGAAGCAGATCTGGTACTATTCCTGTTTCTGAGAAAGGCATATCTTCCTGATTTACTATTAGGGCTATGACTCCTTTCTGTCCGTGCCTGCTTGCAAACTTATCTCCTTTCTCAGGCACCCTCTGGCTTCTTATTCTGACCTTTACAATTTTGGTTGCGCCTGATGTCTCTGTCAGTATTACGCTGTCTACCTTTCCTACTTCTCCGGTTTTTAAAGAGGTAGAATCGTCACGCATCTTTTCTTCGAGGCCTCCTGCGCCTATATTTTCTTCTAGGAATCTTGGAGGTGCAACCTTGCCTATTAGTACATCCCCTTCACTAACTGATACTTCAGGCTCTATGATTCCGTCTTCGCTTAGCTTTGAGTATGCATGTTCTCCCATGTATCCGTCTGCCGTTGGGGATGGTATCTTGAATCTGTCTTTCTGCCCGCCTGGATATCTCCTCTCTTCGTCGCTGTAAGATTTGTAGAATATGCTTCTTCCCATTCCGCGATCTACAGCTGCCTTATTTATCACTATTGCGTCTGCCATATTGTATCCGTAGTAGGTTGAAATTGCAACAACGAAATTCTGTCCTGAAGGATGGGTATTAAGGCCAGTAGACCTATATGACGCAGTTGTTACTACAGGTATCTGAGGATAATAAAGGAGGTAGCTTCTTGAATCGAAGCGGTGGTTGAAGTTTGTAGTGAAGAGCCCTTGGGACTGTTTGATAAAGTTGGCGCTCATTGCATGTCGTGCCAGTGCATTATGTTCTGGAAATGGTGAAGTGTTTATGGTAAGCCCAAATATTGAAGTATAATTAACCTCAATGTGTGTTGTGCTTTCGTTTATATCTTTCTCGCTTAGAGCTACCTGTGCATTCTCCTCCTCCTCAGCGTCGAGGTATTCCATTATTCCGCTCCTTAGAAGATAGTTGAAGGTTATCTCTTTTCTCTTGAGTTTTGCCATCAATTCCTCTGTCATTTTTGGCTTTCCGTTTTCTACTATTATGTATGGTTTTCTGAGCCTGCCTCTGTCAGTATTTATATGTATCTCTCCGTTCTTCGCAAAATATGCTATATTGACCTCTCCTGAAATCTGTCCTTTTCGCCTAGACTGCCTTACCTCGGTTACGAATTTTACAGGATCTTCTATGAATCCTATTGCTCTGCCATTCAGATGCAAGTATGTTTTTTTATTGCTCATTCTAAAAACCTTGGTTTTACATGGGTTCTATCTTCCCAAGAGACCTTATGCTCTTTTCTACACTTTCCTCTTCTGCGCCTACAGTTACCTTGGACATAAGCGCAAGGTACTTGGTAAGACCTACTTCCTGGCCTTCAGGGCTTTCAGAAGGACATATTTTGCCCCATTGAGTTCCGTGTACATCCCTTGCCTTGAAATGTGGGTGCTTCTTTGCAAGAGGTGATTTTACCCTTCTCAAATGTGCATACGTACTTATCAGATTTGTTCTGTCGAGAACCTGCGATACTCCAGTCTGCCCTGCAACCCATGTTCCTGTTCCCATAGCATAAGCTATCTTCTCTGTTAGTGTGTCTGGACTTATTATTGATTGTATTGAAAGCCTCCTTCCTCTAGCTGACATTCTTTCAACCTGATACTTTATCTCTTTCAGGAAGAACCTGAATGCGTATGCAAAGAGCTCTTCCATAAGTTCTCCTGCGAATCTTGTCCTTTTGTTTGTATAATTGTCTTTGTCATCTTGCTTTACTAATCGGTTTGCGACCATTGTTCCCTTTCTTGACATCTCCAAGAGATACCTTGCCTTCTCTTTCCTTGATTTTGGATCTGTGCCTATGTGTGGAAGCAGGTAACTGTCAAGCTGCATTTCTGCTCTTCTTATCTGGTATTCGCGTGCCTGGCCTGGTGTTGCCTGACGACCTACTTCGAGAAGCGCATCTGCAGGTTGCATTCCTCCGTCCTTGTTTATTTGGCTGAGCTCTAGATTAAGCATCATGTCATTCCTAAAGGAGGGTAGTTCTGAGGCGTATTCTTTTATGTCTTCAGGCTGCATGCCTAATGCCCTGAGCAGCAGTATCAATTCTATACTCTTGCTTACTGTTGGGAAGTCAACAGAGAATACTCCCGTAGTATTTCTTGTTACTACACACCTGGCACGGAAGCCCGGAGTAGATGAAAAGACTCTGCTTTTAGTCTCAGTTCCCTTTTTCTCTTTTGTAGTTATTATACGGTTTGATGCAACATCGTCAAGCCCTATGAGAACTCTCTCGACTCCTTTTATTATAAAATAGCCTCCAGGATCTTCTGGATCTTCGCCGTTTTCTATCAACTGGGTTTTGGTAAGCGATTTCGTAGGACATAGATTGCTCTTTACCATTATAGGAAGATCTCCTACATACACTTCGCCATATGATGCTGTCTTTTCTATTCCGCGTATTACAGGCACCACTTCCATGAAGATTGGTGCTGAGTATGTTAGGTTTCTAAGCCTTGCCTCGTTTGGAAGTATATTCCTTCTGGAGCTGTCTGCTTCTATTACTGAAGGGCTTCCTATCCTTACATTGCCAAGTTTAAGTGCAAAGCCTTCAACACTTGGCTCTATGAGTGTCTGCCCACCCATCGCCTTTGGTATCCCGGTATCGAGAAACCTGTTGTAGCTGTCGATCTGATGCTGCACTAATGATGCGGCATTCAAATATGATTCCAATAAAACATTACCATCGGACGCCATAGATACACCGTTTGCTTATACAATAAGCCTGAAGTATTCGTATTCCTGACCGTTGTCTTTTCTGTATATTTTCACTACCTGGTTCGATTTGCCTCCTATTTTTACTATCTGTGGGTCTTCTGTGGAGATTTTTGGAAGATTCTCCCTTCTCAAAGACATTTTTTCAAGGACTTCTGATGCTTCGCTCTCTGATAACAGTTTATGCACAGGAACAAATTCATGATCGCGTTTTTCAGCCAAGGACACACCAATAATAGGATATAGTTAGCGCTAACCATGCCGGTATGCGTATTCTACAATTAGAATAATAATATTTATATAGGTTTTTATATAAAGTAGGGAGTTTATTCTGAATCGGTAATTAGGCTCGTAGGCAAAGTGTGTATCTTTCTACACTTTTTATGAGATAAGTATATGAGTATTGGTTGAATTACCAAAACTTTCTCTTAGGCGCGTCCTGAGGCTTTCCCTCACGTTCTATACTTATCCTGTATTTGTCAGATGCCACAACACGGCCAACGCCTCTGCAGACATGGCATGCTTTTTCGAATACCTTCCCTCTTCCCCCGCATCTGTCACATATTGAAACCATGCGAATTACTCCGAAAGGAGTATTCTGCTGTATGTTCCTTCTTCCAGTTCCATTGCATGCAGTACATTTTATCTGCTTGGAGTCGGGCTCCCCTCCGCTGCCCCTGCAGTTAGTGCAGATTTTATAATGCTGCACTGAGAACTCCCGATTTATGCCGCGATCCATTTCGTCGAATGAGAAGTATAGGTTAATCCCAGTTTGCTCCTGTTCGCTTTGCTGGCCGAACATTTCACCGAAATTGAAGCCTCTGCCTCCAAACATATCCTTGATGAAATCTTCAGGATTGAAGCCCCGGAAGATATCTTCCTCTGAGAACCTCTCGTTAAAACCTTCTGCCCCGTATGCATCGTAGGTCTTCCTTTTTTCAGGGTCGCTTAGAACAGCATAGGCGGTATTTATCTCCTTGAATTTCTCTTCGGCTTCTTTGGATTTGTTCCTATCCGGATGAAATTTCAGTGCAAGCTCACGATATGCTCGTTTTATCTCTTCCTGAGATGCTGTTTTCTTAACTCCAAGAATGTCGTAATAATCTCGCACCGAAATCAAAACCTTTTTTAAGACGGCGAAGGTCCTGCTTCGCTGGCTTCAGGACCTGGACCTGCTGACTGGTTGGGATCGGGTTCCTCTCCGCTGCCTTGTGACTCGTTTCCGGAGCCGTACATGCTTGTGCCTATCTCCTTGAGTGCGTCATTCAGCTTTTCATACCTCTCTTTTATTTCGGAGATATCATCTTTTTTTAATGACTCTTCAAGGTCTTCCTTTGCCTTCTCTACCGTTTCATATATTTCGGCAGGAATTTTTTCCTTGAACTCTTTCAAGGATCTCTCAGTGCTGTATACCAGAGAATCTGCCATGTTTTTAGTCTCTGCCTTTTCAAATTCCTCTTTGTCCTGTGTGGCGTATGCCTCGGCTTCTTTCATCTTCTTTTCAAGGTCTTCCTTGCTCATTTTCTGCGGAGCTATTATCTGTGTCTTCTGCTCCTTTCCGGTGGCCTTGTCCTTTGCGGATACGTGGATAATTCCATTAGAATCTATATCAAAGGTTACCTCTATCTGAGGAGTGCCGCGTGGAGCAGGTGGGATTCCGGTAAGCTGGAATCGCCCTAAAGAAATGTTGTATTTTGCCATCTTATTTTCTCCCTGCAGAATATGTATGTCTACAGCAGGCTGATTGTCAGACGCTGTTGAGAATATCTGGGATTTCTTAACAGGTATGGTGGTATTGCGCTCTATGAGCGGTGTTGATACTCCTCCGAGAGTCTCGAGCCCCAACGTCAATGGAGTGACATCTAACAGGAGTATGTCCTTCACCTCTCCTGTAAGCACACCTGCCTGTATTGAAGCTCCGAATGCCACAGCTTCCATAGGATCAACTCCTCTCTCAATCTTCTTTCCCAGAAGCTGTTCCACATATCTCTGTACTATAGGCATTCTGGTAGGCCCGCCTATGAGTATTACCTTGCTTATGTCCTTAGGCTCCAGCTTGGCGTCCTTAAGGGCCTGCATCACCGGTTTCGTAGTCTTCTCTACTATCTGTACGACTATATCTTCTAGTTTTGCCCTAGTAAGAGCATATGAAAAATTGAAAGGTTTCCCGTCTTTTGACACACCTAGGAAAGGCAGGTTTATCTCAGATGAAAGGGTTGTGGATAGCTCTATCTTAGCCTTTTCAGCGGCTTCCTTGAGCCTCTGTAGGGCCTGCGCATCTTTAGATATGTCAAGACCTTTCTGGGCAATCTCGGATTTGAGGAATTCGGTAATGGCATTGTCCATGTCTGTGCCTCCTAGCTGTGTATCTCCGCTTGTGGACTTTACCTCAAAGACGCCGTTTCCGAACTCCATTATGGTTACGTCTAGTGTTCCTCCTCCCAAATCATATACAAGTATCTTCATTTCCGAGCTCTGCTTGTCTAGTCCATATGCCAATGCTGCGGCTGTAGGTTCATTCACGAGCCTTACAACTTCGAGCCCGGCTATCTCTCCGGCGTCTTTTGTAGCCTGGCGCTGGTTGTCATTAAAGTATGCAGGTACTGTTATGACTGCTTTCTTTACTTCTTCCCCAAGGAAGGCTTCAGCATCTGATTTTATCTTTTGTAGGATCATTGCCGAGAGCTCCTGCGGAGTATACTCCTTGCCGAATATCTTGTATTTGAAATCTGTTCCCATCTTTCTCTTGAAGCCTGTTATTGTACCTTCATAGTTTGCAACTGCCTGCCTCTTTGCAGGCTCTCCTATAAGACGCTGGCCTTCTTTTGTAAATGCTATATAACTCGGGAAGGACTTTCCGTAAAGAGACATTCCTTCTGCGCTCGGTATGAGCACCGGCCTTCCGCCTTCTAGTACTGCAGCTGCTGAGTTTGAAGTACCCAGGTCTATTCCTATTATTTTCATATATATCTACCTATTTTTTATCAATCTCGTTTTCGTGTTCTTTGCTTTCTCTTTCTCCCTTGTGGTTATGTACTGGCGCCTTTGCAACAACCACCGACGCAGGCCTCAACATCATGTCTTTCCAGAGATAACCTTTGCGCAAGGTTGCGATTATGGTTCCTTCTTTTTCATTGCTCTCTTTTGTCATCAGGACTTCATGCTTGTAGGGGTCGAAGATTCCCGTGCTCTCCATCTCGGATAGGCCTTCCTTCTTTAGTATGTCTATGAAGTTTGATAAGACTATTGCTATTCCTTTTCCTTCTTCTGTGCTCATATCCATGTTCTTTGCTGCAAGCTCAAATTCATCCAATATGGAAAGAAGCTTTCTGGCAAGGTTCATCTTCCCTCTCTGCTCTGAAATTTCGATTTCTTTATATGTTCTTTTTTTGTAGTTATCGAATTCTGCTGCTAGCCTTAGAAGGCTCTCCCTGAGAACCTCTATGCTCTCTCCGTTCTCGGCTTTCTTGTTTTCAGACTTATCTTCTTCAGTTTTGTTATTTTCTTTTTTATTATTTTCTTCTTTTTTGTCTTCTGTCATGCACATCCTCCTCTATTAGCTGGTCGAGTTGTTGAGCAAATTCTATAAGCCTATTGAATTCATGCAGTATCTCTGACTGCAGTTCCTCCATTGTGCTTTCCATGTCATTTGAGCGCAGATAATACTTTCTTCCCTTCCTTATTACGATCCCTGAATAGATGAACCTGTTCAGATGGTATATTACAGTGCTTCTGGGGATGTTGAGCTTTTCTGTAAGTTCTATGCTTGTTACGCCCTCGCCTTTCATGCTCCCTCCTGCTATTTCTTTGAGCAGGTAGGGTTCTATATCTCCGCTTCCGTTTAGGTCAAATACCTCGCAGAACCACTCCAGGAGGCCTTCTTCGTCCCCTCCTGACGGCTTGTTTATTGTCTTTATAACAAGCTTCTCAGTGTTTGTCATGTATTTAGATTATATTGAAATAAATATATATATCTTTGTTTTCTTTCAACTTTTAGTTGAAGTTTTTATATATATTGAGTTTTAGTTTGAGATATTGAAGCCGTAAAACAGGACATATATAAGCAAGGTATATAAGGATTGCTTGCGTTGCGGTATATGGGAAAGGGCAGTGCGTTTGGGATTCGCACTAAAGCTTAAACGGCGGGGCAATGGATGCTATTCAGAAAAACTTCACTCTTGCAAGATTGAAAACGGGGATCGATGGGCTCGATAGGTTACTTTGTGGAGGCATACCTGAGAACAGCCAAATGCTCCTCCTTGGGGAGGCGGGCTCCGGAAAGACTCTACTTTCATTCCAGATCGCTTATGAAGCGGCAAAGGCTGGAATACATTCCACATATTTGACAATTGAGGAAAAGAAAAAATCACTGATAGAATTTGCAGAGGAGACTTTTACCTCGCTTTCAGACGTACAGAAACAGATAGACAGTGGCATGCTTCATGTTGAAGAAAAAAAACTGCAGTATGTTATAAGGAGCCCTGAGAATATACAGGCAATAGTAGCTGAAATAATAAGGACCGTTGAGGAAAACGGTTCAAAATTTCTGGTTATAGATTCGTTCAGTCTTCTCAGATCACTATATACCGATGACAGGTCATTCACACGTGGCGTCAATTACATAATAGAGAGCATAAGAAACCAGAATGTGACTAGCCTGATAACATTTGAGAATTCAAAACAGAATCCGAATAAGGTACCTGGGCTTCTGGAAGAATCTATGTTCGACGGGGTAGTCAAGGTAGCCAGAAACAACAAGAAAGGAAGGCTTGAGTATTTTTTAAATGTGGTGAAACTCAGGTATTCTAAATTTATTAATGATGAATGTCGTTTTGAGATAACACCTTCAGGAGTTTTAGTGATGGAGCAGAGTCAGAAAAAGATATCCCAGGATTAGTTTATTTTAACATGAAATCTTCTATCTTGTTTTCGATTCTTGTTCGGTTTTTCCTGTGATTTTCAAGGAATTTGTTTATTTTCATGGCTAAGTCTGCCTTGTGCTCTCCGGCAAGAAGGCTTCCCGATCTTTCAGCTTCAAATATTGAAGCAAGTTTTTTGTCATCTGGCTCGAAGAGGAATTTGTAATATTGGCATACTGAACATTTCTCAGGATCGCCTCCGTGTTTCTTTTGCAGTTCGGCTGTTGGCTGCTGCCCCGTTATGGCCTTATTTACCTTTTTTACCACTGTTTCCGGAGAATCAGATAAATAAATCGCGTCTTCGGGCTTGCTTGAGGACATCTTCGGGTCTCCTTTTAGGCCGGGTAGAAATCTGCTGTGTATTATTGCCGGTTTGTAGTAGCCTAGTTTTTCAACAACGTCTCTTGCCACCCTGAAATGTACATCCTGATCAACACCGAGGGGTACCAGGCATGGTATCTTCCTGTTTTCTTCTGCCGATTTTATAAATGTGCCAACAGCCTGGAGACTTGTATAGAATATTGCACCTATGTTGGTCTCATTTGAAAAGCCGAAAGCGTCTTTTATAGTAGAGAAGGTTATTTTTTTGGAGACTCTTACTGCGTGCTTGTATATCTGTGTTGCATTTTCGGTGTCTATGTATATCTTGGTCTTGCCTGGCTTGAAACCTAGGGCGACTATATCCATTGCATCTTCGTGTGCAAGTTTGTTTATATGGTCAATCGTGAGATTGGGATCGTTTTTTGTCAGGAATTTTTCTTCATCTGGAATCTGTATGTATACGTCCGCGTCGAATTTTTTCTGTAGCCATTGGGCCATTATAAATGGAATGAGGTGGGCAACTGTCATCCTGCCGGAAGGAGCTATTCCAGTATATACATAAAACTTGTTTCCTTTCTCATATTGGTCGAGAAGCCATGATAGCTCACGCTGTGCAAAATAGATCTTCCTTCGGATTAGATAGTGGGATTCTCCGGCAAGCCGGGTTATCCTCGATTGCATGTCTTCAGTTATAGGCATTATCCCGAAGCGCTTTTCTAAGGTATTATAATCTACCTTTCCTTCGACTTTGTATGCGGTCACTTTGAAGTCTTCTTCCATATGATACCATCTGTTAGGTATTTGCCTTACTGCTGCATGATACCTTTGCAATGCTGCAATAATGCTCTTTACTACTTTGCCGAGAATCTTATTAGATGTTAGGATTTTACATCCTTTGCGGGTATAGAGGGAAGGCTCTGCAGAGCACTTCGGATCTTTTGCGTAGCTCTTTTAGATTTTTGTTCTCTCTTAGCTCTGCGAATGCTTTTTCAAGATAAGCGTGGCGTTCCTCTCTGTTTTCAGGGAAAGAATAACCGCGTATTTCTTCCAGCGCGCCTGCAATTATAGATGCTATCTCTTCCATCTCTTTTTCTTTCATGCCTCTTGTTGTTATTGCCGGAGTTCCCATTCTTATTCCGGTAGGGAAGAATGGCGATGAAGGTTCTGCAGGAATTGTGTTTTTGTTTGTAGTTATTCCTGCTGATTCTAGGGCTTCCTGCGCAAATGCTCCGCTTCCTTTTCCGAAAGATCTCAAATCTATAAGAAGAAGATGGTTGTCTGTGCCTCCGGTCACTAGATTTATGCCTTTTGAAGTAAGTGCAGATGCAAGTGCCTTAGCATTCATGACTACCTGCCTTGAGTATTCTGCGAATTCAGGAGATGATGCCTCAAGCAAGGCTATAGCTATTGCTGCTGTCGTGTGGTCGTGAGGTCCTCCCTGCATGCCTGGAAATACAGTCTTGTCTATCTTTTCCGCTAACAATGGATCTTTCTTGAGGCCTTTTGCAGTCACCATTATAATTGCGCCTCTTGGGCCTCTCAGGGTCTTGTGTGTTGTCGTGGTTATGATATCTGCATAGTTGCTTGGGCTTTTGTGGACCCCTGCGACTATCAAGCCTGATATGTGTGATATGTCTGCTGCAAGATATGCTCCACATTCCTCAGCTATCTTGGAGAATTCTTCAAATGGAAATTCGCGCATATATGCAGTTGAGCCTACCCAGATTAATTTTGGCTTGTGTTCGATTGCAAGGCGCCTGGCTTCTTCTATATCTATGAATCCGTCCGGCCTTACGTGGTAAGGTATGCTTTTGAAGATCTTTCCGGTAACACTTGTCTTAAATCCATGTGTAAGATGTCCTCCGTCCGTTAAATTCTGTCCCATTATAACATCGCCAGGGTTGCATACTGAAAGATAGACTTCCAGATTTGCAGGAGAACCTGAATACGGCTGTACATTTGCATGCGCTACGCCGAAGAGTTTTTTGGCGCGTTCTATTGCTATCGATTCTATCTTGTCGATGAATTGGTTGCCTCCGTAGTATCTGTGCTGAGGATATCCTTCCGAGTATTTATTGGTGAGTATGCTGCCAGAAGCTTCCATAACTGCCTCGCTGGTAAAATTCTCCGAAGGTATCATTTCAAGGCTGTACTGCTGCCTCCCCCATTCTTGCATAAGCTGTTCGTATATCTCAGGATCCCTGCCTTTAATATGCTCTCCTATTTTCATAGAAACACCATGAGATTCTTTTAACTTATGTGTTTATATCATATAGGTGGCTTTGTGAGGATTGGTATAACAAGTGTCAGCAATGTCTTTGAGGAATGGAACTCTAAGGATGTTGCAGATCTTAGGAAAGCCATATCGCTTTCTGGAAATACTCCAGTGATGATATATGCTGATTCGCTCGATGTTGCTCTTGATAAAAACAGAATAAAGATTACACAATCAAGTGAAAGAGCATCTGGCATGTCTAATGGAAGGGAAGAAATCAATGTAGATGCGGTGTTGTTAAGACACCTTGGTACAATAAGGGATTATGAGCAGTTTACCTTCAGGCTGTTCGGCGTGAGATCTTTTGAAGAGAGAGGAATTTATGTAATGAATCCTGTAATGAACTGGCTTTTTGCTACTGACAAATTCGGAGCCCTGTTGAGATTGTCTGCAAATGGGCTTCCTGTGCCTGAGACAGTTGTCAGCGAACATATGTTTGTTGCCTACTCGGCAGTCAGAAAATTCGGAGAAGCGGTGGTAAAACCGCTGCGGAGCGCAATGGGTTTCGGAGTATTCAGGGTTAATGACCCGGATATTGCAATCCATTCGTTCAGTACAATGACCAGTATGAACAAGCCGCTATATGTGCAGAAGTATTTTGAGAAAAAGGGAGGAGGGGACTATCGTGCCGTTGTTGTGGGAGGAGAGCTCGTAGGCACTGAGTTTAGGAAGGGAAAGACATGGAAGAGTAATGTCGCACAAGGAGCAATACCGTTAAAGGTTAAGGCAGATAGTGAGCTTGAGGAGCTTGCTATACGCTCGTGTGAAGTGCTTGGATTGGATTACGCAGGGATAGACATAGCCGAGACTTCTGAAGGATATCTTATCCTTGAAACAAACCCTACGCTTTCATGGCAGGGATTCAAGAAAGCGACTGGAATAAACCCTGCGAAGCTCATAGTTAGAAAGATAATAGAGAAGGCAAAGAATTGAGATATTTATTCTTCAAATTTCTTCTTGCCTATTTTTCTCAACGTTACAAAGATCACCAAGAGTGAGATAAGAGCAACCATTCCTGTAAGTATCGAAAAAGAAGGATCTCTTGGTTTTGAGATTAGGAATGCCAATGAGAGGAAGGCGCTCATGAACGCGAACAGAGGAGGTATTGCCGGAAGGCCTATCTTATACTTCCTAAGAAGGAAGATGGTGAAGAGAAGCCCGGCTCCAGCCCCGGTGATTATCATCATACTTATGAATAAGTTTCCTGATATCATGTAAGAGCCTACTGCAAGTGTCATAGGCAGCATTATGTCGCCGTTGCCTAGCATTATTGCAGATATCGATGGAGTTCCGGATCTCTCTGCAATATATCTCATTTCGGGATTTGGTATCTTTTCAAGGTCCTCTTTTTTCATCCTCTTTTTTGATTTTGATGGGGAGAGTTCCAGATCTGTGGAGCCTATCATAAATGCAAGGTTTCTCTTTGATGCTTCCTGCGCAAAAGGTATCATGAACTTTAGCACGAAAACGGCTAGATAATCATAGACTGCGAATAACCCTATTAGCAGATATAGTGTCAGGAATCCGAAGCCTATGCCTATGTTTGCGCCTATGAATATTCCTGCGCCTATGCTTGTTATCAATGTTATGAGATTTCTCATTTTGTTGAATTTTATCTTGTATGCCAGTAATGCGAGTGATATAAAAAGAGAAATTGCAGATAGGGGAAATATGGCTATAGCCGGGAGTATATCGTTTATCAGTGTCATGAAGAAAAAGAATGAACCGAATATGATTATGTAGGCTTCAAGAAGCCTGAAGAACATGTTGCCTTTGTAGTATCTCAATACGAGCATTAGCACCAGTATGATTATGATTATGTCTATTATGAACCAGAAAAAGAATGAGACTGAGCCTCCCTGCTGAGGGGTTGTTGTGTTCGCATATGAATAAGATGGCGAGTATGATGGGATGACTAAAAGAAGGCCTATGAATTGTGCTATTAGGAATAATGAAAGTATAAAGATTATCTGCCTAGTTCCTATTTTTCTCTCCAATTAAACACCAAGATGCGGTAATATTTCCAAGGGCCTCATGGCACGGGGCAGCAATGCTTCGTCTGGAGTGATTTGGATTTTAGACATAATTCTTAGATTCTTGTATGTATCAATCGTAATCAGAATCTGCCAGAATCTCTATTATCTGCCCTTGTCCCAGCCCAGATGGAAATTTATCAAGTTTTATTACTATGAATGAGTCCTGTATTCCGGAAACAGTGCCTGGCCATACGTGCTCATTTGAATCTACATATTGTGCCTTTTTACCTATTAGCGTTTTTATGTCTACAGGTTCCATTGGAGTTGCCAGAAGATTATCTTCATCCAAAGAGGTAACTATTGCGTTTATGATAAAATCACTTTACTATTGGTTCTCAGAATAAATATTTAAATTAACTGCGCCAACCGGGATTTGAACCCGGGCCACGAGCTTGGGAAGCTCGGATCCTACCAGGCTAGACAATTGGCGCCTTTTAGTCTGGTTTCTGTTATTGATCCTTTTTCTTTTCGTCAAGCATCTTTTTGCCGAGAGCTTCCCTATTTTTAATGTCTTTCATTACTTTTTCATAATCTTCCTTGCTGAGAACTCTGCCCAGTATGTATTGGGAGTAGTTTATAGATATGCTTGCTATATCAAGTAGGATTGACTGCAGTTCGCTTGGGCTTATTTTTATTTCGCTTAAAGGCTTGAGTATCTCTATCCCTGCAGGAGCGAAATTGAAGGAGATATTCACAAGAGAGCCTATATCTTTTACAAGTGTTGTTACTGCGGCGCTGGTTGTATAGACGTCTTCAAGTTTTATAGGTTCTCTTATTTCACCTACGCAGTATATTACCCCTTGGGATTTGAGAAGGCGGTTGTTTATCATTTCAGTCATTATAGGCTGGAGATCTTCTTGCTTCTCGCTCTGCATGTCGAAATGCAGCCTTGCAAGTATTCCTCCCTTTGCTATTGTTTCTTCTGTAAGTTCATCGACTTCTGATTTTCCCATTGGATCAACTTTTTAGCTTAGATATAGCTTCTTCAATATCAAACATTTCTTCTTCTCCGCTTATCATGTCTCTGATGCGGATTTTTTTTGAGAGCCGCTCCTGGTTTCCTATTATTGCAACATATTTTATGCGCATTGAATTTACATATTCGAGCTGTTTCGCAAGGGATCGTTTTGTGACACCAAGATCTGCATATATGCCTGCCTTTCTAAATGTAGATGCTATCTCTATTGCATACTCTTGATTTTCTTCCTTTATATATGCTATGTGTATCCTTGAATATGTCTTTAGGAGCTCTGCCCTGTTGAGCAATTCGAACACTCTCGATACTCCAATGGCGCTTCCTACTGCAGGCATGCTGTTTTTTGAATACATCTCGATTAGATTGTCGTATCTTCCCCCTGACGCTATAGTTGGGAGTCTTTTGCCGTCTTCATATGTTACGAATTCCCAGACACCCCCAGTATAGTAGTCAAGTCCTCTTGCTAGTGATATGTCGAATTTTATTTTTTCTTCAAGTCCGTTAAGCTTCAACATTCTGAATAGGGATTCGAGACTTTCCAGGGAGTCTTTTGCTTCCGGGAGCTGGGCGTGGAGCCTTGCCAAGGTCTCCTCGTTTTTCTCATTTGAGGTATTTATGAATGAGATGAGGGAAATGGCATCCTCTTTTTCGGTTCCAAGTGATATGAGTTTTTCGATTATTTCGTCTTGGCTTATCTTCTCAAGTTTGTCTATTACCCGTATGGCCTCATTATGCCTCTGGTCAGGAACCCTGAACTTTCCTAGGATTCTGTCTAGAATCGTTCTGCTGTTTATCAATATACGGTAATCAGTTATGCCTAATTCGCCGAGTGCGAATGCTATTGGAGAGATCACTTCAGCGTCGCTTATCGGTTCTGAACTCCCTATTATGTCTATATCGGCTTGTATGAATTCACGATTGCGCATTTTTTGTGGTTCGTCCATACGCCAGACATTTCCGATCTGATATCTTTTGAATGGCAGGGGAAGGTCTTTGTTCATGGCCATAAAGCGCGCTAGAGGTACTGTGAAATCATATCTGAGCCCTTCCTCCGCCCCTTCTATTTTATATATTTCTTTTTTGGCATCTTCTCCGTATGCTTTTGCATTTAAGGTTGAGAGAAGCTCTATTGCAGGAGTTGTTATAGGATGGAATCCGAAGCGCTTGAATGCTTCCTCTATTACCAGCATAATTTGTTTTAAGAGTATTGTTTCTCCAGGACTGTAATCCTTTGTGCCGCGAGGAAGGCTTAATTCCATTTGTCTACCGTTGTATTCCCTAATGGTAAATTAAGAGAGTTCAAAGATTCTTGGTTAGCCAAGATTTGAACATCTCCTTTGGCATTGCGCCCACTGATGTTGCCTTGACTGCACCATCCTTGAATAACAATACGGAAGGTATGCTCATTATGTTGTATTTTGCTGCTATTTCCTGATTTTCGTCAGTATTGAGTTTTGCAAACTTTACTTTTCCAGAATATTCTTTTGAGACTTCTTCTATTACAGGAGAAAATATTCTGCACGGACCGCACCATGGCGCCCAGAAGTCAACTACAACAGGAGTAGTGGATTTCATTACTTCTTTTTCGAAGTCATTTTGATTGAGTTCTATCATTTTCGCACCTTATTATATTCTGCCTCTTTGGATTTATATATCTTTCAGATGATTATTAATAAGTGATGAGCAATACTTCTGATAAAGGATGATGAAGATCTTGAGTGCTGAATTTATGGCAAGCATACCGAAGGCTTCAATAAAGAGATTCGTTAAGAAAAGATTTAAAGCCAATATAACAGACGAAGGAGCCGATGAGATAGTCAAGATACTTGAAGAAAAGGCAGAGAGGATATCAAAGCACGCAGTAGGCAATGCTAGGAAAGAAAAGAGAGGGAAAGTGACCAAAGCCGATGTGATGAAGTACGTCATAGGAGGCTATGATGAGTAATATTATCACTGCATATCTTAGTCCTGATGGAAGATACAGAACAATGCCATATAAAAAAAACGCAGAAGATAGATTCTGCCTCTCTGAAAAAACAAGGAAAGGAACCTTGATTACCGAATTCGGTAAGAATGGGAGGATAATAGACCAGATTTATTTGAATGGAGGCGATCCTGAATCTTCTCTCGAGAAGTATCTAGGGATAAGTTTACATATAGAGAAGAAGGCAAGTTATGATAGAGTCAATGTTTCAGCTTCATGCAGAAAATGTGGATCGCGGGAAAAGATTTACAGAGAGCTTGACCTCACTCTTATCTCATATGTTGAAAGCGTTCCTGTTGTTCCTATATTCAGGTGTATTGGTTGTGGAAGCAGATTTTATGCTATGGAGATAGAGTATCTAAATGCTCTTGTATCTAGAAATACTGCTCTGTTCACTGAAGACGAACGCAGGGGTATTGAAAAGGACAGTGAGAGTGCAATAAAGGAACTTAATGAGTACATAATAAGAATATTTGCGTCAAAAAAGATAATGAGATTGGTATTTGAAGAGTGATATAATGATGATTTCTGAACTTTATGGGAAGAGAATAATATCGAATGAGGGAAAGAGGCTTGGCGAGGTTAAGGGAGTGATGATAAATTTCGAGGAGGGAGAGATATCACATCTGCTCCTTACGGAGCCCGAGAGACTCATCAAAAGCCAAAATCCCAGAACAGATATACAGAAAGGCAGCGTCGCTTACAAAAGAGTCAGGAATATCTCCGAAACGATTATCGTAGGAAAGGAATAGAAGAGTATTTTCTTATTCTGGTAAGTAGAGGCAAGCAGTTATAATCTGGTTTTTCTTACCGGAGATGGAGAAGTGAGGGTCAATCAGTCTTTACTTCCCTTGCCATGGAAGATCTCTTCTTTGAAACTACCCTGTAGCCGCAGTATGGACATCTTATGTTGTTTCGTTCCAGCGACTTTATCTCTTTTCCACAGTGAATGCACATGTAGGCCATATCAATCATCAAGCGTAATTTTATTTGGTCTTTGCCTTTAACCATTTTGCAAGTTCAACATGAAGGTTGGACTTGCTTGTATCTATTATCCTTATATTCATCACGGCTTTGTATTCTTCCTCATTCAGTGTCATTATTGGAGTATACTTAGGCTCTTTTGCGAAATGAATCTCAAGCCAGTGCACCTTTCCTCTTAGGTAATCCCTTATTATTTCCTCAGTCATAGGTATGGAAGAAAAACTGAATAAGATGCCATTGCACCAGTATAGGGGCATATTGCCCTGCGGAGTTATTCTCTCCCTGAGAAGATCGTCTTTAGGTACTTCTACCACTTCATGGACTACAAGTTCTTCTATAGGAGAATATGTTATCCTTACCATCTTATCATCTTTTCAATTATAACCTATTTGATGCCTTCTGTTTATAATACATAGGCCTGAACTGATGCCTTGCTGTCTGGGCTTGTCTCTCATTCGGAATTTCTTCCCAGTATTTTGCTTACAGCTTCTCCTGCCGCAGTATGGAAAGAGTACGCTCCTCCGGCATATGTAGCATTGCAGTATTCACAGTGCCATATCCCTGTTCCTTTTCTCCTTACGGCTTCCTTGCCGCAGGTATTGCAGACATACCTGGCTTTCTGTTGCCTTATTACTGCCTCTTCCCTTTTTCTGAGGCTTACACCATATCGTATGCTTTTTTTTGCCATATTAGTCTCCTCTTGTTTTCTGTATTATTCCTCTGAGCTCTTTTGATTTCTCAAATGTATTGTCTACAAACATGTCTATCTCGTTTGGAAGGAATGATCCGCCGAGACCTTTTTGCATTGCCCTTACAAAATGCTCATCGTTTGCTATTGTCATCCTTGCGTCTGCAAATACCTCCTCGCTTGCGTTTGTATCGAGAAGTATGGAATTTCCGATTTTTGCATATGTACATGATGTGCTTATATTATTTATAGGCAGCCTTTCCAGATTTCCTTCCCTTATGACTTTACCTTCTTCGTACTTAGGCATGCGTGAATTATACAGGGCCGCAACTGCTGCTAGAGCTGAAGAGTCAAAAAGGTTGCCATCATAATTGAGCACGTATAAATCTATGAAAACATTCCATGATTTGCCCTCTTCTATGAAGAGTTTTTTTACATCGATTATATTGCCTGCTCTTATTCCGCGATCTACTACCCTGGCTAGCTCCACTGCATCGGGAGAAGGTGGGCCTGCATCATAGGAATGATGAGCCATTGGAAGGAGCTCCGCACCTGTCATTATGGATCCTTCATCTGGCTTATCCTTCATAGGTTCTCCTACATCCATCTTTATTCCTACCAGAATTTTTGTGTTGCCCAGGCGTATCTCTGCAGAGCCTTCGGCGTGTGGTATTTTTCCTGTTTCCAAAGATATCTTCCTGAATGAAAGAAGATTCCTGCCGTCATCCCTTATTCCTTTGGAAAGCCTTTCCTTTAGATACTGTTCTGTTAAAATAGTCGTGTTCACATTCTCGCCTTATATTCTTTCTTCTATCTTTTGATAATGCTCAAGAAGCGCATCTTTCTGTGTCTTGGTTATTATCTCTCCTGCTTTTATGACCATCTCTATTCCTCTGTGGATCTCTTCTGAGGTGAGTTCACCATCCATTTGAAGAAGATTTATCTCCTTGGTTCTAGGGTTTATTGCTATAGGCATGTCAGCAGTAGAATAGTTGTCTTCTGTCTTATCCATGTCCAATATCAATGTGTTTTCTGCTTTGCCTACTGACACCGCAAACGGCATGTCCCGCATAGGAATGCCTGATGCCGCAAGCGCTACAGATGCACACGTTATTCCTGCCGCACGTGTGCCTCCATCGCTCTGCAATACTTCGATAAATATGTTTATTTCTGTTCCGGGAAAGAGATCAGTAAGCACCACATTCTCAAATACCTCCTTTGTTACTTTGGATATTTCTATTGCTCTCCTGTTCATTCCAGGTCTGCCGTGTTCTTCCAAAGATGAGAAGGGAGCCATGGTATACCTGCATTTTATGACTGCCTTGTTTAAGTCCTGCGTATGTCTAGGTAGAGCCTCTCGTGGGCCATATACTGCAGAAACAATCTTGTTGTTTCCCCATTCTATGTATGCTGATCCTGAAGCATTCTTTATAGGGTTGATAGATATTTTGATTTGGCGCATTGTCCCAGGATCCCTGCCGTCAAGCCGTTTTCCGTTTATTATTAATGTTGGTTTTTCCATTTTATCTTCCGTCTTTATTCTTTACTTGGAGTTTCAAGCATCTGAGCTATTCTTTCAGTTAAGCCAGGTATGTGCGACTCGTCCTGTATGCGCATTATGGCTTTTGTTGCAATGTCAGAATCCCCTCCCTTTATCCAGATTAGGCCATTCATGCCTACCGATATGCTGGCCTTTGTCTTTTCTGTTATCTGCCTTATCATTGTGTCCTGCTTGCCTAGAAGCCTTGGTACCTTTGAAGGCTTTATCGCTATCACCTTTCCTCCGAAAAGCACTCTTGGTCTTGATAGTATAACTGTGCCTGTTTTGTCAAGTTCTTTCACAACAGCTTCAATTATATCGCCATTTACCACGCTTGTCTCTGAGAATTTGGATATAATAAGTCCTTTGTAAGGCGCATTTAAGCCTATTACGTCGGTATTGAGCTTTGCTTCTTCCACTATGCCTACAATTTTCTCTCCTGGGACAGGGTACCATAATCCTTCCATCGGTATGAATGAATTTTTTTCGTCGTCATACATTCCTATCACAGTAGAGCATGTCTTGCCGTTCTCGACTATAGTGTGGTCTAGCCTTAGCGGTTTTTCCGCTATTATGTCTCCTGGGAGAACTATTTTCCTCATTAAAATCACTTAAATTGTGTCTATCTGGGCTTCTCCTTTGGTAAGCCCGTTTATCTTGTCAAAGAACTCCTGCTTTAGACCTGCAGGGAATTCTACAGAAACTTTGAGAGATCCGTCATTTTGCCACTCCTCTGATTTTAACCCGTATTGCTTCAATGTGCCATAGCATCTGTTAGCAAAAGACGCAGGTATGCGGATCTCAAGGTGTGCTGTTGCAAATTTCAGGGGGATTATGGTATTTATTTTCTTTATTATGCTGTCTACCTGTTCATTTGCATTCTTGAATGGGTCTATTACAATATGGGCCTGCTCAAGCGCTCCTTCTATTCTTATAGGAGTATGTGGCGCGTTGGTTCTTGGATCTATCGAGTTTACTGCTATTATGTTTATTATCTGTTTTCTCTTCTCTTCTACTAATTTGTGTCTCTGTTCAGTGGTTATTGGTACGTCCCCTTTTTTCAATATTGTATCTACAATCTTGGCAAGGTCTTCTGTTCCGAATATCTTTTTAATCTTTTCCTGATTCTGGCGCTCTCCCTTATTCGCATTCTTGAATATCTCTTCTGCTTCAAGAACAGATAGGGGATCTTTTCGCTTTCCGGTTATGTACTCATAAGCCATATCCGAATCTATGAATATCTCAAATTCTTCTCCGTTCGTGGAATATTTGGCTATTACTGTTTTTGACATAGAATCTACAGGTATTTCGCAACTTCTTCAGGAGTTACTACTCGGTAGCCTTCGCCTTCTTTTATATAGCCTACTTCCATGCTTTCCTGAGGTACTTTTCCTTCTGATACTTTCTTTATTATCTTTGCTCCGAGAGTTATCATCTCTTCTACTCGCATGTTGTCCTTGTACTCCTTCACAAGGATTTCAGTGGCTATCTTTTTTCCTGAACCTATTGCTTCAGCTTTGTAACCAAGAATTGATGCTCCAGGCTCTATCTCATATAATTTAGGCCCGTTGTCTATTCCACCTACCAAGAGTGAGACGGCATAAGGTCGAAGCCCTCCATACTGTGTGGCCTGCATCATATACGATGCTATCTCTTCGGTGAGAGACTCGACAGATTTGTCATCATCATAAACAAGTCTGTGGTTTAGCGCTGTGATCCTTGCCCTGTCTATAAGATGAAGGCCGTCGGCAACAAGGCCGCTGTAGGTAGCCCCCATGTTTGAATCTATCTTGAATACCTTGTGTACTGTAGATTGTATGGCAAGAGGCTCGGTGACTACCTTGTGTGCAACAAATACCACGCTGTCTTTTCCTGTCATTCCTATGGATGTCGCGCCTTTCCTTACTGCTTCCTTTGCATACTCTACCTGGAATAGTCTGCCGTCTGGATTGAACATTACACCGCGGTCGTATGCTTGTACATTTGGATACATAATATCACTTAATATAATTAGCAGATTTGCTATGTTTTAGGATAATCTAATTTTAATCATTAAAAGCTTATATAACTATCTGGTTCAGAGAAAAAGCCGAAGCTGTACAGTTTGGATGCCTCTCTGCCTTATGGTATGATTTTTCAGGAGTTTATGCTCAAAGCATAAGTGCCATTTGCTGTTATGCCTAGTTTTTTGGCAAGCTCTGACTTTTCCGAATTGAGTATCACTACATATCCGCTCCATTTTACAGTCATGTCAGATGATCCGCATATGGGGCAGACATCTCCCTGGGCTATTATTACCCTGCATTTTTTGCATGCTTTTTCCATTTATATCACTTCTTTCCTTTAGGTTTTGATTGTGCTCCTCCCCTTCGTGGGCCTCTTTCCCTTGGTTTTATAGGTTCCTTTATCCATTCGTATTTTCCAAGTCCTTCAGGCCTCATTGTCAGAGCAATCTTAGTGTCTTTTATGTTGTTCTTAAGGCTTATTGTGGATACCTTTGTATAAACCACATCTCCTTTCTTTAGAGTTCTTCCGCTGTTTCTTAAAACAAATGCGGCTGATTTCCTGTCGTGGGTTATGAAGTCGTTGGTTATCTGCGAGAGGTGTACTAGCCCGTCTATAGGACCAAGCCTTACGAAACACCCGAAATCTACGAGTTCAGATATCTCACCCATAAGGATTTCGCCTACTTCTATGTTAAATGCTAACATGTCGAAAGTAACCTGATGGTGTGTTGAAGGGTCTCCAGGCATTATGAAGCCGTCACTTATATCCCTTACATTGAATACTGCCAGCACGACGCCGAAATCCTTCTCCATGAGGCGCTCATGTCTCTTTCTTAGTATCGTTTCTGCGGCTTTTTGAAGATCTTCTCCGAAGTGTGTTGGGGGTATGTTTATCGTATCTTTTATAGTGTATACATAGAACATAGGATTGCCTCTGAGGTTAATATTCGTTTTAGATATTGGGAGTTATATTTATTAATACTATCGCAGGTTCCTGTTTTCCCCTAATGTCAGTGCAACTATGCCTTGCGCCCGGAGTCTGCGCCGCAGTTCTGTATCGTTTGTGCAGACTTTTGCCTCTTTCGACTTAACAGCATGGCATAATATCCAGTCGTCAACATGGCCTTCGGAGCGGATTATAGATATTTTTTTGCCCTGCATAAGCTGCAATGCTACAGCTGCGTCCTTGGAGTTTTTTTTCTTTGATTTTTTTAGCTTTTCAAGCTCTGCTACTGTACCACTTGCCACTATGATCTCGTGATCTGGAAAGGCTTCGCTTACTATATCGAATGCGTCAGCTTTTATTGAAAGCCCGAAGAGAATCGAGCTTGTGTCTATTATTATCTTTTTTATTCAATCACTCTTTAGAATATGCCCAGAAAGGGCTAAATTAATTAAGAGACTATAGGTATTGCTGTTTATGTCACTTGATATGTATGCCGAAAGCATGATATATGCGTATGAGCATCCTCAGCATAAGCGCCGGATTGAGAATGCGGACGTTAGCTTCAGCGAAGAGAATATTTCATGTGGAGACAAGCTTACAATATACATAAAACTTGACGGCAGGATCATGAGAGAGGTCTCTTTTGACGGGCTTGGATGTGTCGTGTCCATGGGTACTGCAGAGATACTCTCCGATGAGATGCAGGGCAAGCCGATAGAAGAAGCGCTTGCGTTCGGAAAAGACGAACTCCTTAAATTGATAAATATAGATCCCGGACCAGTAAGGATGCACTGTGCGACCCTCTCACTTAGAGCATTAAGAAAGGCACTTTTCCTGCATGAAGGAATTGCACCTGACAGAGAGACAAAGGAGCTTTGAAGTGAGTAAGAAACCTGTCTTCTTTTGATTGCAAATAAAAAAATTAGCCTGATGGCTTTTAGACTACTTCCTGTCTTAGGATTCTATTCCTTGGTTTCAGGAAAGTATCATTTCGATCTGTACCGTGTCAGGAACAGGTATTCTCATTACCTGCCTTAATGCAGTATCACTTCCGTCTATCGAAACCAGCCATTTATGGATTCTCATCTGCCATCTTTCGTAGGTTTTGGATCCGTCGCCGCAAGGAGTCTTTCTTGTAGTTACCTTTATATTCCTTGTAGGAAGCGGTATGGGACCGTTGCATTTTACTCCCAGGGATTTTGCTATCTCAGCTATTTGCTTTGCTATGTCCCTTGCCGCTGTCCTGTTCCTGCTTATAAGTTTTATCCTTGCGACTGGCATTTAATCTAAGCCTTCTTTGTTATATCAAGCACTACTCCTGCAGCTACAGTCTGGCCCATGTCCCTTATTGCAAATCTTCCAAGTTGTGGGAAGTCTCCGAACTTCTCTATTACTATGGCTCTTGTAGGCTTTATCTTTACTATTGCTACATCACCATTTTTTATGAACTCTGGGTTGACCTGAAGAGTCTGTCCTGTTTTAGGGTCCTTCTTTTCAACTATCTCAGTTATTGTAGCTGCTATCTGCGCAGTGTGTATGTGGAATACTGGAGTGTATCCTGCGGCTATTGCCTGCGGATGGTTTATCACTACTATCTGAGCTGTGAACTCCTGTGCTACTGTAGGAGGGTTGCTTGCTGGACCTACTACGTCGCCTCTCTTGATGTCTTTCTTGTCAACTCCCTTTATGTTGAAGCCTATATTGTCTCCTGGGCCTGCTTGTGGCATCTGCTGATGATGCATCTCTATTGATTTTACATCAGTCTTTGCACCGCTTGGCATGATTACTATCTGGTCTCCAGGCTTTATTATGCCTGTTTCAACTCTCCCTACTGGAACGGTTCCGAATCCAGCTATGCTGTATACGTCCTGTATAGGAAGCCTTAATGGTTTGTCTGTTGGCTTCTTTGGCACCTGGAATGAATCTATTGCCTCCAAAAGTGTAGGTCCGGTATACCAAGGCAGTTTATCTGACTTGCTTGATACGTTTACGCCTTCAAGCCCAGAATAAGGTACGAATATTATTTTAGAAACATCGTATCCTACTGATTTGAGAAGTTCGCTTGCCTTTGCTTTTGTCTCTTCGAACTTTGCCTTGTCATAATTTGCAGCGTCTATCTTGTTAAGTCCTACCACTACCTGTTGTATTCCTAGCACTTTTGCAAGGTATGCGTGCTCTCTTGTCTGTGATTGAACTCCGTCTGGAGTTGATACTACAAGGACTGCGGCGTCTGCCTGGCTTGCTCCTGTTATCATGTTCTTTACGAAGTCTCTGTGTCCTGGAGCATCAATTATAGTGAAATAATATTTAGGGGTCTGGAAGTCTCTGTGCATTATGTCTATTGTTATTCCTCTTTCCCTCTCTTCTTTGAGTTGGTCCATTACGAATGCAAATTCGAATGTTGCCCTGTTGTACTTCGTTACTTCTTCCTTAATCTTTTTCATATCCTGTTCTGTTACGGCCTTTGTATCGTATAACAATCGTCCTACAGTAGTTGACTTTCCGTGGTCTATATGTCCTATGAAAATCAGATTCATGTGTGGTTTATCTGCCATTCAATTCACCTAGTATTTTTAGTATATATTTGTATTCTGGCGGCGCAGAAGGAGTATTAACTCTCGTCGTCATTCCAGTTGCTAAGATAATACCAGTTAACATATATAAAGCTTTCTAGGGAGAGTACCCAGTATTAGACATTATAGCTATGATATAGAGTATGTGTGGCTTTAGATTTGTTTTTTGAGATACTGATGCTTTCGGATTCTTGAAGGATTTTTAAGCATTGGCTTGCAAAACAATTAATGTGTGGTATGATGGGAGTCAAAAAAGTCGTGAGCGGTGAACTTGATTCTATAAGAAAGGAGAGCCTTAGCAAGATAACTACTTTAATAATTACGGCATTTGGGCTTGTGGCTGCGCTTGCGTGGAACAGCGCAATACAGAGCATTTTTTCTAAGATTTTTGGGTCTACTACAGATATGTTTGCATTATTGGGATATGCGGTTTTTGTTACTTTGATAGCGGTTATAGTAACAATATACCTCACTAGACTGACGGCTAAACAACAATAATGAAATAGTGTGTCTGTTTCTTCTTTCTTGTATGGAAGACATACAGAATTCTCATATGAAGGAAAAACATGGATAAAATAAGGATTTACGGGCCCGGTGGGATTTGAACCCACGACTTATTGGTTAAGAGCCAACCACTCTGACCGACCTGAGTTACGGGCCCGCTTTCTTTAGCGCCTGCGGCGCTGGTGCTTAATAATTCATTTCAGCTTGAATTTATATCTTCTGAATTTTATAGCTTTGCGCTTTTGTCTTTGAAGGTCTTCTCTTTTGTTGATTCTTCAATTGTTTAGACAGCAATAACATAGTAGAATGCCTGCTCAGGTATTTGATTTTTTGCTTTTGGTTCTGAAATCTTTCTTAATCGAATTTGTCCTCGAAAAATGTCTTCAAAAGCTTTATATGCCTTTATAAGCTATAGATAAGTATATTTTCAAACGGCCAGATTATATGTCAGAAGAAACAGAAGAATACAACGCATCAAAAATAGTGGTTCTAGAAGGAGCTCAAGGAATAAGAAAAAGGCCGGCTATGTACATAGGTTCGACCGGATCTGCCGGAGTGCTTCACCTTCTTTACGAGGTAGTAGATAATGCTGTTGATGAGGCAATAGCAGGATATTGCAAGAATATACACATTAGGCTTTTTCAGGAAGAGGGCTTCGATGCCGCCGAAGTTTCAGATGACGGAAGAGGCATACCAGTAGACATAATGCCAAAGTATAACAAAAACGCTCTTGAGATAATAATGACTACCTTGCATAAAGGGGCAAAATTCAGCGATGAAGTATACAAAATCTCTGGAGGATTGCATGGAGTCGGGCTTACGGTAGTAAATGCGCTTTCAGTATATACAGAGGTAAAGGTCAGGAAGGAAGGTAGTGAATATTACCAGCGATTTGAAAAGGGGCTTCCTGTAACCGGGCTTGAGAAGAGAGGAAATGCAGAGGGCTCTGGTACTACAGTAAGATTTAGGCCTGATCCGGAAATATTTGGCTCACCCAAATTTGACTCTACAACACTGAGAGAAAGGCTTTCCGATACAACTTTTCTAAACAGGAATCTCAGGATAATTCTTGTTGATGAGAGATTTGAGCAGAGAGAAGAGACTGTTTTCTACTCAGAAAACGGTTTAGTCGACTTCATAGGATTTCTTAACAAGGAAAAACAGGTACTTACGCCACCAATATATTCGAAGAGTTCTGGGGAGAGAGCAGAAGTGGAGTATGTTATACAGTATAATAGCAGTTATGATGAAAGGATCGAGTCGTTTGTCAATACAATTAAGACAACAGGCGGTGGAACTCATGTCAGCGGATTTCATTCAGGCCTTACCAGGGCTGTGCTTAATTACATATCTAGAAATAAGCTATCGGATAGATATAAAGACCTTAAGATAACAGGGGACGACGTGAGAGAAGGCCTTTCTGCTGTAGTTTCAGTTAACATGCAGAATCCTGAATTCGAAGGCCAGACAAAGGAAAAATTGGGAAATGGCATAATAAAGAATTTCGTGGAAGCGGAGGTCTATTCTTTTGTTTCCAGATATTTTGAGGAGCATCCGCAACTGGCCAAGGCAATAATAGAAAAGGCAGTCAATGCGGCAAACGTCAGGGAAAGTGCCAGGAAGGCAAGGGAAATGGCAAGGAAGCGTAGCATACTTGATGATACTGTCCTTCCTGGAAAACTCGCAGACTGCATAGAAAGCGACCCTGATAAAACAGAAATATTCATAGTGGAGGGGCAGAGCGCCGGAGGTTCAAGCAAGGAAGGCAGAGACAGAAATATACAGGCAATACTTCCCCTTAGAGGAAAGATACTTAATGTGGAAAAGGCAGGATTTGAAAGGATATTTGACAACCTTGAGATAAAGTCAATGATAGCGTCTTTTGGCACTGGCATATCCGAGTCGTTCAACGCCGAAAAGGTGCGTTACAAAAAAATAATTATAATGAGCGATGCGGATGTCGACGGAAGCCATATCAGGACTCTCCTGCTGACATTCTTTTATAGATATATGAAGAAACTGATAGAGTTGGGTTATGTCTACATTGCACAGCCACCGCTCTTCAAGGTATCTAAAGGAAAGGAGATAAGCTATCATTACAGTGAAGAGGAATTGAGTCTTAGAATTAAGGAGCTTGGTGGAAATGTTGATGTGCAGAGGTATAAGGGTCTCGGAGAAATGAATCCGGAACAGCTCTGGGATACAACAATGAATCCTGAGCACAGGATACTTAAGAGAGTGACAATAAAGGATGCGCAGATGGCAGACAGTCTTTTTTCAATACTTATGGGAATTGATCCGGCGCAGAGAAGAAAGTTTCTGCATGACAACGCCGAACAGGTAACGATGCTCGATATATGAGATGTTCTGATGCCGAAAACCATTGATGTTGTTTTAGAGGAGGAGCTTAAATCAAGCTATATCGATTATGCCATGAGCGTGATAATAGGCAGGGCTATACCTGAAGCAAGAGACGGCCTCAAGCCTGCACAGAGGAGAATCCTCTATGCGATGTACAAGCTTAATAATTTCCATAACCAGCCTACAAAGAAGAGCGCCAGGATTGTCGGAGAAGTTATAGGTAAGTACCACCCACATGGAGACATAGCAGTATACGATACGCTTGTAAGAATGGCGCAGGAATTTTCAATGAATCATACGTTAGTAGAGGGACAGGGAAACTTTGGTTCTATTGATGGGGATCCGGCTGCGGCGCAGAGGTATACAGAAGTAAGGCTTACTAAAATAGCAGAAGAGGTTCTGGACAGCCTTGAACAGAATACAGTAGATATGGTTCCCAATTTTGACAATACAGAGGAAGAACCATGGATACTCCCGGGAAAGGTGCCTAATCTTCTGGTAAATGGAGCACAAGGAATAGCCGTAGGTGTTGCCACAAGCATACCTCCGCATAATTTGGCTGAGGTTTGTGATGCTATCTCATACAGGCTTAAGAAAAAGGACGCGTCTCCTGAAGAGATCATGGATATAATAAAGGGTCCTGACTTCCCAACCGGCGGAGTTGCGGTGATGACTCCGTCAAGCAGCAATGGCTACATACACGGAAGAGGCCAATTAAGGATAAAAGGAAAGGCGACGACAGACAGAGAGAGAGGGCGCATAACAATAACACACATACCGTACAATGTCAACAAATCGCAACTCATACAGAACATAGCTGCACTTACAAGAGAGAAAAGGCTTACCGGGATAAGAGACATCAGAGACGAAAGCGACAGAAAGGGAATAAGCATAGTGGTCGAGCTTAAGCAGGGAGAGAATCCGGAACAGGTGCTCAATCAGATTTACAGGCACACCCAGATGGAAGTTACTTTCCCTATAATCAACCTTGCAATAGTCGGGAAGAGCCTGAAGAGCCTTAACATACTTCAGCTGATTGATGTTTATATAGAATACAGGGAAGAGGTAATTCTCAGGAGGAGCAGATTTGAGCTGGAAGTTGCACAGGATAAACTGCACATTACAGAAGGGCTTATTAAGGCCATACAGAACATTGACGGCATAATAGAAACAATAAGGGGAAGTACCGAGGCAAAGGAGGCTAAGCTACGCATTGTCTCAAAGTTCGGGCTTACAGAAAAACAGGCTGATGCGATACTTGAGATGAGACTTAGCAGGCTTACCAGGCTTGAGGACGAATCGCTTCGCAAAGATAGAGAGGAGCTTGAATTTAGGATAAGATACCATAATGAGATAATAAATGACAAGAATAAAATAGACGAGATAATTGAAGAAGATATGAAAGAGCTTAAGAAGAAATATGGAAAACCGCGCAAAACAGAAATAGTGTTTTCAGAAGGCGGCGCGGAGATGACTGACGAAGACATGATAAGCAACGACAGAGTCACAGTGATACTTACCAATGAGGGCTATGTAAAAAGAATGCCTGCCGGAAACTACAAGGAGCAGTCTCGTGGAGGAAAAGGCATGATATCCATAAATCTGAAGGAAGGAGACAGCGTAAGGCAGATGATCAATTGCAATAACAAGGATTACATAGTATGCATATCCAATACCGGAAGAATATATTGGCTGAAGGCATATCTTATACCCGAAAGCAGCAGATATTCTGAGGGCAGGGCCATAGTTAACCTGCTAAACCTTGAGAATGAAAAGATAGTAGGGCTTCTTAACATAAAAGAGTTTTCAGATTCTAAGATTGTCTTCCTTACCAAGAAAGGGATGGTCAAAAAGATGCGTGGTGAACTTTTTTCCCACCCTAGATCTTCTGGGATAAGGGCACTTACTCTCGGAGAAGGAGATGAAATAGCAGACGCTGTAATATATTCGAATGATAAATACCTCATAATAGTTACTAAAAATGGCAAGGCAATAAGATTTGATCAGGAATCGTTAAGATTTACAGGGAGGATGTCGATGGGAGTGCGTGGAATCAGAATGGTTAATGATGAGCCTGTGAATATCCTTCCTGCGAACGAAGAAGGCAGCATACTTGCAATAACGATAAACGGCTTCGGTAAAATAACTCCAGTAAAAGAATATAGGCTCCAATCGAGGGGAGGGAAGGGAGTTAGGAACATGAAGATAAACTCAAAGACAGGCAGCGTTTCCAGGTGTATGTTCCTCAGAGGGGAGAAACATCTGGCGCTCATAAATACCAAAGGAAAGAGCATAACCATACCCATATCATCCATAAGGGTTACAGGCAGGAGTGCCAGTGGAGTAAGGCTTATGAGGATGTCCGAAGGAGCGGTGGTGTCTGATGCAATACTCTTTGATGAAGTGAATCCCGATAATGAATCTGGACAGGATGAACCTAATGAACATTTGAGTAATCCAGAAGAAGGAAGAGGCTAGCCTCTTCTGTCTACTTCCCAGCAGTTTTCCAGAATTTGCTGTTCTTTATGAAGGTCTTCTGCGCCTCTATTAGGTCTTTTATGAATTTATCCTTGTCAGGCCTTACCATCCTCAGTAATCTTGAGGCTGTTACTGTCCCTACTCCGTATGTAAGAAGGGCCACAATGGCTCTGTCGCCATATGCGCTTATCATGCCGGTTTCAGAAATTGCATTAGAGTAGGCCTGGCGGTCTGCTGGGGAAAGTTTTTTGCCTTCCTGTTTTTTCTTCAATGCCTGTACGTATGCTTCTTCATATATGGAAAGCATGGTGCTTCCACATCTCTTGCATTTTAGTTTTGTATTTTCTGAAAGGTTTATCTTGTGGCTGAATTGGAGTGAACAAAAAGTACATAATATTACTACCTCTTTTGTAGCGAATTTCTCCTCAAATGCGGCTATTTCCTCTTTGCCTGGGGATATTGCTGATAAAAATTCCCTGTAGTTTAGAGCCTGGTAGAGGATTTCCCTTGTAAGTGGAGACTCTGTGGTTCTTGTCTCGAATGTTATCGTGCCTTTTCGAATTTTTCCTAGAAAGTTCCCTACAGTGTGTGAATCGAGGTAGTTTTTCTCCAGGTCTCTTATTGTTTCTTCATATATTAGAGTGCCCTTGTAAAATTCAACAATCCTGTTGGCTGTATTCTTTGTTATTGCTGCCTTCTTGTCTATAATTCCGGAAAGCTTTGCAATCTGTATAAACTTGTATCTGAAAAGCTCCGATTTCTCTATGAAGGACTTCATGGTTTCCGAATCTATGTTAATTAGTGTATTGAATACTTTCTGCATGTTTGGAATTTTCATAAGCTGTCTGCAATCTATAAGTATCACATATGGAGTGGATTTTACATAGGCCCTGTCGTGTACTGAAGTTGCGATTAGGCCGGATATTATTCTGGCGAGATACTCGTTGGCAAGTTTTCCTAGGGGAAGATATACTATGATATAATTTTCAAGCTCCTCTATTATTACGTTTTCTTCTTTGAATACGAAATTTTCCCTCTGTTGTTCTGAAAAGACTGAGAGTGCTTTGAGTGTGTTCCTGTCCAGATTATCTGAAACTTCGGAAGGGTAGTTGAGAAGATTCATAGTTTTCCTTGCTATCTCATATGAAACCGGTATGTCTTCCCCTTCCCAATCCGGAATTGCCGATTCGAGGTCCTGTGACTGTTCTACAAAGATTGTGTTTTCCTCTATGCTTATAACCTTCCACGGAGTGCCTTTTGTTATAAAGGTGCTGTTTTGGTCAAGATAACTGTGCACAAATTTTTCATCCAGTGTGGAGATTATGCGGTTTTTTACAGCTTCTCTTACATAAAACCTCGGCGAGTCAGGAATAACGCTTATGTTGCCGTAAAAATATTTCCTTGTCCTTGATGAGATTGAAAGTTCTCCTTCCACTGCCTTGAATAGGTGGAGGTCTTCTCCTAGCTTCAATGCCTCTTCAAATTTTTCATTTTTTAGATTGGAGAATGTTGATGTCCTTAAAAATATTCGTTTTACTGCTTCTGTTTTTATCTTTCCGTGTTCCAGAATCATCGCGGTTATCTGATTTATCATCACGTCGTATGGACAGTCTTCAATGTTTTTGTTTTCTAAGATGCCTGATTGTGCCGCACTTGCCACTGAGGCCGATTCCGCTGATTCGAGTATTCCGGATGTGATTATGTGCCCGTTTGACGTTTCGCCTTCTCGGTGTCCTCCTCTGCCTATTCGCTGTATCAAGCGGTCAGGTTGTTTTGGCGAACCGTATTGTATTACATGATCAACACGGCCTATGTCTATCCCGAGTTCTAATGAGCTAGTCGCTATTATTGCATTTAGTTTGCCTTCCTTGAATGTGTTTTCTATTTCAATGCGTTCTTGTTTGTCCAGGGAGCTGTGGTGAATGCCTATTGAATTGGTGCCTTCTAATCTGTTCAGGTATATGAGTTTGCTTCCTAAAGATTCCACAGCCTGCCGCGTATTAGCAAATACTATTGAGGCCCCAGATGTATTTATCAGGTCTGAAATCCGCTCAATTCTTGCAAGCGACTTGTCATCTAGTGAAAATGCTTGTGCAAATTCAGGGTGTGGGCGCTGCGGAATTGTTGGCATTTCAATCTTGATGGAGAGTTTTTTTGGTGTCTTGACTTTTATTATTTCATACGGACGTTTTCCGAATAGAAAATAGGATACTTTTTCTGGGTCTCCTATGGTTGCGCTTATTCCTATGCGTTGGAACGGGCCTGATATTTCTTCTATACGCTCCAAGGCAACAGCAAGCTGCGCTCCCCTTTTGTTGTAATATAGTTCATGCGCCTCGTCTATTATTACTGTTTTGATGTTTTGGAGAGAGTGGCGTAGCCTGGGGGAGAAAAATAGGTTTTGTAGGGTTTCTGGAGTTGTTATCATAAGGCTTGGCGGAGCGGAGGCCTGCTTTGATCGCTCTGTTGTTGTGGTGTCTCCGTGCCTTGACGCCATGCTTATTCCCATCTCCCCACATAACCAGACCAATCTTTTTTCAAGGTCCCTGTTTAGTGCTCTAAGTGGTGTAACATATATTGCACGTATGCCTGGGGCTTCTCTGTTTTTTCCTAGGTTTTCAAGGACAGGAAGGAGTGCTGCTTCCGTTTTTCCGTTGCCGGTAGGCGCAGATATTATGCAGTTCTTTCCCTCTTTTATTATAGGAATTGCTAATTTCTGGATCTCGGTAAACGTAGTGAATTTTTCCAGAAATAGTTGATATATGTCTGGCATAAATAGACCATAATTTACTTTGTACGGGATCTCCCGACGCTTTTATGATGCTGTGAATTCTTCAGGCTTGTTTTGAGAAAATTCCCGAATATCATCATATTGTTATTAGTGCTCCTCCCTGTATTGTGTTTGATGTGTTGTTTTCAGTATAATTCAGTAGAAGGCTAAGCTGCAGGTTTAGGGGTATGGCGTTTATGGTCTTGCTATTGTTGTAGCATTCTGTTGTTACAAGTGTGGAGGCGCCCACAGCAAGCGTTTTGTTGATAGATGACCCTGGACCAATTCCGGCCATAAAACAGCCAATTGAGTTTATCTTGATTGTCTGATTTGCAATGTTTGTTAAATTCAGGGATATTGAACTGTTGGCAAATGTTGGGGTACCACAGGAAACAACCTCGCTGAAATCACAGGTGTTTGATATTCCCGAGGTGAAGTTTATTGGATCTCCTGGCAGTTTTAGTTTTTGTATCATGCCTATATTGCTGCTTACCTGTTCGAAGGGATTTGCTGATGAGTTTGTTATTGAGAATATGCTTATGTTGTATTTGCCGAGATATTCTGTTGTGCGTATGAGGGACACGTTTCCTAAGCTGCCTGTATTTTGCAACATGTAGACACTGCAGAAAGAGCTCGAATTGAAAGTGTCTGTAAGCCCATAGCAGGTGTGATTTTCAGTAAAATTGTCCCAGAGGACGTAATATGCAAGGGCATCTTTTCCAGTAACTATGAGCTTTCCGTATCTGGACCATGTATTGTTGTTTTCGTAGAAGTCTGCGAGTGAAACTGTGTTGTTTTGGAATGGTAGAAGTTTTTTCAGGGTGTTGTTTTCTGAGATCCCTGACGGTGTTTTGCTCAGGATTTCTGCGCACGTTTTGTTTCCTTCCCATGAGAAGGTCTTTATCCATCCTGAAGAATACCAGCTGCATGTTGTCACGTTTGGCGAAAGCCTTATTAGGGAGATCGGCTGGGTTCCTATCGTTTGGTTGGAAACGGTTAGGTTTTCGGCCTGTGCCGCTACTCCTATTATTGAGGGTTTGAGGTATCCGTCGAACCATAGGGAAAGCCCGTTCCCGTTATTGTATTCTGCGCCTGCTGTTGAAATGTTTTCGATATAACTGCCTCCAATTGTGAAGAGGCGGTCCATGAATAAATTGACTGGGGAGATACTGGAGAGTTTTGTCTGGCTTACACTGTAGTTTTTGTTTAGATATGAAGAGATCCCATACCCTAAAATTGTCATGTTTGAGGCATAAAAGCCAGTCTGATTTACAGGCAGCATCTTCTGTGGTGCCGCGTTTGCAGGAGGAAGAACAGTTACCGTTATGCTGGTCGATGCCTGGTTTATGTTGCCATATAATTTTGTAGGGTCTGTCACGGCTGTGAAATTATAACTTCCCGGATTTCCGAAGGTGTGTGTTATTTTTATTATGGTTCCTTTTCCAGTGGGAAGAGAAATGTTATATATGTCTGTCAGATTTCCATTTAACGACAACCCTACCGGAAGCCCTTTTACCGCGGGCCCGTTGTTAAGTACCTGTAAATTCAGCGTGGCCTGCTGGTACTGGTATATAGTAGTATTAGATCCGGAAGAGGAGAAGTTTAGGGATATTGATATTGGAGGGTTGTAGTTTAGTCTCACATAGAGTGCTGCCGCCAGTATTATTACAATAAGTACAATCCAGTAGTATATTTCTTTTTTCATTTATGACACCATACAGATTCAGATCATTGCGTTCTTGTTTTTCATTTCTTTTACAACTTCCCCTATTTTTGCGGAAACTTCTTTGTAAAACGAATCGAAAACACTCGAAGACCAGTTATATGCGTCAAAACGGTCTCCGGTGGCTGGGTGCTTGAAGCTGAATTTTCCTTCTCCGTTTTCAAGAAAACCCATCTTTTTCATGCGGAGTAGATGATATCTGAGTGTTTTTTCATTTATTGGCTTCCATGTTTTGCTTATATATTCGGACATCTCCTTCACTGTTGGGTCCTGTTTCTTGAGAAACTGGAAGTAAATCATGGAATCTAGAACTGCGAGGGATCCCATTCTTGACTCTCCTGAGTTTATTATGCCTAGGGAAAGTGCAAGCCAGCGGACTGCCGATCTTCGTGTCTCTACAGCTTCTCGGCTCAGCCTTAGATTCCTTATTGTAAGTTCTTTTTCTATAAGTTCAGCTTCGCTTAGTCCCAGATGATCACTGTTTTGATATTAAAGTTTGGCAGGATAATTATTAATAATTGTTATGCCTGGCTGGTTTCTTCATTGTTTTCTCTGTTGGGGTTTTGTATTCGGCTGTCTGTTTTTTTGCTTGTTCTTGGCTTTTGTTTTTCGGTTTTAGCGTTTGCAAATATTAGATTAAGGTCTTCTGCGGTGTCTGTCTCTATCCATGCTTTTATATATGTAGATATATTCTTCAGGGGGCGGGTGTATCTGTCTGTAAAACTGTATATGTTATTTTCGTGTTTTAGAAGGCCTACAGATACCCCGTAATCAAGATAGCGTTTCCATGTGGCTGTGGGAAGCACATCAGAGCAGTCTTTTAGCCTGAGTTCTTTTGTGTGTTTTACCGATTCTAGCGCCAATGCGAACCGATATGCCTTTGTTTCGTTGTCAAAATATATTTTGGCTATTTCCTTGACGCTTGGGCTTTTTAGCTTTTCTCTGAGTGGGGCGTCTTCAAACTCCCAGTATTTTATTGACATACCAACACAGAAGACTACGTTGCTTATGGATATATCCTTTTCGTATGATTTGAGGGTCTGGTTCTTCCGGGTGCTGTGTTCTGTTGGAAGTGTACACCGGGCCGCTTTTTGGATAAGATATATATACCTAAATAACATAATATGTATTTATAAACAGATTTTCTCTGTCTGCGTTTTGTTCTGGGTCGATAAATATGTCTAAAAAATTAGAGGTAAAGGGGAAAAAAAGCAATAAGTTGCCGTCAGGAAAGAAGAGTGCAGGGAAGAAGACGGTTCCTGAAACTAAAAAACCCATAAAGGCTAAGACAAAGAATAGCACTTCCAGAATAGCGGAACCGGTCCACATAACACACAAAGAAAAGCGATCTGTTGGGGCGCGTGCGGAAAAGGCCACAGAATTCAAGGCGCCTCCTCCTGAAATCCTTTCGATTGTAGAAAACGCAATGTGTGATGAGATTTTTGTAGATTATATATCAAAAAACATAGGAAGCCAGGCAAACGGGCTTCTTAAAAGGCTTTTGGAGGGCCCACAGAAGGACGAAGCACTCGCAGAAAAAGCCGAAATTAAATTAAACGAGGTTAGAAGATCGCTAAATCTCCTAAATAGACACGGGATTGTAAGGTATGATGTTAAGAGAGATAACACCGGATGGCTTACTTTCGAATGGCACGTAGATTATGTAGCCTTTTCGGATTTTTATAAGACACTGAATAAGAAAACAGAAAGCAGAGGCAGCCCCCTTCCGGAAGGCTGTAATGATTTTTTTGTTTGTGTTGTTTGTTCTAAACAGCAGAGCCTGGTCTACCCTTTCGATATCGCATATGAGAAGAGTTTTAAATGCAATTGTGGTAAGAATTTAGAAGCAATAACAAGAAAAGCAGCAGAAGAACTTATAAAAAACTAAAACTGAGAGAGTAGCGGGGTAGGGTAGCTCGGAGTGCCCGCTGGGCTCATAACCCAGAGAACGGTGGTTCAAATCCACTCCCCGCTATAACAATTTCCAAAACAAAACAAATTTTCAAAAAAAACACTTCCAAAATGTACACCAAGGCCCCAGATTTCCACTATTCGTTTTCTTTTTATATAGTATGTAATTAGAATATTTTAATAACTGAGTTATATTTAAGAAAAGAACCTGTTAAATATTAGTGGAAATATAGGGTATACCACTAAAGGTGATTTCGTTTCAACTGAAGAGATATTTGCTGTATTAGAAAGAGAACGTAGAACAGGTGAACTCCTGCCGTTGGGTAAAGACTTTTATAATAAAAACAAAAACGAGACAAAAAACCCAGAAATGGAAACAGCAGAGAAACAAAAGGAAAACCACGACAAACTCATAGAAGCTCTAAAAGCAAAACGCTTGCAGAAAATACTCACATACATGGCTTATGGAAGAAGCCTGCCTGATCAGATACCGGAAGAAGAAGAAAGGTTATATATACGTATAAACAATATAATTAAAGAAGAGAAAGCAGGAAACAATAAAACAAAGATAAAAATAGTATCTGACATGCCGGAACTGGTAACACCTGAAGGAAGGAAAATAGGGCCTTTCGCAAAAGACAGCATAATAGATCTGGAAAGTGAAAAAGAAGCGGAATTTTTAATAAAGAACAAACTAGGAGAAAAAGTGATTGTATGAAAATAAGAAGAGAAATCAATATATACTGCCCATACTGCAATGAGCACACGCTCCACACTGCAAAAATAGCGTCAAAAGGAAAGCAAAGAGGCCTAGGCAAAGCTACAAGAAGGCACAACAGAGTAATAAAAGGATACGTTGGCAGCATAGAACCGAAGATTCATCCTAAAAAACTAGGCAAAAGGCAGAAAGTTGTCTTGGAATGCTCCAAGTGTAAAAAATCAGTAGAAAGGGTTTTTGGAGGAAGGACGAAAAAGAAAATAGAAATAAAAGCAAGATAAAATGCTTATTAAAAAAGAACTTCCGGACGAAAGAGAGCTTGTTTTAGTAAAAATAAGCAAAATCATGCCACACGGCGCCTACTGCCAGCTTTTAGAATACGATATCGATGCGTACCTTCCGATATCTGAGATAGCCTCGGGCTGGATAAAAAATATACATGAATTCATAAAAGAAGGACAGAAAGAAGTGGGGCGTGTAATAACAATAGACAAAAACAAAAGAGCAGTAGATATTTCCTTCAAAAAGGTAACGACAAAAGAAAAGAACGACAAGGTAAACGAATATAATCTGGAGAAAAGATACGAAAAACTATTCGAACAGGCAATAATAGCAACAAAACTTAACTCAAAAAAGCCAGAGATAATAACAGAACTTTCTTCAAAGGTAAACACCTATACTGAAATCATACAGATGTTTATAGACAAGAAAGATACATCTGCGATAATAAAGAACAAACCACTCGAAGATGCACTTGCAGATATAGTAAGCAAGAATATCAAACCAAAACGCTACGAAGTCTCATATACTATAGAACTCAGGTCAGTTGATGAAAAAACAGGAATAACCCAAATAAAAAAATTACTGGAAGAGATAAAGAACAAAGGGGTTGGGGTTCTCTACCTGGGAGCTCCAAGGTACAGACTCACATCAGAAGACAGCGACTATCCGAAAGCTGAAAGCAGAATAAAGGAAGCCCAGCGCCTGATAGAGAAACAGAAAAACTTTTCTTACATCATAAAAAGCGACAAGGCATGATTAAATGAACAAAACAACCATTTATTATAAAAAGAATCTCAAATTCAAAAATCCAATACTCGTTGTAGGCCTGCCTGGAATTGGTAATGTCGGAAGCTTAGTAGGAGAGCATATCCGCAACGAAACAGACGCAACAAAGGTTGCAACCTTATATTCTCCCTTTTTCCCACACCATGTAATAATGGGCAGGAAAGGAGGCGTAAGGATGGTGAGCAACAGGTTCTACCATTTTAAAAACAAGAGCGGCAGAAGCATACTTCTCCTTCTTGGCGACGTTCAGGCAGCATCCCCAAGAGGCCAATATTCGGTAAATGAAAAAATAATAAAATTCTTCAAATCCCTGGGGGGAAAAACAGCATACACCATAGGCGGGTACAGCATGGGGGCACAATATGTCCAAAAACCAAGAGTTTTTGGAGTATCAAACAGCAAAGCACTAATTCAAACCCTGTCAAAACAAGGTGTCTCCTTCGGCGAAGTAGGCGGTACTATATGGGGCTCAGCGGGGCTCATACCTGCAATGTCAAAAAAATACGATATAGAATCAGCATGTATAATGGGAGAAACCAGCATGCTGGAAATAGATGCAAACGCGGCAAAGTCAGTGCTGGAAGTAGTTAAAAAGATAATAAACATAGACATAAATATGGAAAACCTTGAAAAGATAAAAACAGAAACAGAAAAGATAATCAGTGACATAGAAAACATATCAAAATCTGCCCAAGAAGGACAGCCTGGAGGCAGGCCATCAAACGATATGTTTACCTATATCAGATAAAAACGACTCTAAGACTCAGAGAAGAGTAGCGACCAAGAGAATGCCTACGGCCGCACCAATTGTTGCGCATGCAAAATTAGAAGTATACTTATTCCCAAAACCCCGTTCTTCAAAATATCCCAACACCGAATCCCCCACATCCCCCACCATCCCCGCTACCATGACTATCAACAGCAGCAACATACCCTTACTAAAGGAAAACAGCACAACACCCATTATAAAGGCCCCCAGCGCACCAGCAGCAAGTCCCAGAAAGGAGACCCCTCCGGATTTTCCTGGCTTTATTCTCTTCAATGTAAGAATATCATAAACTCGGTTGTCGAGTATGCCCACCTCACTCGAAAACTTATCTGCGGTTATTGCAGCCACGCTTGCAACATAAGCAACCACAAGCATTTCAGCACTTACGAAGTCCTTATACTCGTTTAAAAAATAAATAAAAGATATGATTAGGGGAACCATTCCGTTTGCAAGAACATTTTTCCAGTTACGGGAATGCTCGTATGTCTTCATGGCTATCTTCCGCCTTTTCTTAAATCGTGTAACGAGCGCCGAAACAATCAAAAACAGAAGTATCACAAGAAGAAACCAGATGCCTACAGAACCTCCAAAAACAAAGATAAGAAGTCCCATAACTACAGCAATAAAAAATCCAAAAAAATCAAGGGTAAGCAGGGTTTTCAAGAGATCACTAAAATTCAAATTTACATTCCAAAAGCTATATAAACCTGGTATTACTTAATAATATTACGAATTCTACAGAGGAAGAGTATAACTGGTCGCCTTGCCAGTACACGAAGCGGTACTGGCCTCTTCCTGTATTTTTAAATATGACAACTGATTCCTTATTTATACTTTCGGTACATAATAAATACTATCTATTGTGGTTTGATGGCCAAGGAAAAGAGCATAAAGGAAATCGAGGACCTTCCAGGAGTAGGTCCAACAATAGCAGAGAAACTACGAGGCACAGGATACGACACACTTGATAAAATAGGGATAGCTTCTCCTCACGAACTCTCCGAGCTTGTGGGCATGAGCGTCGAAGCTGCTAAAAAAGCGGTAGACGCAGCAAAACAGGCCACAACCCTAGAATTTAGCACTGGAACCGCACTATACGACGAAAGGAAAACCATAGGCAGAATAACTACTAACTGCAAGGAACTCAACGAATTATTGGGGGGTGGAGTAGAAGCCAAAGGCATAACTGAAGCTTATGGGAAATTCGCTTCGGGCAAAACACAGCTGGGTTTCCAGCTTACTGTAAACGCCCAACTTCCGGTAGAGAGCGGAGGCCTCGGTGGAGCAGTCCTATTCATAGACACTGAAGGAACATTCAGACCGGACAGAATAGAAGCAATAGCAAGTGCATCTTCGATGGATCCCAAAGAGGTCCTTGCGAATATTTTTGTTGTGAGGGCAACAACAACAGAACAACAGATACTTTCAATAGAAAAGGCAGACAAGCTAATAAAAGAGCACAATATAAAATTAATAGTAGTAGATTCTTTAATGTCACTTTTCAGATCCGAGTATCCTGGCCGCGGTGCGCTTGGCGAGCGACAGCAGAAACTAAACAGCCACATACACAAACTCCAACAGCTTGCAGACAACCACAACCTGGCCGTATACATAACAAACCAGGTAATGGACAATCCAGGCATTCTTTTTGGAGACCCAACCACTCCGGTAGGAGGAAACATAGTTGCACATGCAGCAACCACCAGGCTATACATGCGCAAGAGCAAAGAGGACAAAAGGATAATAAGGCTTGTAGACTCACCAAACATGCCTGAAGGCGAAGTAGTAATAAAGATAACTACAAGCGGAATAAGGGACTGAATTTCTCTAATCCCGCTTTCTCCAAATTTCCTTTAACAATGCGAACCGGAAGGCCCACACCGTTTACTGGTGGGTAATGTCACAGTTCAAAAAGGCAATATCTATGCTTTCGATAATAGGTCTTGGTTTAGATGTAGGGGACATTTCTTACAAGGGCCTCAAAGCCATAAGAGACGCAGACGCTGTCCTGATGGAGAATTATACTCTTCCTCTGCCACAAGGATATCTTGATTTTCTCGAAAGGGAGACAGGCAAGAAGATAATTACTATAGACAGGAAAGGACTGGAAGACAACGTTGCTCTTACAGTAGAACCTGCCATAGGCTCGAACATGGCTATACTTGTTCCTGGCGATCCGCTTATAGCTACAACACATCACATAATAGCTGAAGCCGCAAGAAAGACAGGAGCCGAAATCCACATTATTCATTCCTCTTCCATTTTTACTGCAGGAATAGGCGAGAGTGGTCTTGACATATATCGTTTTGGGCCAACTACAACTGTCCCTTTCTGGAGCTCCAAATACAAACCAGTTTCATTCGTTGATGTAATTAAAAAAAATCTGGAAAACAATCAACACACTCTTGTGCTTCTGGATGTTGACGCACATGCAGGTCTGACAATGTCATACTCCGACGCAATAACTCTTATTAAAAAAGCCGAAGAGAAGCGCGGAACAGTAGTTATAGGAAACAGAAAGATAATAATTCTCTGTGAGATAGGAACGGAAAACCAAAACATTATTTATACTGAAACGGAAAACACAAAACTACAACGCCTTGAAAAACGACTAATTTCTAAAAGAACCGCGCTCATAATTCCTGCGGACATGAATTTCGCCGAGAAAGACTTGGTTATGAAATTCGAGCTTTAGGCAACTTCCAATGCCGCATACTGTAAACAAGAGCGGCAGAACCAAATCCTTGTACAAACCAAACACTTACTATCCTAAAGAATATTGTTATCGCAGCCGCTACTCCGAAGGTAATACCCAGGTTTGGGAAAAAAAAGACAAGGTATCCTATAAGAAGTGCATCAGTAACTCCAAGCGTTGCCGGAGCTCCAGTCACTATTCCGAAGAGAAGTGAAGATGAGAATATGAATATCACGACAGGAAGCTCACTTATCTGAAGGTGTATGCCAAAGGCAAGTATGACAAAGAAGAGAGCAACACCGTTCAGGATTACTGAAGGTATAGTAAATACCATAGAATACAGATAGTCAAACCTTCCCAGCTTATTATTTTCCTTAAAATAGAGTTCTCCAACATTCCAGAAACTTCTAAGAAAACGAAACCGCGAAAGTTTTTTCCTCATATAATCGAACGGTTTTTTATAATACAAAAAGAGAAAAGGAAGGAGAAGTATGCCAGTTATCACCACCGAAAGCACAAAGTACCGATGCACAAAAAAAGCAAAAAATATCGCAACAATCCCAAAACCTACAAAATCTGTAAATATGTCCGCAACAACCGCAGGGAAGGTAACTGCAAACCTGCTTCCTGTAAGTCTGTTTATCGTATAAGAAACGACGCCTCTTCCCCACCTTCCGGGGGTTATGTCCATCGAATACATTGAAAGATATATTACGAAGTTGTCCCATCTCCTTATCTTTATCTTAAGTGATTTCAGATATCTTTCCCATTTAGGAAAACGCAGCAGATAACCTGCAAATAATACAACAAATGCAGCTCCATAATAATAGAGGTTTATCGAATATATTATGTGTAGGAAGTTAATAACGCCTTCATTCAACACTGCAAGAGCCGCTATTATTATAAAAATGCTAAGGCTCACCCCCATAACTATGCCAACTATTCTTCTTGCCTTCCTCAGCCTCAATACATAATCCGAGTTTCTTGTGATATCGAGGTTTTTCTCTTCTTTCTTACTTGCCATTGAATAAGCCGAGAAGATATAGGAAAACATTATTTATATTTATGGTAGTTAAAATCCGCACGCGCCCTGTCAGCTTCAAGATAATTTCACTATGCATGTTAAACACACTTTACCTCAAAAGTGGCAAACATCCCATACACAGCCCTGCATAAATAACTCCACCTCAGATACAAGTTGAGGACTTTTTATATAAATTCCCATTTGTTATACAAAGCTCCACGCACACAATAAATATAAAAGCAAGAAAAAATCAATACAAACGTTTAGATGATAAGCATACATTACATTTCCAAGGAAAAAATAACTGTTGAAGATCAATCTACGAAAGACATACTCGAGAGAGGATACATAGGCGAACAGAAGAAAGGCAAGCCTACACAACTTTCAATATTTGAAGCGCTATATCTTGCCGATGTAAGAAACGCGAAGATATATTATAAAGGCTCAGAACTATCCTTTAATGAACTTGCTGGAAATTTCTGGAAAGAAAAGAAGTTCATGGCAAAATATCTAACATACAAAGACTGGAGAGACCGGGGGCTTATAATAAAGACCCCGGATACCAAGTACAGAAACCCCCACTCAAATCCCATAAAGGAGTATCCTTCAAAAAAACTTCGCCTGCACCGATATCATTTCTCAGGAACCTTCTTTATGACTGACTTGGTTACCGTGATAAACCATACAGCCAAAGCAAAAGAGATTTATGAATCCCTCTGGTTCGGCCAGTATGGATCATACAAAGCCTCAGACCGCGGAAACCTAAACAAACTTGATGTATACGAAACAATGTTCTTAATTGAAAACGGAATGCTTAGACTAACAAATATTAACAAAAAGAAGCTTACCGAAGAACTAAAAAGCAGACATAGTCATTTTAGTTTGTTATATTCCGTATACAAAGACTGGAGGCAAAACGGCTATGTAGTCAAAACAGGCTTCAAGTTTGGAACACACTTCAGGATATATTTTCCAGGAGCAAAACCATTCAAAGCGGAAAACGGAGACTGGGTGCATTCCAGGCATGTAGTACACGTATTTCCAAGAAGTTCAAGACTACTAATCTCCGAATGGGCAAGGGCTATAAGGGTAGCCCATTCGGTAAGGAAGACGTTTATACTTGCATTTCCGGGCAAAAAAAGCAGCAGAAAGACAGAGATCGATTTCATACTCTATCACCGCAAAAACGGGGATTCCGAAAATCCAAAAGAAGACCCTCCAAGATACGCAATGCTTTCTCTAGGCGAAGAAGAATTTATCGGAGGAGCAGAGCTTGCAAGCGCAATAAAAGAAGCCAAACGTCGCAAGATAGATCTTATTATTGCAATAGCAGACCGCGAAACGGCAGTAACCTACTATAAAATCAAACAAATAAAATTAAAAGAAAGCAAAGCCGAATACTATGAAATAGACTGGATTCAGCCTTGATTCATAAAACCTATCAAATGTTCTCATCTTAATCTGGAAACAATTGCAATCAAGAATGATGATGCTCTTCTTCAATGCGCCTATCTTTAAGATGTTCCTCTTCTACGACTACTTTTTTTATCTCATCAAGATATTCAAAAACAGTGCCTATGAAATATGTTTTATTCAGGAAGTAATCGGCATCCATTTTTGTTTTGTTATCAAATACCACACGGGCATCAGTCTGGTTGACATTTATGGCATGCGGCTCTAGGGCATACATCTCAGCCACTGCCCTAATCTTCTCTTCGGCTTTCTCCAGCTGCGAAACAACCTTTATCTCATAACGAACCTTCTCCCCGGCGAGAGGATTGTTTGCATCGACCATGACTCTTCCAGAGTTAACACTTTTCACGGTAGCAATAACTCCATCTATGTCAATCTGCATTCCAGGAATAGGGTCTATGTCTCTTTTTCTGAAGTCTGATACAGGCATCATCCTTACAAGGCTCTGGTTTCTCTCCCCGAAAGCGTCTTTAGGCTCAAGATCTAACGTCTTGCTATCTCCTACTTTCATGGTTTTCAAGGCTTCCCAAAGCGCCTTTATTGCATTATCTCTATTTATCACGACAAGCTGCGGAGCATATCTGATATCCTCCCTATATATTCCTTTCTCTTCTGCAAGTTTTTTGTCTGTGGTTCTGACCAATTGATTGTCTGCCACTCTCCACAAACTGTAATCTATTTTTAGGAAATCATTATCCTTAAAAGCCATGCTATCACTTATGATTCTATCTTAAATAAATAGGCACCAAAACATATAATATAATAGCAGAAAGGACTGCAGGCATGCTTGACAAAGCAAGCCAAGCCTTTTCTTAACATGAAAATCTAAACCTTATTCAAATGAAGGTTTAAAAGAACATATTCTATTAATAAGAATATACTACCTTTAACTAAGTGTATTAAATGGAAAATCAAAAAAAAGATACCACAGAAAAGAAGACAGATATAAAATCACGGATAAAACGCATTCTCCCCGTGCTCGCAGCAATACTGGTGGCATTATTCTTCATTACTGGATTTTATCTTTCACCTGGGTCTGTAGGTGTGACACCAACTTCATCAACAACATCCTCCTCAACACCACCACCCACAACATATGGGATCGCCACAACAAACGCCTCAATTATCGGATATAACAACACCTTAAACCTGAGCATAGCCTGTTCTAATTCCTCTCTCACAACTATAGTAAACACAAAATTACAGAATACCCTAAACAGACTTGAAAACAACAATTCAATATATAATTTCTATTCCCTGCCGAATCAAACGCTAATACTCTCAGGAACAATGAACACATCAGATCTCTTCGGTTTTATAAACAGAAACTTCAATTCAAGCACATTGTCATGCGTCTCCTTTTCAGCTCCGGCAGAGATACTCCTCCCATCAACCCTTAACTTCTACATCTCCGGCAAGACATATTCTTTACCTCTACTCCCAAGCCAGCGCCGCTCGCAAATAACCGAAAGCCTAACAAACAACGCGGTACGAACAGTCCAGGTTAGAGTCTCGGCATTGATAACCAATAATGGGACAATATACAGTCTCAGTACCTCCAAAATAAAGTGAGCGCATGGCATCTGATGAAGAAATAGCTGAAGAAATCACAAAGGCCACAGTAAAAAATGCCATAAATTACGGGAAGGCAAGGGAATCAACAGTGCTCAACAGCATTTTATCCAAGTTTCCCGAAATGCGTCCCAAAATAAAAGATTTATCAAAAAAGATAAGCGCAGAAGTTGCCAGAATAAACAGCCTCAACCCAGAGGAGATAAAAACAGAAGGACTAAAGTATAACGAAGAATTCGCTTCGGAAAGAAAGGAAAAGATAGAAAAAACATCAAAGCCAAAAATGGTTCTGGAAGGCGCAGAAAATGGAACGTTCGTAACGAGATTTCCTCCGGCCCCCAACGGCTACATGCATATAGGCCATGCGAAAGCAGTATTTATGGAAAAGGAATTCTCCAGAATATACAACGGGAAGATAAACCTATACTTTGACGACACAAATCCCGAAACAGACCGCCAGGAATATGTTGAATCTTTCAAAAAAGATCTAGATTGGCTAAATATAAGTTTTGATGCCGAATACTACGCAAGCGACAACATTGAAAAAATGTACTCATTTGCATCCGATTTAATAAAAAAAGGAAAGGCCTATGTGTGTGACTGCCCTTCTGAAGAAATCTCAGAAAAGCGATCCAAGGGAATAGACTGCACACATAAAGAAAAGCCCATTGAAAAGAACCTTTCAGGATGGGAAAAAATGCTTAGCGATAAAAACTATCCTGCAATACTCCGCTACAAAGGGGATATAAAAGACCAGAATACAGCATTAAGGGACCCAACCCTCTTCCGTGTAAAGCAAAACGCCCATTATCGCCAAGGAGCAAAATACTGGGTATGGCCTACGTACGATTTTAATACTCCGATAATGGATTCCATGATGGGGGTCACAGATGTCCTCCGAAGCAAAGAATATGAGCTTAGAGACCGCCTCTATTACGAAATACTAGCGGGGCTGGGACTTAGGCTTCCCAGGCTGCATAGCTTTGCAAGGCTTGAAATAAACGACAACATAACCTCAAAAAGAAAACTTAAGGAGCTTATCAGCAAGAATCTCCTATGGGGTTTCAACGACCCAAGGCTTGTTACCATAGCTGGCTTAAGGAGAAGAGGGATTCAGCCCAAAGCAATAATGGAGTTTGTTTTGAGATTCGGAATGAGCAAGACAGACAGCAAAGTAGGGATAGAGATGCTTCTTGCAGAAAACAGAAAACTCATCGATAATAAATCCCCAAGGCTATTCTTTATCAAGGACCCGATAAAAATAACCATAACCGGAATACCTGATGCTAAAAGAAAAATAGAAATGAAATCGCACCCTTCCGAAAGTTTAAAGCACCGCAGGTATAATCTCTCTGACATATTCTTTATAAATTCATATGACGCATTGAATCTTAGAAATGGCGACACCATAAAGCTCAAGGATTCATTTAGCATAAAAATCTGCAATATTGGAAAAGATAACATAGAAGCAAACTATCTTTCAGAAATTGCGGAAGATGCAGCAAAGATCCCTTGGGTGAATCAGGATAACTATCTTGAGGCTGATCTCTTCGAGATAGGAAACCTACTGGAGAATGAAAAATTCAACGAAAAAAGCATGCTTTCGACGAAGGGATTCATTGAAAGCTATGCAGGCGGAACAGAAGAAGGCGGAACGGTCCAATTGGAGCGTATAGGGTTCTTCAAACTGGACAGTAAAGAAAAAATGGCATTCATAGGGATATGAAACGTAAATATTGGGATATTAAATGGATGTGGCAATAAAAAACGAACCTGAAAAACCAGTACTGAAATTCCCAAACAATAATTTCATAAGCAAGGCCCTGCGAAGGGTAGTCAGCGAAGAATGGCAAAAAATGTCAACAGACCAGAAATTCTCACAAACCCTAAATGAACACGCATCAAGGATGGAGGAAATTCTAGGGAGCTATGATTACGGCGCCATATGCATGCCAAATATAATTTCAAACTCCAAAAAAATGAACCACAGGGAGCTTATCTCATACCTGTCTCTGGTGGAATCTTTGGGAATAGGATATACTCACTGGTTCGGAAGCGACTTTGCAAATATCTATCTTGCAGGCTTAACTCTAAAGGCAAGGGATACAAGATCCATCTCCAAATATTTGAACACTTTTCTTACCAGAATGGAGACAAAAGCCAACTACTTCGAGACAAGGGCCTTAAAAGAAAACAAGACCATAGATGAACTAATTGCCGAATTGGAAAGGAAATCGAAAGGTCCCCTCCGCTTTTTAAGAAAAGGTGAGATAAACGCATTGAGACGCATGATAAAAATGCGATACGGTTCCAACAAAAGATATCTGTTAAAGAGGGCTAAATACTCTAAAATAGTCACAAATGTTAAAAGCCACAAACCTCCTCTTCCTCCTACTCCCTCATCCTTATTCTGAAATCAATACCTCGGCAATCAATCCTGAGATATCAACAACATGGCATCTGCTAAAAGGTACTGTATTGCTTCCATAGATTTCAGAAATTCCTGCAGAGACCATTCTTTCATAAGCATTGCCTGCCATTACAAGATGGGAAGCCGCAGCAACGGCTTTCACGGCTCCATTTGAAATAGCGATTTTTGCTGCAAGCTCAATAGTCCCTCCTGTGCTTATTACATCATCGTATATTATAGCTTCTTTTCCACTAAGATCTGAGTTTATGGAAGAAACCGCTCTAACCTTATTGCTATCAGGGTCTCTCTCCTTTTCTATAAAATCATAATCACAATCCATGAGGTTTGCAAGCCTTTTGGCCCTCTCCATATCTCCCTCATCTGTTGCTATTATAAAAGGATTCTTGACTTTCTCAGAAAGAACCTCTGCAAATTTTTCCACAGGGTCTATTATTGTGTATTTCCCAGAAAACGAAGAAAACGGCTCTTCCCGGTGTGGTTCTACTGTTATAAGCCTTTCAACTCCAGATTCACCGAGAAGTCGCAATATTGTATTTATACTAACCGCCTCCCCTTCCCTAAATCTCCTGTCCTGCCTAGAATATGCCAAATATGGAACAACTGCGGTTAATTTTTCCTTATCCATATCCCTAAGGGTATCTATCATGAACAATAGCTCTATCAGATGTTTTTCAGAAGGCGCATAAGTAGACTGTACTACTGCAAAGTTTTCACCTTCAATAGCAGGCATCCTTATGTATGATTCTCCATCAGGAAATATCTTATGTTCAATCTTTCCAAAATCGCATGAAAGCCTTTCCGCAATACCTTTTCCTATTCCATTTGCGGCAGGGCCTTCAAGAACCATCATTCTATCATCTATTTTCTATTTATCCTCTCACTTTTCATAATCCTCCTAAGATGCCTCTCCTCATTTCCAAAAGGCACCTCCAACCATATTTTAACTATCTTACGGGCAATTGCGGGACTAACCATCCTCTCGCCAAGGCATAAAACATTAATATTGCCATCTTTCTTTGCAGAAACCGCTGACTTCTCATCCCAGCAGACAGAGGCACGTATTCCCGGGATTTTATTTGCTGTTCTGTCCATTCCTTGTCCAGAACCGCATATAAGTATACCTCTGCCTTTTTTGGATATTATCTCTCTACAGACCTTTCTTGCATAATCTGGATAATCATCTTTAGGATCTAACTTAAATGGTCCCAGATCCTTTATATTATACCCTTCTTTTTCAAGAAACAACGAGACTGCCTTTTTCAGATTCAGACCAGCATGGTCGCTCCCTATGTATATTCTTTCTGTTTCCATATTTTAAAATTAGCTGTAAATATTTAAGAAACCGATTACTTACTACCAATTCAAATTAGGAAATACAAATAACTATATGCTTTTTATGGCAAATATACTCGTGGTTTATTGGAAGATGAAAAAAGAAACCAGGATAGCCTTCCAAAGCCTCATCCATCAATCCTAAAAGTGATAGAGCAGAAGAAGAGGCTAAGGGAAAAGCTATCCGGAATAAAGCACAAAATAGGAATATATAGCGCGAAAGGTGGCGTTGGAAAGACCACAACCTCAGTAAACCTTGCATACATGCTGAAAGAGATGGGTTATAAAGTAGGCCTTCTAGATGCTGATGTGGACTGTCCAAATCTCACATTATTCTTAGGCATAAATGAGACGCTTTCTGGTGAGTATCCTCTCCTTCCGGTTGAAAAAGACGGAATAAAAATATTATCAACAGCTATGCTTGTTGATGACTTGAAAGCACCTATAATCTGGAGAGGTCCAATGATAGGCAAGATGATATCGGAATTCTTCGAAAATACAGAATGGGGAGATCTTGATTATCTTATAATAGATCTTCCCCCTGGGACATCCGATGCGCCACTCTCACTAATTCAGCTTCTCGATCTAGACGGCTTCGTTCTTGTTACAACTCCCCAACATATATCGGCTGTAAATACAATAAGGTCCGGGGGAATGGCAAAACGTCTAAATGTATACATACTGGGAGTAATTGAGAATATGTCTGACGGCAGCGGCGTTGGAGGAAGGGAGGTCGCCGAAAAACTCCAATGTGATTTTCTAGGGAGCATAAGATCAAATCCGAAATTCGGGAAATTAAGCGATTTGGGGAAGATTCCGGCAGAGGAAGACAAAGAAATAAAAGACGAATATTCCGAAATAGCAAAGAAGATAGTTGGTAGATAGTTTGGGAAAAGGATTCGAGTCTTTATTCAAGGAATCAACGATATTTGCCAACCGTGAGGTTCTTTCCCCTCATTACATACCGCAGCATCTTCTTTTCAGGGACAAACAGATAACCGAGATAGAAAATGCCATAACTCCTTCCTTGCGCGGCGAAAGGGGAAGAAATGTCTTCATATACGGCAAGACAGGAACAGGAAAGACTTCATGCATGAAATACATAATAGAACAGATAAGAAAGCTGCCTATGGTAAAAGCCGAAATATCCTACATAAACTGCAGAGTATACAACTCAAGATACAGAGTGCTCAGCAAGATAGCTACTGATCATATACCAATGTACGCAAAACGAGGCTATGGCGTCATAGACATATATGAAAAGGTAATAAATTGGGTAGAGGAAGACAACCGCATGCTTATAGTAATTCTCGACGAAATAGACATGATAAAAGACCTCGACGACCTCATATACACGCTCTCCAGGGCAAATAGTGATATGAAGTCAGGGGGGATAACGATGGTGGGCATATCCAACAGGGTATCCTTTAAGGAAGATTTAGATCCAAGAAGCCTCTCCACTCTTTACGAAAAAGAACTAGCTTTCCCCCCATACAATTCGCAGGAACTTTCCGCAATAATAAAAGAGAGAGTGGAAAAAGGATTCAAAACAGGAGTTGTAGATCCAGCATGCATAAATCTGACAGCTGCAATCTCTGCGAAAGAGAGCGGCGATGCACGTCTTGCACTTAAGATAATAACGAAAGCAGGCGAACTCTCTGAGGAGAGAAACCTTCAGAATGTAACTCCAAAAGAAGTATCCGAGGCTGCAAAATCAGCAGAGGAGGAGATAGCCTATGAGATAATAAATACGCTGCCTGAACACCAGCGGCTTATAGTATACGCCATAGCCCTAATGACAATAAACGGAAGCAGGTACAAAAAATTGAACGAAGGCGACGATTCTTTTGTGCTTAGCGGCGAGATATATAACAGATACCATTCCATTGCAGGCTCGCTAAACAAGGAAGCGAAAAGCACAAGGCTTTACAGGAGATACATAGCGGACCTGAACATGCAGGGCATAATAATCTCCTACGAATCAGGAAAAGGAATAAGAGGGCACACCAAACTTATAAAGCTCGCATATCCTCCCCAAAAAATAAAAGAGCTCATAGAAAAGACAATATTCAGGGAAGACGAGCAGCAAAACTCCACCGAAGCAACAAAGGAAGCAAACGAGCCATCCTAATCCTAAAAAGCGAAATCAACACCTTATTAAATTTTTTTATATAATGAATAGCATGCAAAACATGCGCCTACAGTCGGCAATGGAATATCTCATGACCTATGGGTGGGCGATATTCATAATAGCCGTTGTAATGGGAAGCCTTGCATATCTCTTCTTTTCAGGAAATGCTTCCAATCTAATATCGCCGAAGGCCTCGCCTGGAAGTTGTTTTGTCCAATTATCCTACCAAAACAGCAATCTCGGATTATCAAGGACGAGCAGAAACCTCGAAGGGCAGTGCAACAACGAAGAGCCCCAATATGTAGCAGAATTCAATCCTGTAACAAACGCTTTCATAGAAGTAAAATACCTCTTCCTAATAAAAAACATCGGAACAATCTCTTTCTGGGTGAATCCTAGTAATATTCAGCAAAACACAGAATCTGGAATAATCTCATTTGAAGGAGGAGGTAATATAGGCCTCAGCAATGGATATTTTGAAATCGGCGGAAGCGGGTACACCGGAGAACTATATTATAATAAATGGGATTTTGTAACTTTTACATTTAATGGAATAGAAAACAATGAATATATAAATGGACAAAATGTATATTCCGGTGCAGGCAGCTTTTCCACAAATTCTATAATGTATATAGGAAATATCAACGGTGCTGCAAATCCCTTCAACGGAACTATATCAAACTTACAACTCTACAACGTATCGCTTTCACAGTCAGATATAATGCAAATTTACGATGAAGGAATAGGAGGCGCACCGATAGCGCTTCAAAATCTCGCTGGCTGGTGGCCGCTGAACGGCAATGCCAACGATTACAGCGGGATCAACAACAACGGCAATTCTATAAATGTGCAATATATAACTGACTGGTCTTCAGGATACGCGCAACCTCAAAACTATACTACCTAACATAATCTACAATAATCAAGCCAGCGTCCTTACCTGATACCTTCCTCTCTTCTCTACTTCCTCAAGCCTTCTTAGAATTCTCTCGGAATTATTATAGGTTTTCGAATAAGCATCTTCAAACAAACGGTAAAGATCCTTTTTTAGATATCTCTTCATAAGAAGAAGGTCTACTGCCTTCTCCTCCTCGCTCTTTGTCATAGCTGCCAGCCCAAAATCTATTACATAAACGCTTCCTGATTTATCAACAATAAGGTTAGCGGGGGTAAAATCTCCATGTATTATGTCCAAAGAATGCATACTACCTAATATGCGCCCGGATTCAGAAATCTCCTTGTTGCTTATTTCTTTGTCCTTCAAAAGTACTCCTTCCAATCTCTCCATATATATGGAATACCGACCAAGGGCAACTATCCTGGGGCATCTTATTCCTGCCTTGGAAACCCTGAACATTATTCTTGCCTCATTTTTTGTACGCTCCTTTCGAATTCTGAGATCCAATGCCTTGGCCCTGTATTTTTTAGGAAGCCTTTCCTTAACTATTAAATCTGCTCCAAACAAATTTATGAGGTAAAGCCTCGCTTCTGCACCAATCCCTATGATTCTAGGCCTCTCCATACTTCATCCCAGTCTGGCCGTATCAACTCTGTATCTCTGCCTTATTCCGCAATCCTCAAGCCTGCTCCTAATTCCAGACCTAATCATGCGTTCTGCAAGATACGCTACCATGCCTCCGTTGTCAGCATTGAATTCATCTGGGGCAAAGCCAAGCTTTGCATTATGCTCCCTTCCCATCACTTTGAGCATCTCTTTCAATTTTCTATTCTGGGCAACGCCTCCGCAGATCCCTATCTCTCTCTTATTCTTAAGAAGCATAGCTCTCTCAGTAGCCTCACATAACGCTGCAAAGGCAGTCTCCTGTATTGAAAAACAGAGGTCTGAGACCTTCTCCTTTCCAATAAGCTCAGTGGCTCTTGTTGCGAGGCCTGTAAAAGAGAAATCCATACCCTTTACTGTATATGGCAGTTCAATGTACCTTCCTCCTTTAGCATGTTTTTCTACATTTGATCCCCAAGCCGGCTTAAGCTTGAGCTTCCTGGCAAAAGAATCAAGCATGTTTCCTACTCCTATATCAAAAGTCTCGCCAAGCACAGAGTAATGCAGATATGGCTTCTCTTCAAGCGCAAGGATCTGGGAGTTGCCTCCGCTCACATAAAGCATTATCGGATCAGAGAGCCTTCCGAAGTGCCTGGCTATCTCCGCATGCGCAGCACAATGGTTTACCGGAACTATCGGTATCTCCAGCTTCTTTGCTATTGTTTTTGCTGATAGCTGCGCAACCTCAAGGCAAGGCCCAAGCCCGGGACCCATCGTATACCCTATTCCTTCTATCTCATCAGGCGTTATCCCGGCACTTTCCAGCGCTCTGCCTAATACCTCTGCTGCATTCTCAGCATGGAATTTAGCTACTTCTCCAGGTATCATTCCTGTAGTGCCTATCTTGTACATGGCTTTTTCATTCGCAAGCATCTCTCCGTTATCAACTATGCCCACTCCGAAGGTATGTGCGCTGCTCTCCATTCCTAAAACTATCATCTTACCGCAACAAATATAGGAATTAAAGCAATAAATAACTAGATACCATGAAAGGCTTTATCATTATAATGACTTCTGTTGACAGCAAAAGCGAAGCTAATAGAATGGCCACACTTATCATGAAAAAACGGCTAGCCGGATGTACAAAGGTAACAGGACCTGTAAAAAGCTATTATACATGGAAAGGCAAGCAACATGCCTCAAAAGAATGGATATGCATCATAAAGACAAAGAAAGCCAATTACAAAAAGATAGAAAAGGAGCTGAAGAAAACACACAAGTATGAGCTTCCTGAGATAATCTCTTTCAATATGGGAATCTCAAGCCCAGAATATCTTAAATGGCTAGACTCCTCGATGATATGATGATATCGCTGGTAGCTGCAGTTTCAAAAGACCTGGTGATAGGAAAAGAAGGAAAGCTCCCATGGGATATTGCGGAAGAAACTGCGCTCTTCAAGAAACTTACATTAGGGCATACGATAATAATGGGAAGGAAGACATTTCTAGATACCGGCATATTGAAAAACCGTAGAAATATAGTGATAAGCCGCAGCCTCAAAAAAAGACCTGGCATAGAAATATATAAAACTCTAGAACAGGCCATTAAGGCCGCTGAAAAAACCAAAGACGAAGAAATATTCATAATAGGCGGAGGGGAAATCTTTTCCCAAGCAATCAGCATCGCAGATAAGATCTACCTTTCATACGTAAAAGGAAGATACAAAGGGGATACTTTCTTTCCAAATTTCAATAAAAAAGAGTGGGTCGCAGAAAAGCCTGAAATACACAAACAATTCACAAGAATAATCTATACGCGCAGAAGAAGAGATAAATAGATGGACTTGGCGGGAATTTCATAAACCTCTCAATATGGGAAGTTATTTTGAACCCGCAACCTCCTGCATGCCATGCAGGCGCGCTGCCGTTGCGCTACAAGCCCATCTGTAAATAGTATTAACCGCAAAGACAGAAATACCTTTTCATGCCGGCGATAGGAATAATATGTTTCCTCCTCTAAGAAGTATGACTCCGAGCTTAGCCCTTACGCCTCCGCTTTCATCTAGCTCTTCACAATTCTCAAGAACAATGTTCATATGAACATCAAAAGACTGAACCTTTCCTCTCAAGTCAGTGCCGTTCTTTAATCTTATAAGTACCTGCTGTCCTATCGATTTGTTAAGAAGATCGAAAGGCCTGTCATGATTCGTAGCCATAATTACACCATTCTGTCGCTATATTAACAGAGGAAAAATTTATATACTGAAGGGTAAAACCTACCTCAGAGATTCTGCAAGACCTCAGCCTGTTGTCTGCAATTGTATGCTGGCAATCTGCTGTGTTGTATTTATCTTCGTATTGTATAATGTGTAATTCATCCAGATATATCCTACAAATGTACTTCCGGCTTTGGAAAATCTCGATATTCCTTTAGGCCCGTAACAATAAAGGAAGAAAGTAAAGCTTCCACCGCTTGGTATATTTGCAGTAGGGGAGAAACCACCTGGATAATATATGGAATTTGAATTCACATAATGGTTTCCATACTTGGGCAAGCCATTAAGCCCAGGAAGCGTAGAACATGCAATGCCATTAACTGTTATCGCAGAGCCTGTAGCCTGCGATATCTGTAATATCAAAGAGCCATTATCTGCCATGCTGAAGTATCCACATGAGAATCCTGGCGAAGGAGCACATTCAGGCGCGAAGGCATTAGTCACTCCAGAACTAAGTATGTAGGCTATGCTTATTGCTATTGCCATTATCAATATTGCAACTCCATAAGAAGACATAAAGTCGACTGCAACCTGCAGACGCTTCCTGTTAGTATTTTCAATCAACGACATTCTATTTTGCCTTCATCTCTACTTTCGCTTCGAAGTCCGAGATCTTATATTGGAATTCTTCGTTGGTCTTTATTAATCCTTTCTCTTTCATGAATTCCCTTGAAAGGAGATAGTAAATAAGCGCAAGCGACCTTCTTCCCTTGTTATTGCATGGTATAACCAGATCTACAAACTTCATCCAGTTATCCGTGTCACACAAAGCTATGACTGGTATGTTTGTCTTGTTTGCTTCCTTGACGGCCTGCCTTTCGTTTCTATTATCGCTTATCAAGAGTATTTCAGGCTCGGAAAAGTCGCTTCTATTAGGATTTGTGAAAACTCCCGGCATCACTCTGCCAGCCATCAGTTTTGCTCCTACTATCTCTGCAAACTTTGTAGCTGCAGATACAGAGTATATTCTTGATGCGGTTACCACTATGTCTTTTGGTTCATATCTGGCAAGCATCTTTGCAGCTATCCTTATCCTATTGTCTATTGTATTAAGGTCAAGAAGATAGAGGCTGTCTTCCCTGACTTTATATATAAATCTCTTCATTCCAGGCGTCTTTACCTTTGTACCGATATGTATTCCTACATCAAGATATGTTGATTGATCTATTAACGAATTCTGTTCTTCTTGTGTTGCCATAAAACCATTCCTTAATTCGGGGTCGCCGAGACTTTCAGGCAAATGCCATTTGAACTCGGGTCATGTGCTCCCTAAGCACAGAGCCTGACCAGACTAGCAGACGACCCCGCGCTTAAAACATTTGTCTTTATCCTTATATATACTTTGCTGTCTGCTTTTCTATTCTGTCTGAATATATTCAGACAGATATCTAAAGCATTACTTCCTTCCGTAGTTTATTATCTCGTCAATAAGCTCGATGTTTCCTATGAGCATCCTGCTGCAGCAATATCTCTTTACGCCAAGCTCTGCGATGACCTTTTTAGGGTCCTCCTTTTCCTTGTTCACTCTTCTGTCGTATTCCTCCCATTTGTCAGCTATTACCTGTCCACATGAGAAACATCTTACCGGTATCATCATTTTATCACATCATCTGTACGAAGTCTGGTTTCTTGCACGGGCCTTAGGTCCTCCAAACTTTTTAGGCTCCACTCTTCTATGGTCTTCTACAAGTATGCTTCTGTCGTATATCATATAAGCCTTGCTTAATCCTTCATCATGGGTTGTCTCTACTATCGCATTCGCAAGAGCAGTTCTTGAAGCCTGCGCCTGGCCCATTATTCCTCCTCCATAAACATTAATCTTTACATCATAATTCTTCATAAGGCTGCTTACCTTCTTTGAAATAATTATGGGCTCAAGTATAAGGTCTCTTATTTCCTTTGGTTTTATGAGTTCAGCACTCACTCCATTTACTGTGATCCTGCCGCTTCCGTTGCTCATGCTTGCCCTTGCAATTGCCCTCTTCCTCTTTCCTCTTGCGACTATGGTGTCTTTCTTGGACTTTCTCCGTGTCTTTTTCTGTAGTGCAGCTGCAGTAGCTGGTTTCTTCTGCGCCGGCTTTGTCTTCTTGGAAGACTTAGAATAGCTCTCGTTAAACTCACTTATCTCCTTTTCCAAATCTGCAGTTCCTTTCTTGCTTTGCGTTTGCTCTGCCATATCCATCATTTCTTATATCCTAATTTTTCAACCAGCTCAAGAACTGAGACTGAGTTCTCAAAAGCGTCTCCAGCCTTCTTGGCTTTGACATCCTTTATAGTATATGCTTTTGCCTCTTTTATATCTTTCGCATCTCCCATATAGACTTTAAGGAGTTTATATGCATCCTTTCCTTTAGGCTGCTTGTATGGCAACATTCCTCTTATGCTTCTCTTTACAAATAGATCAGGCCTTCTCGAGTAAAATGGGGAATGTTCAGGATTTGCCCTGTCCTTCAACTCTATCAATCTCTTATATTTAGCGGCAAGGTCAGGTATATGTCCTGTTATTCTTATCTTTTCCGCATTTATCAGGGCCACTTCATTACCCTCTATTATGAGCTTGGCTACCCTGCTACCTACTCTTCCAAGTATTGCCTCATCTCCATCTATCAAGTATTTCATTTCTACACCTTATACTAAAAGCCTTGCATTCTCCTTCTTAAGCATTTCCTCTATGCTTATGAGCGTGCATCCTGCCTCCTGAAGCTTTTTCTCAGAGCTTCCGGACATTTCTATGGCCGCTATACCAAATGCCTTATCCACGCTTCCTGTGCCCAAAATCTTTCCAGGAACGATTATGTTTTCGCCTGGTTTTGCAAGCTCATTAAGCTTCTCGAGATTTATCGAGATGCGTCTCCTTCTGGGAAGGCTGGCTATCTTTTTTACCTTCAACGCAAGCTTGGCATTCTTCGCCTTTTTGTCTACTTTTTCAAGATTCTCTATCAATTTCTTTATGCTGTTCTTCTCCATTTTCTCATCTGAAATAAATATACCTGTTTTCTATGCGGGGGACGAGATTCGAACTCGCGCAAGCACTAAAGCTACTGACCCCTCAAGCCAGCGCATTTGACCAGGCTCTGCCACCCCCGCGTCTTCATTTAAGTTCTTTGTGTACCTCTTTGATATTGTTGGTTATTATACTTAGCGTCTTCTCTATTATCTCACGAGCAGGCATCTGTCCGAAAGATTCAACATAAAATTCAAAGGAATTATCGGTTAGCTGTTTGTATGTCACAAGTCCAGGCTGGAACTTTGCGCTGGAAGAGGCTGAACCCATCACTGCCTTGCCCTCCAGCCTTAATTTCTGGCCTTCTGCAAGCTTGATTATAGGTATCTTTTCATTTGCAACCTTGACTGATTTATCATTGCTCTCAAGCTTTTCAGAATAGACTGTAGCGGGCCCCTCAGCATCAAGCTTGAAAATTATCTCGTCTTTATCATCAAAGCCTTCAGGCGTAAGTATCGGAACGAGCCCTATTCTGTGTGCTATATATTCGTCAAATATTGCGCTGGAATTTTCATAGAATGTTACAGAGTCTATTGCAATTGATTTTATGCTGTTGGTGGCTATTCTTCTTATCGCATTTACAAAATTAACGCTAGTATCGTCTATCCTAAATCTCAATATGCCTGGTGATTCATCTAATATAGTCAATTTCATGCAAAAACCGAAATAAGGGTAAAATATACTTTGCCTGACAATATATATAAATATTTGCGACTCTTGAAAAACATATGGATTTCTGGAAAACATACCTTAAAAAATCAGCCCTGCCGGAATTCGGAACCAAGCAGCTCTGGCTCAAGACCGGCGAGCGATGGAATACGTCCATACTCCGCTACTCAGAATACTCAAAAGTGCTAGAAACTGGAAAATCAATATACATGCATTGGAGTCCTGACTGCGGGTACATAATCGCGAAAGACATAATCTCAGACATGTTTATCTCTTTCTATGATGTAAATTCAAGAACTGTGCTAGCGGCTAGGCTATCAAGCCTCACTGGAAATTTTAAGAATGAGATATCCAAAGCAAGGAAACACATGGCAAATTCGAACATTGAAATGAGAGTAATAGGCCTACAGAGTTCTGACAAGGCTCTGGCAGAAGCAATAGGCATAATGCATAATGCCATAGGCACAGGTGTTCTGTCCGAGGTAGACCTTTTCGGCAATCAGAAGCGCCATATAATAATGGATCTTTATACTGGCCGTATCTACAACCTGCTTCTTGAGAACAGAATCTACCGCCCAGGAGAATTGATAGTCTCACAGCCCCAGACTACTCCAACAATACCTTCCATCCAATCTCTCCCCTCTACCAAAAATCAACCTGCTGTTTCCACAACCGCAAAACCAACCTAGCAGGAGAGGCAGACAACAATCTGAAAAGTAATCTGTATACTATAAAAACAAGAAACAGTAGAGAGTTTTAACCACCCATCGCATATGGCCTGAAATAAATCCATTTATAAATAGTTCTACTCAATATTCTAATAATGGCAGGAATTGAAGACTTCATGAAGCTTGAATTCAGAGTTGGAAGAATTCTCATGGTTGAGGATGTCGAGAAGGCCCGCAAGCCCATATATAAATTTCTGGTCGATTTAGGCCCCGAAATCGGCATTCGTATAATTCTTGCAGGAATAAAGTCATACTACTCTAAAGAAGAGCTTCTGAACAAGGAAGTGATATGCATAACAAACCTGGATCCCAAGGTAATAGCCGGAGTAGAATCAAATGGGATGGTGTTGGCAGCAGAAGATGAAAACGGAATAGCGCTGCTAACTCCAGACAAAGAACTGAAAGAGGGGAGCACTGTAAGATAAAGGCTGGAATGAATTATTGCGTGATCAAATGATATTGATAGTAGTTGGCCTTCCCGGATCTGGGAAAAGCACAATAGCGGAAATGCTCAGGGAAGAAAAATTCGACGTCATAGAATATGGAGACATATGGAGGGAACTGCTTAAAAAAGCAAAGATACCGTTAAATGACCCAAAAGCAACAAGGGAATTCACAGCAAGACTCAGAGAAAAATACGGAAAAGACATCTACTCAAAATATGCAGTCAAGAAAATCAGGAAGAGCATGAAACACATAGTCTTAATGGGCCTAAGAAGTACATATGAACTTGATTATATCAAAAAGAAGGTTGACAAGGTAGACATAATTGCTGTCCGTTCCCCATTCGAGACCAGGTTCAATCGGCTCAAGAGACGCGCAAAGCCAGAAGACCCTAAAACCATAGATGATTTCAAATGGCTGGAGACGCGTGAAAAACGCGGATTCCTGCCTGATAAAAAAGAAGAGAAGCACGGCGTTCTTGTAATAATGAAACAGGCTGACTATGTAATAGATAATTCAGGAACCAAAGAGGAGCTCAAGCTAAAGCTTGACAGAGTGCTTTCAAAAATAGACAAAGACTGGAAATCTTAGATAAGAGCGTGCTCGTATCTTACTGTTTTATTGTCATTCGGCGAATGTCAGGAGCCCTAAAATAAGGCTCGCTGACATTCTTCCTGATAAATTCCCTCCCACGCATGGTCAATGAGAGGGGCTTGTATTCCTCCCCCCGCCCTCTTTCAGTAAAATCAACGTATCCTCTTTCCTTAAGTTTTTTAAGTGTATACCATATGCCGCTCTGCGAACATCCATAAATATCAGCAAGATACTCAACAAAGCTCGTTGCGGTAGGTATGTCCTGGAGCCCTATCTCATAAAGTATTAACGATTCCTTCTCCTTGAGTTCGCTATCCTGACGGGATACGGAAACAGTTCTAACTATTGTTTTAGCCACTTGCATTCAAAAAACACCCGAGGAAATTTATTCGATGCAAGCAGCAGAAGAATGAGGATTGCATGTATTATTTATTATTGCTATGGCTATAACTGGCAAATAGGTAAACTTGGACATTCCCAGCATTGTTGCCATCTGCATTTTTACACGCTAATCTTATATCTAAAGAGATTAATATTTAAATCTTTTCTACAACTTTACACATACAACTTTGCATGTTAGCAATCACTTAAAACTTCAAATATTATCCAAGCACAGCTGAGCCCATCTTTCCAGAGTAACGTAACGCGTTGTCCATGCACCAAAATTCCCACCACTGCAGTAATTATAGACTATCTGTCAATTGTCTCAACATGTAAAAGAAAAAGTAGAATCTGTGGACATACTGCCCACAGATTCTTGGCATTTAAAGCTTAAATCCTCCGAAGCCTCCCTTCTTTCCTGCTTCGCCAAGCGCTCCAATCAAGCCACCTGCAGCGGCTCCAGCCAAGCCTCCGGCAAGAGCTCCGCCTCCTCCTGAATTATTATTACCTGAATTTGGAGCTATGCTCTGCCTAAGCTTTGTTCTAGAAACACTGTGTAGTATCACATTGCCTGGGCCTGTTATCTTACCCATCCAAAGTCCTTCTCCTCCGACCAATTCGGTTTTTAAACCTCCTACAGTACTGAAATCTATTCTCATGTCTCCTCCGAAAGCAGCTATATGTCCCGGATCAATCTCCACAGCAGAGCCATCTGCAAGATTATACTCTACTATATCACCGCAGACATGCAGAAATATAGTGCAAGGTCCTGTAAACTTTTCTAGAAATACTCCTGTGCCTGAAAAGAAGCCTTTCCACGAACCTTTAACATCTATCTTAGAAGGGTCATTTGTAGCAAGAAATGCCATATGCTCCACTAAAAGTGATTCTCCATCTTTAAGTTCCACAACCTTTATCTTTCCAGGAATAGAACCCGCTAGCGATACCATTCCATCTGTATCTGTACTACATTCGAGCAAGAACGCGGTAGATCCGGCAAACATCATGCTTACTCCTTTTAAGAAGCCTGTGCCCCCTCCGAGTTTAGCCTCTAACCTTACATTATCACTCTTACTCGCGAGTTTACCTCCATCTACATATATCTTTTCTCCAGATGCCAGCTTAATATTCAGCATTTGCATCGAGCTTCCTACGGCTTCGTATTCCATTCAAATCACCATCAAATTTCTCATATCTTAAACGTATCCTTTCCTGTATCTTCATTGCTGTCAGGCACAACTCTGACGCCTCCTGAAGCAGTTACATTTCCATCCTGCCCCTTCGGAACTGTTTCTGTTAGGCTTGCATCCTTCTTCATAGAAGCAGGGGAACGATGTTTAGTATCCTGGCCAGATTTCGCTGAAGAAGAAACACCAGCAGTATTCTTTGACAGGGAATCTTTCTCATTCCCTATACCTACCATCTTCTCTATTCCTAGCACGCCGATAGGTGTAGGTATTCCAAGCCCTCTCGATTCAGTCGGTATGAATATCAGATGATTTTTACCGCTTATCCCTATTTCATAAAGCATATTCAGTGCACGCAGCTGCATAGCATAAACATTGGATTGATAGGTCTGAGCCGCAGCAACCATATTGGTAGCAGCAAGTTTTTCCGACTCCGCGAGTATAACTCTTGCATCACGTTCTCTTGAAGCTATGGCTACCTTTGCCATAGCGTCCTGCAGTTCATCAGGTATCTTCACATCCCTTATCTCAACTGATATGACATTCATTCCCCACGGTGTGACACGCTGGTCTATAAGCGTCTTGACACTGTCTGCTATCTCGCTTCTTCCAACAATCATCTGACTCAGGCTAACCTTTCCTATAACATCCCTAAGCGCAGTCTGCGCCGCAAGCGAAACCGATTGGTACACATCATTTACTTGAAGTACAGTATTCTCCGGATTCTCTATTTTTGCAAACATTATGGCCTCAACATCTACTCCTACATTGTCCTGAGTCAGGGTCTTCTCCGCTGAGAATGTAGTAGAAAAGGTTCTAAGGTCGAATTTATATGGCATTTTTTGTATTATCGGAATTATAAAGAATAGTCCTGGACCATAAGTGCCTTTGTATTTTCCTAAAGTCAGTATTGGAGCCCTATCCCACTCCTTCAACACTTTGACACTAAGCAAAAAGTATATGACAAAAACCACAACGAAAAGCGCAGCTCCGCCTATTAAGCTAGAAGTAATATAATAATCCGAAAAAAAGAATATCGATGATACTATAATCCCAAGAAATATAGTGAGTGCAGAATTTCCGTGACCACTTTTGTAAGCATATGTCTGTTTTTCCATCTAATCAAAACAGAATATCATATAAAAATCTAAAAATCCTCTCATATATTTTAAATATTCTGTATAATGGAATAATTTCCTAATTTCCTATATGCTTCCCTGCTTATTTAAAGGGACGTATTTGAAGGAACACAAAGATATCTATAAATATTTACTATAAGTATTCAGACCTGATCAGATGATTCCGTTTACATATAGGCTAGCGTTACTGCTTATAGTAGGTGTAGCATATGCCGCGTATGACCTACTCAACAAAAGAAATGTACCAGACATTTTTGTATACGGTGTCTTCATTTTGGGCTTGGCTATAACATTCACATACGGGCTAAAGACAATAGAGATAAGCCTTGCAATCTCATTTTTAATAATAGCTCTAGGCTACCTCATCTACAAGAAAGGCATAATGGGTGCAGGAGACTTTATGGAATTTGCAACTATAAGCATGCTTCTTCCAATACAGCCCAATCCTATGCTTTCCTCGCTTCCCCAATTCAACCTGCCATTTATACTCTCTGTGCTAATATCTACCGGATATTCTGCAATAATCCTGACAACTGTATACTATCTGGCAAAATCATTAATGAAAGGAGGGCTTAAGGCAGCCTCTCTTAAAAGAAGGAAGATATACCACGGAACTGGACTTTTCATATCATATCTTATCCTCCTGATGCTGATTACTTATCTTGCAGGATTTAAGGCATTTACTGCAATCATAATCCTTACTATGGGTGCAGCTTCTTCACTTGCTGTAATATTTGAAAAGGAGATCAACATGCAAATGGTCTCTTATATGTATCCAAAAGATTTATCAAAAGAAGACATGATAGCTACAAACCTCATGTCAAATGCAGAGCTTAAATATTTCTCATCAAAATCAAAGCACTTCGGAAGGCTTGTGACCTCCAAAATGCTTAATGAAACAAAAGCCATAAAGAAGAAAATACCTGTGTATACCAGCGGAATACCTCTCGCATTCTTTGCACTTATAGGCATAGTAATATCTGTGCTTTTCGGCAATCTCCTTATATATTTCATCATCTAATTGATGAAAGGGGCCACTCTCCAAAGGTCTTCATTTGAACATAGCAATACTTTCAGACTTTCATATAGGATATGAACGCTTCAGGGAAGATGCTTTCAGACAGGCATCCGAAGCAATGGAAATAGCAAGCAGGGAAGCCGATGTCATAGTAATAGCCGGTGACATCTTTGACTACCGGCATCCAAAGCCTGAAGTGATAGTAGAAGCTGTAAGTCTATTCAAAAAAATCTCATCACAGAAATTCACTGCAAGAGTAGTTGGTTTTGAAGGCCGTGGAAACTGTTATACTGAAGTACCTATAATTGCAATACCGGGAACACATGAACGAAGGACTGCCGATGAAACTGACTCTATAGATCTGCTGAACCTGGCAGGGTATCTTGTAAACGCCAATCAGGCCAGAGTAACAGTAGAAAAAGAAGGAGAGAGGGTCTCCGTATTTGGCATAGGCGGAGTCTCCGAAGAGAGATTCAAAGAAACAATAAATCAGATAAAACCACAGCCTACCGCAGGCGCATTCAATCTCTTCCTCTTCCATCAATCTGTATACGAATTCCTTCCATTCGGAGAGAATATAATTAAGCTTGAGGAGCTTCCCAAAGGCTTCGATCTTTATGTAGATGGGCACATACACAGCAAGATTGAATCAAAGTGCCACGGAAAGATGTTTTTGATACCAGGCAGTACTGTACTTACCCAATTAAAAGAGGGAGAGCAGGAAGAAAAAGGATTCTTTATATACAATACAGAAACAAACACATACTTCTTCAGAAAAATAAATTCTAGGAAATTTGTCATGTTAAAGATAGATGTAGCTGACCTTACTCCGTCAGAAATAAAAAGCAGGGTTGAAGAGCAGATATTAAAAATACCCACACGAAGCAAAGAAAAACCTATAATACGGGTAGTTTTAGAAGGAAAACTCAAAGAAGGTTTCAAAAACATAGACCTAGGCTTAAAAGGAATCTTAGATTCGCATTCTGAAAACGCCATAATCGAGATAACAAAATCCGGGATAGAATCTTACGAGTCAAAAGAAACTGAAGAGCTGAGAAATGGCATGCTTGAAAATGTATCTATACGTGACTATGGCGTAGGGCTCTTTCTAAAAAAACTATCGGAGAACAAATATAATCTGAATGTAAACCCGTCCCTGTTATTTGATCTTCTGGCATCTGAAGAAAAAAAGGAGACAGCAATAAACCGTATTATGGGTATTTTATTTCTTTCTTCATAGCGGCTTCTCTCAATCTATCCTGAATCCCTTTATTTTGGAATTTGCTGCCATCTGAGAGATATTCCGCGATGACTGAATACTCTATATCGGATATCGAATTCTTAAGAAGACCTAATCCCTCAGATTTAAAACGTATAACTGAATGCAGACCATATCCACAAGCTTCCGCCTTCTCCGCTCCTCCCTGTTCTCTGTCAATGAGAACTACTATATCTTTCATTGAAATGCCAGAAATATTCCTTCTTAGAAGTTCCCCATTAATCTGTCCCATTGCAAGAAGCTTACTATCAAATCTAGTGACTAAATCATCTATCATAACAAGTCTATCCCCGTGATTAAGTTCACCTTCTACAAGCGCATGCTGGCCGTGGCTCTTGATATACCTTTCAACATCATCTCCTGTCTTAACTTCTTCAGGAAGTTTTCTTGTATATAACGCAGGGAAGCCGAATACTGCCGAAAGCGCGCTTGCAAAAGGCACTCCTGCCATAGCCAATCCTACTACCTTATCCTTTCCGTAAGGTCTATACCCAAGGCCAATAAGCATTGAGCCAAGCGCTTCAACAGCTTTCTGGAAAGTTCTAGGATTGGAAGGCATGGACCGTTCATTTATGTATAATGGACTCCAGAGTCCGCTAGCAAGTCTCCATCCTTCAGGTCTGTCTCTATACCATGTAAGTATCTGTCCTGTATCATACATCTCCTTGATTATCTCTTTCTTTATATGCTCTTCAACATTCACTGAAAAATTAACCATTTTATCCACTATCAATCCTTTCAAGATAAGCATTCCATCCTGCTTTTCTATAAGAAACAGCAGCAAGCAGAGGATCATCCGCTTCATAAATGCCACGCCCTACTATAATGCAGTCAGATCCAGCCAATACTGCTCTTTCCGGAATGTTGTAATTCTGCCCCATCGCATCTCCTTTATCACCCATCTTAATGCCCGGAGTCATTATCACATCCCCAGGCAAAGACATTTCAGAAAGCCTATTCAAATCCGAAGGATTGCTCCCATTCCCTATGTACCCTGAAACTACGTCTGAGTTAATATGCCCAAACTCCACCGCCTTTTTAGTGTATTCTTCGTTAGCAAGATTCTTTTCGGAAGACATCTGCGCAAGTACCAATATTCCTCTTGGATTTCCATCATTAGCTTTGCGGATTATACTTCCAATTCCTTCAATCTGCCCAGGCCCTGGAAGCAGATTCATGCTGACAAGGTTGGCCCAGCCTGATATCTTGAGGCTACCTTGCGCATACTGCATCATTGCAGTATGTCCTATATCTGCAAATTTCCTGTCTTCGAAAATAAGGAAGTTATGTCTTTTCGAGATATCCATCAGCTTATGCCCAATCTCGCATGTAAAACCTTCAACTATGTCCGCATGCGTCTTTAGGACTGCAATCTCAGGTCCTAAAAGCTCAGCAAGACGGAGTAGCTCTTCAGAATCTGTAACATCGCAACTGAGTGCCAGATTCGTCCTCTTTTCTGACATTATGGAAAATAACTTTTTAGAAGCAGGATTTGCAGCGCTTTCCCTTCGCTTTTCATAACTTAATTTATTTCTACCCATCAAATAATCATCCACTTGCCCTGCCGGAAACTTCCTCCCTTGTAGGTATCCTGCTCTGGCAACCTGCCTGTTCTACAACGAAAGAAGCTGCGGCAGAAGCCATCCTACCCGAATAAGACGGATCTCCTGTCTTATAAAAATTGGCCATAAATGATCCTGCAAAGGCGTCTCCGGCACCACTACTATCAACAACCTTTGTTGCTTTACATGGCGATATTTTTAATAACGAATCTTTGAAAATTATTTGACTGCCAAGGCTTCCCAATGTCTTGACAATAAATTTCAGGTTAAACTCTTCTACTATATCCTCCATCTTTTTTCCAAGAAGCCTTTCCAGAAACTTACCTTCATCTCCATTCAGGAATAAAATATCCGAATTACTTAGGCATGCTTCTGCATCTTTTTCTAAATAAGAATATATATTGCTGGAAGGCCCGAAACACTTTGTCCTCGCTTTGGAGTCTCTCAATAAAATGAAATTTACTTCAGGATCAGGAGAGGTGCAATAAAGAAAATCATGATCTATTTTTGATATTCCCTTTTTAAGATACTCTAAATAGGATTCTCTTTCTTCTAACAAAGCGCCCCCATAAAAGAAAATCTTGGAACCTTCTTCTCCATTAAAAATAAAGCATTTGTTCGTATGGGCTTTTTTATTATAATAAAGATTTTCAACATCAACCTTTTTCGAAAGCAGATGTTCCACATACTCCCTACTCTCTGCATCATCGCCTATTGCTCCAATAATCCCTACACTAACACCGAATATGCTGGCGTATACTGCGGCATTTCCCCCTCTTCCTCCAAAAAACCTACCTGTAGAATTTAGCTTTAATGAACCTTCTCCAGATATTGAAGTTGCTTCGGATATCTCATCAATTGTTAGCTCTCCGCAGCAGAGGATCCCCAGAGGTTTCATGCTTATATATCGTAATTAGCTTCTAAAAGCCTTATTCAAATCCAGTACCAAACTTACAAGTTCTTCCCAATTATTTACAGTGTGAATCAGAGGGTTTGGAAGTTCTGCAAGATCATTAACAAATTTTCTATTCCATGGGGCGTCATATATTATTCCAGGCCTTCCTTTTACTGAAAGAAGTCTGGCAAGATCCTGTTCATCATCTACTATCGTGTGTAGTTTTGCCTCTGCCTTCTCAGAATTACCGCCGACGAAGCTTACTGTATCATAAACTACGCCCTTGCCTTGCAGCCAGACTTCGAGATTCGGCCTTATCGAATGGTCTCTCGCACCCATTGTAGTTATTACATCTATGCTTACATGGTTTGCACGCAGCTCCTTTATTCCCTTTCCTATACTCCTATCTATCAATTCGATGTGGCTGTATCTATCCCGCCAAACACTATCCAATATTTTTGATACTGTCTCCTTGCTTATTCCAAGTTCCATAAATTTAGGAGACTCGTGGAAAGGCCTATTTGTTATATGATCTCTTTCAAGACTCTTGAAACCCCTCTCTCTTAATATGTCTACGAGTAGCTGCGAAGAATTTGCAGTAACATTGTCTATGTCCAATCCTAACCTGAACTTTTCCACAACAGGCCTTTTAATTAATATCTCCATACTCAAAACCCGGAATACCTATTTCTGGCTACCCCTTAATGATATTTGACATGATATAAATATGTTTCCGCTATTAATTTTCAAGTGTTTCTGATAATACTATATCTAAAAACGCCTTCTCTATCCTGAATGGTTCTTATACTGATAATAAGAATAAAGTGCCTCAAGTGAAAGTGCCACCGCCCTAGGCGAATCGTAAACCGGAAGTCCGGATCTCTCCATCATCATCTTATGCATCTCTGTGTATTCAGAGCCTATGCTTAAAACAACCATGGGCTTAGACGTCTTTTCCTTCATGGCTACTACTTCTGCCGCAAGCCTAGAATCCGCACCAGGAGTCTGAAATAGGATTATTACTATTATCATATCTATTCCCGGATCAGAAGCCATTGATGTAAGCGCATCCCTGTATCTCTTGTCATCTGCGTCACCGGCTAGATCCAACGGATTTGTTATATTCACAAGAGGAGGCATCACTTTTCTAAGATCTGCCTTGGATTTCTCACTGAGCTCTCCTAGGGACATATGCCTGGAAGAAGCTATTGCATCTGTAGTAAGAACTCCAGCTCCGCCTCCATTGGTTATTATGCCTATCCTGCTTCCTACAGGTGCCGCTTCAGAAGCAAAAATCTTTGAATAATAGAGAAGCTCACTTATATCATTTGCAATAGTAAATCCAAACTGCCTGAAAACGGCTTCATGAGCCTCATAACTTCCTGCAAGCGCAGCAGTATGTGAATGTGCGGCTGTAGCTCCTGCCGCTGTTCTTCCAGCCTTAAGTATTATGACTGGTTTCTTTTTGGTTATTTTTTTGCCAAGCTCAATAAAGTCCCGGCCTCTCTTTATTCCTTCTATATACATGGCTATTACTTTTGTCTCTTCGTCCTCCATAAGGTATTCTAGTATATCAACTTCATCTATGTCAGCGGCATTTCCATAAGAGATAAACTTCGAGATTCCGAAGCCTTCGCCTGCCATCAGATCCAGAACAGTGCTGCCCACGGCGCCGCTTTGGGCAACAAAGCTTATTCCTCCTATCTCTGGCTTCGCAAGCTTGTACGAAGGCAAAAAGAGAGTGTTGACTCTTGACCTGGGATCCATAACCCCTAGGCAGTTAGGCCCAATCATGGCTATTTTGTACTTTTTTGCTATTTTAACTATCTCATCCTGCAATTCCTGCTTTCCTATTTCTGCAAAGCCTCCGCTTACAACCACTGCGCTTTTTACTCCAGCCTTTCCGCAGTCTTCAAGAACTTCAGGTACTGCTTCTGCCGGTACAGCAATCACTGCGAGATCTATACTTCCTGCCTTGATACCCGTAACTCTACTGTAGGATCTCATCCCCAAAATTTCTTCTTCATTCTTATTTACCAAATATATATTTCCGGAATAACCGTCGTTTATGTAATTCTGCAGTATTATGTGGCCTACCTTTCCCGGAGTCCTAGATGCTCCAACTATGACTACACTTTTAGGCTTCAAAATATATTTCAGCTCTTTCATTCCAACACCCTAATGTCTACTACATCGTAGCTCTTCTCCCTCAATATGACTGGATTTAGGTCTAGCTCCTTTATCTGGGGATTCTCTACCAAAAGCTTAGAAACACTCATAAGAAGTTTGACCAGCATCTTTCTTGATTCTCCCTTATATGTTATCACATTTCTGGAAACGAGCTGTTCAAGCATCTCTCCTGCATCATACTCATTTATTGGGCATACCCTAAGTGCAAAGTCCTTGAACGCTTCAACGTATACTCCTCCAAGTCCTATCAGAATAAGCTTTCCGAATTGTGGGTCGTCTCTGCCTCCTATTATCGATTCAATTCCTCCTTCTTCAGCCATCTTCTGTGCTATTATCTTATACGGCTTCAGGCTCTTTCCCTTAGAAGCAAGTTCTTCATAAGCTCTCCTTATATCTTTCTCATTAGAAAGTTCCAGCTTAACCAAGCCTGCCTTTGATTTATGTAGCTCCTTCTCTGATATAAGCTTCAATACTATGGGTTTGCTTTGAGAAAATTTTACAGCATCATCAGCATTTTCTACGTATCTGCTCTCAATGCTTCTTATTCCATATTTATCTAAAATCTCCTTCGCTTTGAAATAATCCCATAACATTAATACCGCCTATAATCTACTGCCTCAATGGAAATTAACGTAATATAATACGAATGCGGCTACAAGGATGATTATCAATATTATAAAATATGGAATCATCTTTGATCCTCCTTCCGTATTGGATGCTTTTCCTGTTTCTATATTTGTACCAGGATGGCCAGAATGCTGAATTTCTACATTCTGATTATCTTCTTTATGGCTTTGTGAATTAATGTATGGTGGCCTTTCAATCAGAGGTGTCTTTCTAGGTTCAGATCCCTGCGCCTGAGCTTCTTGGTGAGGGCCCTCCTGTACCTGTTTTTTCATCTCCGGTGGCTGGGGCGTCTGCACATTTATCTGAACAGGTTTTTGCTGCGGCTGAGTTGTCTGATATATGTTCTGAGGGGTCTGTCCCTTCACATTCTGAGTTCCAGAACCTTTAGCCTGCAGAAAACCCTGTTCTGTAAGCAATAGTTCAATACTGCCGTTTCTTAATTCGTAAATTATCAAATTCTGTCTATATAATTTATAGAGCCTTATTGCCAGATCCTTTGCCCTTATTCCAAGTGTGCTCTGCAAATCAGTGAGAAGCCGCCTTCCACCAGACATCTGAGCTAAGAGGGAATGGTCAAGCTGGTCTAAAGGCAAACTGCTTTTGCTTTCAGCTTCAGCGATTAATGCCTTGCCTGTGTCTGTTATAATTATGAAATTAGGCCCAGGATAATTTGCAGTAAAGTTAATAAGGTCCTTTTGTTTTAAAGTCCCTGCTATATTAGAAGCGTCAAATATTGTCGCATTTAGCGCTGCTCCCAACTTTTCCATCGGAGTATTCGGAGTTATCTTGAGAAGCACAGCAAGATCTACAAATGTTATATCATCCAGCATATGATCAATACCTTCTAGAACGGGAAACAATAAAAGACTTCTCAATACATCTATTTATCTATCATTATAAACTTTTCTAAACAATATCTCAATCATAGTGATTTTTTGAACATAAAGATTTTAGGCGGCGGACAGGAAGTGGGCAGATCCGGAATCCTCATAGAAGGCAACAAGAACATTCTGCTTGATTATGGAATAAAAGTAGAGGAAAAGGTCGAATATCCTATGTCTTCAGGCAGAGTTGATGCCTTTGTACTTAGTCATGCTCATCTAGACCACAGTGGGTTTTCTCCTACATTATACCACAGCGGCATGCCTCCTTCATTCGGCACCGCTCCTACTAAAGCCCTCGCAGAGTTATTAATAGAAGACGCAATCAGAGTACAAAAAATGAAACATAATCCTTCCAAATACAAAAAAACCGAATTAAGATCCTTTCTAAATTCATTTATTACCTATAATTACAGGAGCCAGATAGACTTTCACGACTATACCATCTCTCTACACAATGCAGGCCATATCTCCGGAAGCTCAATAACCAAGATAGAAAATAACAGGAATGGAAGAAAACTTGTATATACTGGGGACTTCAAACTTGCGCCACAGCTACTGCAAAATGGAGCCGAAGTAGTTGAAAGCGACGTATTAGTTATAGAATCAACATACGCTATAAAAGAGCACCCTGACCGAAATAACCTGATAAAGCTGTTCGTAGAAAATATCAAAGAGGTAGTGGAAAATAATGGAATAGCATTAATACCCGTATTTGCCGTAGGCCGCAGCCAGGAAGTTCTTGCAATTCTTGAAAAGCATAAACTTACAAATTATACCTATCTAGATGGAATGGCTAAAGCCGCAACAAGAATAGCCCTTGAACACCAGGGATACATGCATAATCCGGAACTTCTCAGCGGCGCCGTGTCAAAGGTAACCACACTTAAAAAAGATGCTGAAAGGGAGGAGGCCATATCAGGAGGCAGCATAATCGTAACAACATCCGGTATGCTTACAGGTGGCCCCGTCTTGAATTATCTAACAAAGCTTAATGACAAATCGATGATATTCCTGACAGGCTATCAAGCAGAAGGAACAAACGGAAGAAAGCTTCTGGACAATAATCCTCTTGATATAGACAACAGAAAGGTATTCATAAAAACTCCATTCTCATTCTACGATCTCTCTGCGCATGCGGGCCAAGCAGACATATACGACTATGTAAAAAGATCTGATCCTGAGACTGTAGTATGTGTGCATGGGGACAAAACCAGCACATTAGCACTCAAGGACTGGTTGGAAATGGAAGGTTTCGAAGCATATGCTCCTAAAAACGGGGACTCGATAAAGATCGAACTATGATTTATGATTTTCTATTTACAAGTTTTTCAAATATTTTGTTGTTAACTTAACTTCGCCACATTAAACCTTTAAAGGTAGTGTTGTCACATCATTTTTGATGAGAAAATGAAAGACAACGTAACACTACCATTAGGTAGTATAGCAATAACAGATAAAATAGAATCGGAT
>JAKBRL010000011.1 GCA_021845465.1 Microcaldota archaeon
AGTTTTGGGTGATTTTCCTCTAAGATATGGGGATAAAAACCTCAATTTACGCTGGTAAAAGTCGATTTGGCGAATTGATTTAGAGCAAAGGACTAGAGACTTCGCTACTCAAAGTGGCGAGGTTAAGTTGTTAAAATTAGAAATGCTCTATATTTGAAATTCTATTTAATTAAAAGATATCCTATTCTTTATCATATCTGCCATGATATCCCCACATTCTGCATGGCTTCTGCCGCAAACCAATACTTTGAATTGGGTTGAAGGAATCTGCTCTCCCCTAGAAGATGTCAATGTCCTGAATGCAATAGGCACTACAATACCTCTGCCTGTTCGCAGGTTTCTCGGATTCGTGTGTATTTTGCCTACTTCTTCTTTATAATCCTTTATGGTTCTTATTGGACTCTCTACAGTAACATCTGTATTTATCCAATTCGGAAAACCTAACTTCTGTGCAATTATCATAGCCGGTGTTGTTATAATAGGCCTTGAGTTTAATTCTGTCAGATAATATTCAATCTTGGAGCCATTTTCCACAATAAACCAATCAATTCCTTGTATTCCATAATATCCATTCTCATTTATATTGTATCTACCTACTTTTTCAGCTTCCTTCCTTAGAACATCAGTAAGCAACTTAGTCATTTCGTAGTCTTTCGATATTAACGGCCTGCTTCCTAGATATTCTCCTGCTGGGGATGTGATCTGTTCTGAATGAAATACTACATCTACCTTCCCGTTTTTGTGTGTTATAAACTGTGTACTGCCATTAATGGCCTTCCCTATATTTTTAACGTCTATCTCCACTACAAACGGAAAGCCTGCAGGAGCGAACTCTCTTTCTGGCCAAAAAGAAGAGAATTTATCTGAGAATCCTCCATTATGGAAGAATTTCTTTGCGGTATCGTACATATTATTTCTCGCTTCTATTATTGTAGATTTGGATATTTTTTTAATATGAGTTACATAATCTCCTCCGCTGCCCAGAGCCAATTTTAGCCATATCCCTTCTACGTATGGGGAGAAACAGCTAACCAACCTGTCAAGTTCTTCTTCTCGCGTTAATATAATTCCCCTGAGCATACTAAAGCCATATTTGGCAATAATTGAAGGGTTTCTAATGTTTGCTTTATTATTTGTAATTGTGCTTAGCGGATTTTCTATCATCCCAATTCCTAAACGATTGGCTTCTTCATGTATTGCAGGACTGTTAAAGAACGAGACTAACTTTGCGTTATTTATTCCGGTAAAAAAAGAGTCCTTTAATAATACTAAAGGGTCAGTATTCCTATAACTATAGATACTTGTTTCTGATTTATGCAATTCGGAAGGTGCTACTTCTACTACTCTGGTTTCTTTATTCAATAGGCCTAATTGGATATAATAATCCTTAACTCCTGGAGGAAGTTTCGTAATTACTCCAGTCTCACCGTTTCTTAAAGAAGGAGCGACTAACATATTAAGATACCATTCTTCTTCAGGCTTTGACATCAGAATGGTAGGTTCAGGAGTGATAAAACTGCCGATTACAATAGGTCTTCCTTTCTCTTCATTTGCCCTCAATGTAGTAAGTCCTAATGACACAGGTATCTGAATATGGGTATTGTTCCTCGTGATTTCCATATCCTCAATTATAATTCTCATACTCAGTCATAAGAAACTATTCTGTAGTTTAGGTCCCCACCCTCACTTCGCTCATTATAATCTTCCTTTAGGAGTATATATTATTGATGTTATTACCATAACATAATATTATTATAATTAATAGTTGTATAAAATGCTACCTGTTTTGGAGATTATATGGTAACTGTTGCTCATGTAGTATCTGGAATAATACAAAAACGCCCCTTCCTGGAGGAAGCTCTGGTAAATGACATAATAAACTACGCATATCTTGCGGATATGCTCAAGCCTGAAATAGAACATACAATGCGCAAGGAAGTCAATCGTTATGCCATAATAATGGCGATAAGAAGACTTTCAGAAGATCTTAAAGAGAGCTTTGTAGGGCAGCCCCAGCCAGACCTCAGCCATGCAGATATTACCATAACTTCAGGAATATTTGAGATAACCGCAGTGAAATCTGCAAATACCCTAAAGATAATCCCAAAACTATACGATTTGATAAATTTCGGATCTGGGGACTTTTTAACTGTAACGCAGGGGCTCTATGAGATAACCATCCTCTCAAACATAAAATATATGGATGAAATTCTGGCCTTATTCGAAAAAAAGGAGATAAAGAAAAAGAGCACTGGGCTTTCATCTGTAATAGTGAGAATTCCAGAAAAAACTGCGGAATCGGTAGGGCTTCTCTATCTTTTGACGAAAGCGTTAGGCTGGGAAAATATCAATATCTACGAAGTTGTATCGACTCTTACTGAAGAGATATTTATAATATCTGAGATGGATACAGCATCCGCGTTCGAGGCGATAAAAAGCCTAATAAACAGAAATGTTGCCAATTCAAAAAAGTAAAAAAGATTCCGACTGACAAAAAGAAGAAAAGATGTAAAATTACATCTCTTCTGCATCTGCTTCTTCAGGATTATAATCTTCTTCAGAAGGGCTATCTGAGCTTCCACTTCCTTTCTCAATAACCTCTATCTTACCGAATTTGCCAGTTGAAAGCTGAGGTGTACCTCTGAATTCATTTACATAACCATTGGTAACCTTTACTTTGTCGCCAACATTTATCTGGCCTATCGTGTCTCCCCAGAGTGAAATCGCTATGCTTCCGGTATCATCCTTAAGTATAGCATTTGCTACATTAAGCTTCTTCCCATATTTTGTCACGACCTCTCTAGGTTCATCCTTTTCTGCTACTACTGCTTCAACATCAACATTCGATGCTCCTGCCTTCAAATCGCTTATATTCATTTATTCACCAGAGTGATAAATAGTGATTAAGCTAAGTCAGAAAAGTTATAATAATCCCTATGTTTAGCATGCAATACTCCTAAGTCAGCACCAATTAAATAATTATGAAAAAATTCAGGCATGCAGATCAAGAATACAATTAAATATCTAAATCCCATTATAACCCTATTATGGGAATTCTGAACGGCTATTTAATAATGGCAGTAACACGACAGCCTACTGTAGTAAACTGGGGCCACGGCCTTAATCCTAAACTCTACTGCTTGAAAGAAGCCGCAAGGCCAACAACTCAAAAACATGACGGGAATCTTAAACCCCCTCCTCAGAATAAAGTCAGAATAATAAAGAAGGGAAGAAGCATAATACCTGAAGTAATGTCCCCAAATAGAAAGTAAGACAGCAAAAGAGCATTTATATTAATCAGTAAAGACCCTATATCATAATTGACTAATATGGAAGCTACTAAATCGGCAGATGTAAACTTTAAAGGCTCTTCCACTGGAACTAGACACTCAGAGCTAAAAAAGCTCGTCAGGTCCACCTCTTCGGCAGGAATACTGCTCATAACAGCAGCTGCTATTTTAATTCTTGGGTCATTGATAAGATCAACTAAAAAACCGAAAAACAAGAATTAATGCAAATCCAAACTATATAGCTTTACAACAAAGGCATAATCATGGCAATAACTGAAATGGATTTTGAAGAGGCAATAAAATTTACAAAGGAAAGAAATACCAGGCTGGTATGGATAGGAAGGGAACCCATAGAGTATATACGTGAACTTACCGGCCTCGAAGAAACCCAATTAATAAAGGCAGAACCTAACAACCTGGCGTATGCAGACAGAGCCGAAGCTGAGAAGTTCTCGGATCACGTATTTGTCTGTTACCATGGAAATTCATCACGATATCTTGCTACCTTGCTTAAGGACAAGTTCGGAATAAACTCAATAAGCATGAAAGGTGGAATTACCTCATTGGTTGGAGAGATATTCTAAACTGTTATTTTTTTAGAATATACAAGCAGACTCTTTATTGTTCCTGAGCTCTTAAGCGAAAAGAACCCGATTTTTCTGCCGCGGATCTCTTTAATGAATGAAAGCGCAAGGATTATCGAATTTTCGTAGCCTCTATTGGTCTTTATAACAAATAACCTCTGTGAGTATTGCGCAGCTATCCTGGGATTTGCTTCAGAGTAAGAAAGCTCGCCAATATATCTCATTATCTCAGCCAGCAGGCCTTTTTCCTCAACCTCAACATTAATTTCAGATGACGACATGAATAACACGTATCTATATTTGCCTTTAAGTATCAATGCATCATCCCCTCGTTGTAGAATATCTTCTCAGAATTTTTATCATTTATACCAAGAAATCTGGCAAAAGCAAGCATCTGCATTGATGAAAGCATACCTGTCTCATCCTTCGCAAGCGACACCAACGCTATCTTAGTCCTGTTTCTCAATGCAAATCTTATCAGGAACCTTGCCCTATGAATATTCCTGAGTCTCTGCTTCTGCTCCGGAACAACCAGGCTTGAAATATCTATAAAAAGAGTCTTTTCGTTATCACGGCACTCCTCCACTGTCTGCCTTATCAGTTCATTGTCAAATATTATTATGCCATCGACATTATTTCTCCTAAGTGCCTTTCCCAATGTTCCAGGCTCCCTCCCCAAAAATATGCATCGTCCTTCATACTCTTGATCTTCAGTAACTCTTATCTCATTCCTGGTATACACCTTCTTGTAACCTATAAGCTTAGCAAGCTTAATGTCTACCGAATCCATATCTACTATATCAAATCCTTTTCCCATATGTTCATACCTTCTCATAAACAAGAGTAACTATGTCTTCATCTGCAAGGAGATGCTCTCTCCCTTGCCTCTGGTTAGCAAACTTTGCGCTTTTCCCATTTATATATGCATATCTAATGTTGTTTGCTGTTTTGGAATGCAATTTCCTGGCAAGATCCATCACTGTAGAATTGCCTCTAAGTATCATAGGTTTTTCCATATCGGCCTTGCCATCTTTTGGCTTAAGATATATTCTGACAAGCCCCAACTCCGAAAATATAATTCTCCTGAGCGCCTCAAGATTGGTCTTTTCCGCTGCACTTATTGGAACTGTCTTAACTTTTGTTTTTTCCTCTATCTCCTTGCTTATGGCGTTTGTAAATGCCGGAGTTACGCTATCTATCTTGTTTAGTATTATTAATGCCTTTATGTTTACTATGCTATTATCCATTATCTCCATCACGTCAAACAAATCAGCGTCTTGGTGGAAGATCACCTTCCCATTATAGATTCCATAACTGTTAAGGATCTCCTGGACCTCTCTCTTACTAGGAATCTTATGTCCAAGGCTCTCCAATTCAAGGCCTCCTGTAATGCGCCTTTCAACATTTATTCTTGGTCTGGTCTTGTTGATCCTTATATCCAGATCATAAAGCTCATCCAGAAGTGTGTATAGCCCCTCGGGCTTTGTTATATCAAGCATTATTAAGAGAAGGTCCGAGACACGTATTACGCTTGCTATCTTGGCTCCTCCGCCTTTGCCTTGTCCCGCACCTTCTATCAATCCAGGTATGTCAAGGATCTGTATATTTGCGCCCATGTACTTCATCGTACCTGGTATGACATCAAGCGTAGTAAATTCATAGGAGGCGATTCTTGACTCTGCATTTGTGATAGCACTTAAAAGCGAGCTCTTTCCAGCATTAGGGAAACCGACCAACACTACAGTAGCATCCCCTGATTTTTTTACAGCAAAACCTATTCCTCTGCTTTTTTTGCTGCTTGACATCTCTTTTTTTACATTCGCTATCTTCTTCCTGAGTATTCCCAGGTGCTTGTTTGTAGCTTTATTGTGCTTCGTCTTGGCATACTCTTCCCTAAGCTCGTTAAGGGTTGCTTCAAGATCAGCCATATCTGATATTGATTATTCAACATTTATAGAATTAGCTAAATTCAAATTTCTACAGGCATGAGCATTCCAACGCAAAAAATCCCAATTCCAGCAGATTTCTTTATGGAAAATCAAGACTTCCTCTAAATGTCGAAGACTGGAAAAGTTTTTAATACCTGCTTCCTATATAGGTTAAGGCGAACTGGTGAAAACATGAAGATATCAGAAATATACAGGATGGATGTATATAGCGATTCAGGACAATACCTTGGGGACGTGCAGGATGTAGTAATAGATCTCGAAAAAGGCGAGATAAGCAGATTGCTCATGACTCCATGGAAAGGTGTAAAGAGCGATGCGGCCTCTCTTTTAAAGAAGAAGAGCATACTCTACAAGAGCGTCAAGAATGTAGGAGACGTTGTTCTTGTTTCAAACCCTTCAGGCTTAAAAGAGGAGACAGCATCAAGGGAAGAGATAAACGACCTATCCAGATGAGTAATAAATTTCATGCTCTTCCACAGATAGTTTATAATCTTTTTACTCTAAAAGGATTCTTGTGCTATCGTGGAAGAGCCTGTTTTTAAAGAGAGACTTACTGAGAATGAGAAGGAGATAATAAAGCCTTATTTTTCAAGCCTGGAGAAGAACACATTCGTGCTTACAAACCTGCCTGAAGTTATAAAAGGAACGTTATTCTCAAGGTATAGCCGTTCAGACAAAGGGGCAAGAAGGCTCCTTCTGGACGAATTTATTCAAAACAAAGACATAGCCGAGGTAATAGGTGCAGGCTCCAAATTCGACTACTCTAACACTGCTCTGGCCATAAAAAAAGCTGAGGACTTTTACCAGCGTGTTCTTGTAGGTTATGGTGATGATTCAGTAGCTGAACTTGCAGGGGTGCATCTTGCATGCGAGAACATCTCCAGCCTTGCTGCAGACCTTCTTACCGATTCAAGGATAGGAATATCTCCTCTTGAAAAATCTGCAAGGTACATACTTTTTGATAAAAAGATAGACGGAAAATATCTATGGTACAGAAATAAAGCCATAATGTCATCAAAACACAGCCAGCTCTACGAAGAAACAATGGATCTCCTCTTTTCTTCATACTCCAAATGGCTTCCTATAGTACAGGCGCATGTAAAGTCAGTAACTCCTAAGGATCCTACTGCAACAGATCGCGCATACGAGAGCGCCACAAGGGCCAAGGCATGCGACATACTGAAAAACCTCCTTCCTGCAGGAAGGCTTACCAATGTAGGCCTGTATGGCAATGGAAGGGCATTCGAATATCTTCTTACAAAACTTCATTCAAGCAATCTGGAAGAAGCACAGCTCCTATCTGAAGAAATACATGAGGAATTGTCAAAAGTAATACCTGCATTCGTAAAACGATCAAAACCCTCCGAGTATATAATAGCAACAAGGGAAGAGATGAGCAGGCATAGAAGTAAAACAAGAGAGAAAGAATCTAAGATAGAGCCAATAAAACTGATAGATTATGATCCAGATGGAGAAAATAAGATTCTTGCAGCAATGCTCTATCCATATTCCGACGATACCCTAGATGTCCTGCTGTCAAAAGTAAAGGCAATGTCTCCCGAAGAAAAGGAGAGACTGGCTTCAGATTATCTATCCAAGAGACGAAACAGGCGAGATAAGCCAGGCAGAGCGCTTGAGAACATCTATTATACATTTGAATTATGTGCAAACTACGGAGTCTTCAGAGACCTCCATAGACATAGGCAACTAAGCCAGGAAAGGCAGGAACTAACCGCAGATATAGGATTTGATACACCTCCTGAGCTCGCCGAAATAGGCCTAGAAAATGAGTTCAAAGAAGTTATGAAAAAGGCAAAAGAGGCATACGATGCCATATATCCAGATCTTCCCAACGAAGCACAATACATTGTTCCACGAGGCTTCAGAATGAAGTGGTACATAAAAATGAATCTCAGGGAAGCCTTCCATATAACTGAACTAAGATCTTCCAAACAAGGCCACCCTGACTACAGAAAAGTTGCGCAGCAGCTAAGGAATATAATATTCGAGAAGCACCCTCTGCTTGCCGAGTATATGCAGGTAGATATGAACGACTATGCACTTCCAAGGATAGAGAGTGAAAAGCGGATAGACAGAAAACTTGAGGAACTAGACAGAAAAACAGGCGAATAAAATGATAATATCTACATTAAAAGTATTGGAATTAAACCAAAAGCATAACCTGATAGAAAATATGGATGAACGTGAGCTTACAAATCCTGAAGGCGTAGGGATTGACATACGCGCAGGAAAGATATACCGACTGATAGGAGAAGGCTTCCTCGGAGTTGAAGACCGCAAGAGCTCCGACACAGAGAAAATAGCAGACATAGACAAAGGAGACAAGGATATTATCATGTCTCCAGGCGAATATCTTCTAGTAAAAACAATTGAAAAATTCAATATTCCAGGCGAGAAGATAACAATTGAGGAAGGGGAGAAACCGATGTATCTTTCACTACATGTATATCCTAGAAGCACACTACAGCGATGCGGCATATATCTTATGGCCACAAAGACCGATCCCGGCTATAGCGGAGAGCTGACATTCGCTATCGCAAATCTAGGGGGCAAGCCATTCAGGCTTGAGCTTGGCGCCAGATTTGCAAATATCGTCTTCATGCAGGTAGCAGGAGAGATACATCGCGCTTATGAAGGCCAATGGAAAGGCGGGAGAGTATCAACAGGCGGAATGGAAAAACAGATATAAATGAGTAAATAATCTAAATAACAGTAATACTCTAATAACTCTAATGCTTTCCAAGCTCTTTCACTTTCCTTTCCAGTGCAGAACTTCTACTCCAGCACTAGCAAAAAGATCAAGAGATCCTGGATTTTCCTTTCTATATTCCTCCACATACACTACTCTCCTGACTCCTGCCGCAATTATGCTCTTTGCGCATAGGAAACAAGGCTGCACTGTAGAATAAAGCGTTCCACCTTCAGTTGATATTCCATTCTTGGCCGCAACGGCTATGGCATTTTGTTCTGCATGCACTGTCCTTATGCACCTACCATCCGAATCCAAAAGGCAGCCCACACCTTCATCAATGCAGTGGGGCATACCTGCAGGCGCACCAACATAGCCGCTGCTTATTACACGACCTCCTTTGGTAATGACAGCTCCAACCTGCCTTTTAGGGCAAGAGCTCCGCTTAGCCATCATCCTTGAAATATCAACCATCACTTCATCTATAGTAGGCCTATTGTCTGCCATATGCTCACCTTATTTTTAGTATATTGCAGACTTCCATATATATCTCTTCATGTATGGTTGAGTAGTCTCTGTTGCCATCCACTCTGAGCCACTTCCTGCATCCAAATCTCTCAGATTCAAGTTTTTTGTAAGTATTCTTAACTGTCTGAAGATATTCTTCGGATTTTTCATTTCTATCGAGGTTTCCCGATTTCTGGATCTTCTTTCTCTTCAAAGCCGTTCCTATATCAACATCGATGTATACAACTATGTCTGGAAGAGGCATCTTGGAGAGATTGATGATCTTCTTTGCGCTTTCATAATCAAATCCGGAAGCACACTGATAGGCTATCTGCGAGTGTATATACCTGTTCATGATTATTGTGCTTCCTTCATTCATATCGTTTCTTATCTTAGCCCTGTCCTTCTGCTTGTCAAGCATCTGCAAGAAGAAGAACTCGTCATTTTCCATCTCTATTTTCCCATAGAGATAATCCTTTATTATCCTTCCATATCTAGATGAATAGTCTGGATAATTGTAAATTATTACTTTAGATCTGGAGTCTTTCAGCCTCTCGGCAAGCATTTCAGTCTGTGTGCTCTTGCCTGCCCCGTCTATTCCCTCAACACATATCAAAGTTCCTTCCAGAGAGACACCCACAACCAGATACTTATCAGGACTGCTAGTTATTTATACCATATTTGCATCTTTATATAGGCGTACTGCCAATCAGAATGCCTTTGTGTAATGCCTTGAATTAGAAGCAAAATTGCTTATTTATACCTTACATGATAATCCATATCTGAGACACTCGCTCCTGTCGTCTAGCTCGGCCAAGGACGTGGGGCTTTCAACCCCGCAACCCGGGTTCAAATCCCGGCGGGAGCACTTTTTCCTGCTATACATAAAACAAAGTTGAGATTTCAAATGTTTTTGGTTTATGCAATTTATCCAAAGGTTTTAATATCTACATTATAATATATTATAATGTGATTGAATGGAGACAATATTTAAAGTAAAAATAAGGAGAATTGGTACTTCTCTAGGCGTATTAATACCAAAGCAGCTAATAGCGAATAAATCATTAAAGGAAGGCGAAGAAGTTGAGATGGTCATTCTTAAAAAGAGAAAGGATCTAGTTGCAAAGGCTTTTGGCATAGCAAAGGGCGCTAACCATTTCGAAAGGTATACAACAGACAGGATATAGTGGTTTTATGCTCTTGGATACATCAGCCTGGATAGAATTCTTCATAGGCAGTGAAAAAGGAAAGCGCGTAAAGGATGTACTTTATAAGAATGATAGCTATACCAGTATTGTTACCTTAGCAGAAGTGACTAATTGGGCTTTGAAAGAGAGTAGAGACGCAGAATTCTTAGTTAAAGCCATAAAACAATTGAGCAATATAATAGAACTTGATGAAGATATGGCCGTTTTGGCAGGCAAACTGAATTTTGAAAGGAAGAAATCAAATAAAAAATGGGGAATGCTTGATTCCTTTATATTAGCAAGTGGGTCGATATACGGGCTAAAGATACTCACTAAGGATAGCGACTTCAAAGATCTTTCAGATGTAGAAATACTATGAGTGTGTATACAATCTGTCAAGTCTCAACGCAGTTCAGCCTTGCAACTATGGCTTTTTCAACTTAGATTCAATTTGTATCATACACTGCAGCAACTGAGTTTAGAAATATCTTGGTAGAATGCCATGGATGCCAGTTTCAATCCTTCACTGAGCGTAGGGAAAACATGCACCGTATCTATCATGTCATCTATAGTCATCCCGAACTTCACTGCGAGTACTCCTTCATGTATAAGTTCTGCGGCGTGAGGCGCGAGAATATGTACTCCAAGTATCTTCTTTGTCTTCCTGTCTACTACTATCTTAACAATTCCTCTTGTGTCTCCAATTATTCTGGACTTTGCAACAAACTTAAATTCCAAAGGGCTGCAACTGCATTTTATTCCATTATTTATTACCTGATTCTCTGTCATGCCCACCATTGCAGCTTCAGGATATGTAAATATGGCACTGGGCACCTCATTTAAGTTAATCTCTTTCTTGGCATTCTGGAAGATATTTGAAGTTGCAATATTACCCTCCTTTGCAGCCAAAGTTTCAAGCATAGGCTCTCCTGTCACATCTCCAGCTGCATATATATTATTGACAGTTGTCTTAAGCCTTTTATCAATCTTGATAAAATTTCTTTCGTTTAATTGAACTTCTGTCCTACCGAGATCAAGTTTCTCTATATTGGCTCTCCTGCCAGTGGCAAAAAGAACTTCTTCGGCATCAAAATCTACCGTCTTTCCATCAACCTCTCCTGTTATCTTCTTAAACCCCTTCACAGAACTTATCTCAGACAACTTTACTCCTGTCACTATTTCTATTCCATCTTCCCTCATATATTCTGTAAGGTAATTGCTTATCTCAGGTTCCCAGTTAGGTATTATTCTCTCGCTTCTCTGCAATAAGGTAACTTTGACTCCAAATCTGGCAAACATCTGTGCAAACTCAAGTGCAAGAGCTCTTCCTCCAACAACAATAATTGACCCGGGAAGCTTCTTTATTGATAGCGCCTCTTCATTTGTCAGATACTTTGCCTTCTCTATCCCTCTTATTTCAGGCAGGGATGCCCTTGCTCCGGTAGCTATCAGTATATACCTTGCTTTTATTTCCTTCTTTCCTACTCTGATTGTATTCTTATCTACGAATGCTCCCATTCCATCTATGAAACTTACATTTTCCAAGCTTTTCAAAACCTTTCCATATTTTTCTCTTCTAAGTTCTTCTACAATCTTGTTCTTCTCGTTTACTATCTCTTCATAGTCTAACTTTCCAATAGTATAATTAAGCCCGGCATACCTCCTCTTTCTCAGTTCTTCTGCAAAAGTGCCTACGGTTATGATTCTCTTGCTTGGTACACATCCGACATTTATGCAGGTGCCTCCAAGTATCGCGCCTTCTGTAACGTTTTTACCTATCATAACTGTATTTATTCCTATTTCGTTCGCTTTTATTGCAGCAGCAAACGCAGCCGATCCCTGGCCCAATACTGCATAATCAAATTCTTCTATTAAATCACTTTAGAAATATATCTTCTGTTTGCTATGCCGCAGGATATTATGTCTTTCCTGTAGGCATCTATATGTTCTGTTATTTTTTCTACTGTGTTCTTTACCTTTCCGTTGATTTTATAAATACGCTTATTACCGTTTTTCCTTACGTTTACAAATCCACAATTTAACAAACAATGCATATGATGGGAAACATTACTCTGCTCAATACTTGTTGCGGATACTATCTCTCCTACGCTCATATCGCGTTTAGCAAGCGAACTCAATATCATGAACCTGCTGTAATCTCCCAACGCATAAAAAAACACTTTAAATTCAAGTTTCTCCATACAATCCCTATAATGAATTGTTTATTGCATTTTTCAACTGGCTTAAAGTCAAAGCAGGCTCTCCATTTATGTATTCCACTGTACCATTTGCCGAAATAAGGTAATAAATGTCTAGATAACCTTTAGGATCATACTTTAATGTCATGTTATTTCCTGAAAGTGCAGGCACAATAGTGCCATTAGCATAAGCATTAGGCGCATATGAACTAACGAAATTCGTTATAGTAGGCCCCCGATATCCAAGATCCTTATAGAGTTCCAATTCTATGATATCTATGCCATGTTTTTTAAAGAACTGGTAATTCCCATTCAAAACCTGGTTTCCCTGGGCGCAGGTAGAACACCACGTAGCAACAAACCAGAGTACAATGGGGTGTCCTTTATACTTGGAAAGATTTGCATACGCCCCATTATCCAAAAGAAAGTTATTTTCCGGAGCCTTTGAACCTATGGTAATGTTTTGAACTGTTGAATCTGTACCTACCGGTTTATGCCACAGTAAATATCCTGATATTACTATTGCTAACGCAATAACAATTCCGATTAACATACTCCTTTTCATTTTTTCATCCCATTACATCTGACAATGTCCTTAGAAACAAGATAAACGCTTAAAAAAAGAAGCACTATTGATACGGCAACGAATCCTGTTTCATAAGCAGCAAAAGGCCCCTGAATCGTTCCAGTTATCCTTATTATTGTAGTGGTAGAAGCACCAAAGGCAGCCAACAATGCCGGTATTACAGAAGTGCAGCAGAGGCTTCCAGGAATCAATGCGATTAATGCTGCCCCTAATCCTGTCTTACCACCTTTTGCAGCTCCATTCGCAAAAGAAAATGCATTCATTACCATTGTCAATGAAAGCATAACGCCTATCACTAATGATACAAACAGCAGATAAATGCTCAATCCAAAAATCTTAGGAAAAGCTAAATTTATCGAAGAGCCAAAAAGCAGATAAGAATAAGCAAGAAACGCAAGTGCAGCAATAGCAAGAAACGTGACAAAGTATTTTTTAGAACTTAATACTAAACCAACTGCATTAATTATCCGATTCTCTTTCCACATACTATATGAATGGACAATCATATTTATAATGTTTATGGCTAAATGCCAAAACTAAATTCTGAATTTCTCTATCTTTTTTGCTATTCTGTCATGCCTAAAATTAGTATGATACTAATAAAATTAGCATAGGTATTTAAATATTAACTTCAATATATTAGTATGAATCAGCTTACAAAAAGAGAACGGGACTGCCTATTCGGCGTAGCTGAGATAACCAAAGCAGAAGGTATAGCAAGGCTATATGAGATTTCTAAGAAGATAGAAGTTTCCAGTCCGACAGCATATGAAATAATCAGAAGGCTTGAGGCAAAAGGCCTTATAAAAAATAAACACGGTTCCATATCCATCACAAGAAAAGGAAGTCGCAGTTATCACTTCATCTTATCTACGCACAGAAGTCTGGAATCCATATTCAGCAATGCTGGCATCGATGCCGATAAAGCCTGCGAAGAAATAAAACGGTTTGACTACAAGATAGATGGCAGCACAGGCAGGATGCTTATCAATACAACAAACTCAACCAACTGCCCACACGGAAAACCAATAAGATGAACATATGTCTGGAATAAACCTATGGAACCCTGAAAACGTTAGCGTTTTCACTGCATTGATTCTTTCCTATCTTCTCGGAATAGTACACGGGGCAACTCCGGACGAGCATACATGGCCTATAACCTTTTCGTATGCTGTAGGCAGCGGGACCACAAAAGGAGGAATGAAATCAGGTCTTATATTTTCAAGCGGATTTACAATACAGCGGGCAATACTCTCAGAGATAGCATATTTTGCTCTTGCAGGAATCTTCATGACTGCAACTGTATTTGGGATAACATATCTCTTAGTGGGTCTCGCTATGTTTATTGCAGGACTGTATATCAAAAGAAAGAGCATATACCCACACTGGCATTTTATAGAAGAAAAACTTGGGCATTACTTTATACATAAACATTCAAAGAAGGAAATGCACGAAGAACTGGAACATAAGAGAAACCCTTCTAGCGATATGGACGAAGAACTGCGTCCAGTCCCTTCCAAAGCGGCATTTCTTCATGGTATTATAGCAGGCTTCGGATTTGGCGCATTTGCATTAATAGTCTATACTGTATTGGCACCAGCAATGCCAAGCCCATACCTGGGTTTTCTTCCGGGCTTGCTCTTCGGCCTTGGCACCATGACTATGCAGGTAGCCTTCGGCGCAGCATTCGGTAGATGGCTTACAAACGTAAAGAAGCTAACAAAGAAAGGCATAGCATTTGTTTCGAGAACAATAAGCAGCGACGTTCTCGAATACGGAGGCTTAGCATTTGTAATAGGCGGAATAGCCGTTCTATTATACCCGAATCTTATCAATATAGGCATAAACACAGGAATAAAGATACACAATCTTGATAATTTAGGAATAGGCTTCTTCCTTGTGATATTCGCCGTTGTAATGATAGGAATAATCTCTTACAGGCATTCCATAAAGAAAGCAATAAAGCTAGGCTACACTAAAAAATAGAAGCCTAAGAAAGCTATCGGAATCAAGAGTATCTAAGCTAAAGTGTAAGTGCCTTAGGATTCTTCCCTAAGGTCTACTCTTACTCTTCTATCTTCTCCGGTTACATATATCTCGGAAAGATCTATCCTGAAGAACCTAAATTCCGAAGCGCCAAGATACTCGCTTGTTTCATATCTCTCAGTAGGTTTTACGTCAGAACCCGGAAATACCTTCTCACAATACAGAGTTATGGCCTTCTCTATCTCTTCCTCTTCAACCATACTACACTCCCCTCTTGCCTGGACTCCATCTGAACTTCCTATCTTCTGCTCCGAATTAAAAATTGCTATGGAGACTTCCGGATTCTCTTTTATATTCTCCGCATGAAGAGAATCTATAGCCGAGAGAAAGTAGACTCTGTATTCTTCATCGTAAACATAAAGCACAGGAGTCACCCACGGCCTTCCCTTCTTTGTGCTTGTACCAATGCACATATACTTATTATCTGAAAAAATGCTCTCTGCCTTTTCCAAGTACAAATTTCCATCTTTATTCATGAATATCCCTATAATATGTAGCCATGGGTTAATTTAGCTTTTAGCCACACTAAGGTCCATCATTGTAAATAAATGCAGATGGCAATTTCAAACATGAAGCCTCATGTGCCCGATTCCCAGTCATTCATGTACTTTTTCTGTGCTTCGGTAAGGTTGTCTATCTTGATGTTCATTGAAAGAAGCTTCTGTTTTGCAACCTTCTCGTCTATCTCCTCAAAAACATCATACACTTTTGCTGGCATCGATCTGTTTTCTGCTATGTATATTGCCGAGAGAGCCTGGTTGCAGAAACTCATATCCATCACTTCGCTCGGGTGACCTTCCGCTGCACCAAGATTGACCAGCCTTCCTTCTGCAAGCAGGTATATCCTCTTGCCATAAACCTCATACTCTGTTGTATTCTTCCTTATCTCTCTCTTTGCCTTGGATTCCTTCTCAAGATCCTGTACATCTATTTCTACATCAAAGTGACCAGAATTGCACAGTATGGCACCGTTCTTCATTCTTGAGATATCTTCCTTAGTTATGACTGATCTGTTTCCGGTGGCTGTAACAAAAAGGTCTCCTTTCGAAGAAGCCTCTGACATTGGCATAACATCAAACCCATCCATGACTGCTTCCAAGGCCCTGAACGGGTCAACCTCTGTTACTATCACAGAAGCTCCATGTCCTTTAAGTCTCATTGCTATGCCTCTCCCTACCCATCCATAACCTACGACAACAGCGCATTTTCCCGCAATCAGTATGTTAGTAGCGCGAAGGATTCCGTCTATTGTGCTCTGCCCTGTTCCATACCTGTTGTCAAAAAGGTATTTGGTCTTGGCATTGTTTACTGCCACTATCGGGTATCTTAGCTTTCCGCTTCTCTCCAGAGCCTTGAGCCTTGTGACTCCTGTTGTTGTTTCTTCAGTGCCTCCCATTATCTTGAGATCAGGATACCTGCTATGTACTGCAGCATGGAGATCTGCGCCATCATCCATAAGAATATCAGGCTTTGCTGCAAGAATACTCTCAACACTCTCATAATAATCCTTCTCGCTCTGGCCTCTCCATGCAAACACTGCTATGCCATCTTCCACAAGCGCAGCTGCAATATCATCCTGTGTGGAAAGAGGATTAGATGCGGCAAGCCATACTTCTGCACCGGCATCCTTCAGGGCTCTCGCAAGGACTCCTGTCTCTTTAGTTACATGCAGGACTGCAGCTATCCTAAGCCCTTTCAAAGGTTTCCTCGAAGAGAATTCCTTCCGCATCTCCATCAAAGCCGGCATATGCATCTCCGACCATTCGAGCTGTCTTCTTCCTTCTTCTGCTAACTTCAAGTCATGTATTTTGTAATCCATTCAGTTCCACTCTAGTACAAATCAGAGATCTCCTATCCTTCTCTTCTGTGCTCTCTTTACCCTCTTCCTCCTCTTTTTTACCCATTTCCATCTCATTCTTCCTTTCTTCTTCCATTTTCTAGGTATGCTTCCCAAATTAACACCAATATTATATCATACTCTATTGGTACGAATAGATTTATATTCCATTAAGCTGAAGATACATACATAAGCTCGGGATTCAATGAATAAAAAACCAATAATTGCATTTATAGTGATTCTTATACTTCTTGTAATCTTGGCTTTCATAGCATTAAAGCCAAGCCAGTCTCCAGCTCCAATAAGAAGCATAACGACATCAAAACCATCAAAAACAGCCAATACAACCACAAGCACCAGCACAAATACGATTACTAAAGTAACAAATTCCACTCCTTCAAGCCAGAACAACAGCAGCATACCTACCCAGTATCAAAATTGCATATCTCCAGAACCTGTAGTGCCAATACCTAATGGAAATTTCAGCACAGGAACATACCAATACTGGAATATAACTGGACAAGGCTTTTTGAACGAAACAGGATCCCCCCTTCCTACAAATATAATAGCTGCTAATGCAGAAGGTAGTTATTACGGGCAGCCTTGGGGCAATTACTCAGGCACCTATTTTGCCACAACATACCACGGAGGCCTTTCACTAAGTCCTGGAAACCTTACCTCTCCAACATTCAAGGTAGTGGAGCCATATCTTAATTTCAGGATAATATCACCAAAGAACTCTCTCCTATATGTAGAACTACTATACAACGGAAAACCCTTCAGAATAAATCATTATAACACCCTCAATTCAACATCTGGAAACAGGCAGCAGAGCATTTTTGTAAATGCCACAATGCCAATAATCAACTTCGCATGCCAGAATGTAAGCGTCAGGGTGGTATCCGGAGTCTTGGGCACTATAACCAACAGGTATGACTTCATAGCAGTTGGGGATTTCGTTCAGAGCAAACATAACCTACAGACTCCCGGAACATTAGTAAACAGCACTGTTGTGCCTCCTTGACGTGTATCAATGTCGCTTTTAGTACTGTACAATACCCTATCTCGCTCAAAGGAGAAATTGGAGCCTCTGAATGACAGAAGAATAAACATGTTTGTATGCGGACAGACAGTATACGACGACGCGCATCTCGGGCATGCAAGAAATTACATCTCATTCGATATCATAGCAAGATGGTTACGCCATCGCGGCTACAGCCTAAAATACATTCAAAACATAACTGACATAGACGACAAGATAATAGCCAGAGCCGCAGAGAGCAATACCACTCCGGAATCGTTAGCCAGGGAATATGAAGAGAGGTTCCTGGAAGACATGTCTGCAATAGGGGTAAAAGAGAATGTAGACCTTTATCCACGTTCTCACGACTACATAAAAGAGATGAGAACGCAAATACAGTTGTTGATAGACAAAGGATATGCATATCTTTCAGAAGGCAACATATACTTCGAAATAGATAAATTTCCAACATATACCGATCTATCGGGAATGAAAATAGACGAACTCTCAAAACATAGAATAGAATCCGAACCCGGAAAGAAAAAACCGTATGATTTCACGTTATGGAAGAAAGCAAAACCTGATGAGCCGCACTGGCCTGAAGAATTCATATGGGAAGGCAAGAAAGTAGTAGTAGACGGCAGGCCTGGCTGGCATATAGAAGATACTGCTATAACTAATGCAATATTCGGCCCGCAATACGACATACATGGAGGAGCAAGCGAACTGATATTTCCACATCACAGCAACGAGATAGCCCAGGACGAGGCAGCTTTCGGAAAAAAACCGATGGTGAAGTATTGGATGCATTCCGGCGTGCTTAGGATAAAAGGGGAAAAGATGAGCAAAAGCCTGAAAAATTTCATAACGATAAGGGAAGTTCTTAAGAAATATGATCCAGAAGCGCTAAGATTAATGGTAGCATTCTCCCACTACAAAAGCCAGATAGACTTCTCAGAAGAGCTCCTGAAGAAAGCAGGCACTTCCCTAAACTATCTCTATTCTTCACTGTCAATGATCTACAATGCAAAGGAATCTGTGCACATGGAAAAGGAAACAGAGAAGATAATCAATGGGATATCCCTATTTTTAGACAACGAATTCTCAAAGGCAATGGACAACGATTTTGAAACGCCACAAGCTATAGCCTCATTATTTACTGCAATCTCATCGCTGAGGAATGTGGTAGAAAAGAATACATATGTTGACGGGAATGCAAAAAAAGCGGCAATAAATACTCTTTTAAATTGTGCTTCAGTTATAGGCATCCTAAAACATGACTGGTATAAAGAATCCCTCAGCGGAGAGGTCGCTTCAATGATAAAGGAGAGAGAGAGTCTGAGAAGAGAAAAGAGATTCGAAGAAGCCGACAGGATAAGAAATGAATTAAAGAAGAACCACAATATAAACCTCGAAGACACCGAATACGGTCCTGTATGGTATAGGGAGCGAAATTCTTCAAATAGAAGCTAAATGAATAATTATATTATGGATATTTCCACTCTCTTTCTATTAGATCCTTTATTGGAGAATTCTGAAAGTTTCAGCATCCCTATCTCTTCGGTATTATGGAGATGAGCGTCTCCATCCATCTGCATGTCAAAATTCTCAATCTCAACAACCCTTACAACATCAAGCTTCTTTATAAGCTCCCTTCCTGGTTCTGTCTTTGCTAGGCTAGGATTTGCCATTGCCTCCTCCTTAGGCAAAAACCTTGATGATACCTTATGTTTTTCCTTTATTATCCTATTGGTTTCACCAACAATTTTCTCCGCAAGTTCAGAATTCAACGAAGGCAGATCAAAATCAACATGTGCCTTGTCAGTATATATCATACCCCCTTTCCATCTTCCATTGTAATTATTTTCAACAACAGCACATAGAACATGAAGTGCTGTATGATAACGCATTAGTGCATATCTTCTCTCCCAATTTATGGAACAGGAGACAACAGCGCCGTTTACAAGTTCAGACTCTTTATCGAGAAAATGAAGGATCTCTCCGTCTTTTTCTTTCACATCTACAACACTGTATTCCTTTCCCTCTGATATGATTCTTCCCGTATCATTAAGCTGCCCGCCGCTGGTCGGATAAAATGCTGTCTGATCAAATATGACTGTGTTTGATTCGGAGGCTTTCACAACCGCACTGAATTCTTTCAGGTATGCATCCTCCCAGTAAAGTTTTCTTGCCATAAAAACAACTCAGAGACTCTCTTTCATCACTATTCAGAAATACCTCGTCTCATCACATGTATTTATTCTGCTGCAAGATATAATAGCCTTCCAGAATATCCTAGAGTCTCAGGTAGCCTAAAAAAGCCTCTGTCATCATATGCGATTTCTAAATCCGCTTGCAGGATAAGTATTTAGAGTAATTGCCCACCACTACTACCGGGATTTAGATGGGTATTAAAGAAACTTTGAGATTTTTGGAAGAAAACAGCATAAAATGGGTTGACCTTCAGTTTACCGATCTCAATGGCAGATATCATCACATAACAGTCCCTTCATCAGAATTCGATGATCAAATCTTCAAGACAGGTTTCGCAAAGCTTGATGGGAGCAGCATAAAGGGATTTACAACAATAAACGAAAGTGACATGCTTCTGGTGCCTATTCCGGAAACTATAACTTCAGTGCCATGGACTCCTGAAACTGCCAGAATAATATGCGAGGTACACTGGGGAGCTTCAAAGGGAAGGTTCGAAAGAGATCCAAGGGCTATATCGGAAAACGGAGAAAAATACCTGGGTGAGTTAGGATACAAGAGCTTCTTCGGGCCAGAGCCCGAATTCTTTATATTCGATAAAGTTGATATGGATGTGGCCATTCCACAAAGTGGCACAGGCTACAAGATATCCTCAGCAGAAGCGCCTTGGGGCAACTCTGGAGGTTTTGTAGTAAGGCACAAAGAAGGATATTATCCTGCCCCTCCTGTAGACAGGCTTATGGACATCCGAATGGAAACCATAAACCTCCTATCAAATGTTTTTGGCTTCAAGATAGAGGCCTCACATCATGAAGTTGCAACTGCTGGTCAGGGCGAAATAAACTTCAGGTTTTCAACAATGACAGATTCAGCAGACAAGATACAGATCTTCAAGTATGTACTGAAAAATGTAGCTGCAAAATACGGAAAATTGGCAACATTCATGCCGAAGCCTATGTATGGTGATAACGGGACAGGAATGCACACACATTTCAGCATATGGTCATCAGACGGCAAGAAGAATATAATGTACGATCCCGAAGACGAATATGCTCAACTGAGCCAATCCGGAAGATACGTGATAGGTGGAATACTCAAACACACTGGAGCTCTTTCTGCTCTGTCTTCACCAACAACCAACAGCTACAGGAGACTAATCCCTGGTTTCGAAGCGCCAGTGTATAAGGCATGGAGCAGATCAAACCGAAGCGCAGTAATACGCGTACCTACCCATTTCAAAGGATCGGAGAAAGCAAAGCGCATAGAATACAGGGCTCCAGATGCATCTGCAAACCCATATCTCTCATTTACTGCATTGCTGATGGCAGGAATCGATGGCATAAAGAACAAGATAATGCCTCCTGATCATGTAGACGAAAACATATACGAACTGAGCCGTGAGAAAAGAAAAGCTATGAAAATATCAGAGCTGCCACGATCCTTCGAACAAGCCTTGGATGAGCTTGAGTCTGACAACGCCTTCCTGAAACCCGTATTCAATGATGGGCTTATAAGCACATACGTTGAGATGAAACGCGAAGAGATAAGCTCCATATCAAAACATCCCCACCCGATGGAAATATATTATTATTTAGATGTCTAATCATAAGCGATAACCATGCCAAAAAAATGCATATGCGCTTCATCAGTCATAGTGAACAAAGGCAAAGTATACCTTCTGAAGCACAAGAAATTGAATGTTTGGCTCTATCCTGGAGGGCATGTGGACAGCGGTGAGATGCCGCATGAGACCGCCGTAAGGGAAACATTGGAGGAAACAGGCTTCGAAATAAAACTCCTAACTCCTTCCGATTGTGATCATGGAAAGGCTTATTCGGGGAAAGAGGCACATGAACTTCCAAAGCCTTTTACTATACTGTATGAAAATGTAAAATACAAAACAGGCAAGCACATTCATTTCGACATGGTTTATCTTGCAGAAGTCACTAAGCGAAAAAGACTCAAGATTTCAAACGGAGAAAGCAAGACATTTAAGTGGGTAGGTCCTTCAGAAATAAAAAAACTCAAGACATACCCTAATGTGGAATGGACGCTCCTCAAAGCGCTCGAAATAAGCAAGCAAAAAAGTTAGTGAATAAATTTAACAAAGACAAAGTGCGCGGGAAATTAGACAATGTTTCCTTCAGAAAGAGTTTTGTCTTTATCTACATACGACTTTATCTGAAAGCGACCATATTCTATTTAATGTAGTCCCTGCGAAGATTTTCTATATTCCTAATCTTTTGAGAATTAATCCAGATATACGGGTAATACTGTAGTTCACTTCTTTCTCCAAAATATCTAGCCCCAACCGGATTCGAACCGGTGTTTGCGGGTCCAAAGCCCGCCGTCCTTGGCCGCTGGACGATGGGGCTAATGCTAAATTAACATTAAACATTCAGATTTAAATCAATGCTTTGTTTGGCGTGAAAGCTGAAAATATTCAGTAAGATCTGGCAAAGTTAGCCATGCTCTTTGCAGGCATGCCACAGTATATACATTTCTCTGTAAGCACTCCTTGGTCAAAAGGCATATTGGTTATTTTTGCCCCAGTTTCTTCCTTTACTTTTTTCTCACATTCGGCATTTCCACACCAGCCAGCTTGCATTATGCCTCCCAATGGAAGCATCTTCTTGAAATCTTCATAAGTGCTTACTCTCTTCACCATGTTCTCCATGAACACCTTTGCCTTCTCATACAAATCCTTCTGCATGCGCTCTAGGATGTCCTTGCATTTTTCAGAAAATTCCTCAAGTTTAACATCTATCTTTTCTCCAGTATCTCTCCTGACCAGCCTTACCTTATTGTCTCCCATCTCCTTCTCACCTATCTCAACCCTGAGCGGAATTCCCCTAAGCTCCCATTCGCTGAACTTGAATCCTGGCGAATAACCTTCTCTCAAGTCTATTCTTATTCTAAAGCTATCCCTCGCAAGAGCCTCCACTCTCTTAGCATATTCTACTATTTTTTCTCCACTATCCTTTTTGTATATGGGTACTATTATTATCTGAATATACGCAACTTTAGGCGGAAGAACAAGCCCCTTGTCATCACCATGGGTTGCAACCATTACTCCTAATTCCCTGGTACTTATCGCGTATGTATTCTGCCATCCGTATTCTGTCTTTCCTTCCCTGTTTAGAAACTTGATATCAAATGCCTTTGCAAAATTCTGTCCGTCCAAATGAAAATCAGGGCCCTGTATAGCCCAGCCATCAGGCATTATGTGCTCTACGCTGAAGCTTGCCACAGCGCCTGCAAATTTCTCGTTATCTGTCTTTCTTCCAGGTATGCCTGGAAGTGCAAAATAATCTCTCAATGCATTTATGTATATGCCAAGGATTCTGTCTCTTTCAGCTAAGGCTTCTGCTTCTGTTGCAAAAACAGTATGTCCTTCATTCCAAAGGAATTCCCTTGACCTGATAAAAGGCGTAGGATGCTTGAATTCCCACCTTATAACACTATTCCATTGGTTGTATCTCATAGGAAGGTCTCTCCATGACCTTATCCATTTTGAAAAACTAGGATACATTATAGTTTCCGAAGTAGGCCTTACTGCAAGTCTCTCTTCAAACTGAGAGCTCCCGGCTCCGGTAACCCATGCGACTTCAGGCGCAAAACCTTCCACATGTTCCTTCTCCTTGTTAAGGAACTTTTCAGGAATAAGCAAAGGGAAGTATACATTTTCAATGCCGTCCTTCTTGAATTCGGCATCAACTGCCCTGCTGAGGTTCTCCCATGCCGCATATGCTGAAGGCCTTAGAGCAAGGCATCCTGAAACCTCGGTATAATCCATAAATAACGATTTTGTAAGCACCTGCTGGTACCATTCAGAGAAATTCTCAGATTTTTTCACTGTAATTCCAAGATCCTTGTCCTTTTCTTCCATGCTCTCAACTTCATATCACAATCTTACTGCAAAACCTATATAATAATTCTATGTAAATTAAAACATCTACTTGTTGTGATATTTATGAAAGAAGATGGGATCCTTGTTACTGAACTTGCCCAAAGGCTGAACGGCAAGGCTGTCATAAGCTCAGAGATAACCGACAAGGAGATCTCATCAATAGGGATTGAAAGGCTTTCAAATAAGCTAATCTCATTCTTTGAAGTATACCATGGACCCAAGATAATCGACAAGAAGATCCTGGAGCAGATAATCGAGGAGATAAAAAAAGAGCCGAGTGCTGAAGCCAAAATCACATATGAAATAAAAGGCACTATAAATAAACACGAGACTGCAAAAGATGTAAGTTCAGAATTCAGCATAAGGAATGCCGCAATAGAAAAGACTCCTGCAATGGTTGAAGACTTTTCAGCATATTTCAGGAACAGGTTCGAGAAGCTAAGATCTATAATAGAGAGAAATAGGATGAGCGGCGTAGGAATAACAAACAAGATAGAAAACCTAAAAATATACGCAAATGGAAGGGAGATAGCCGTAATAGGGATGGTCTATGAGAAGAGCATAACCAAGAAAGGCCATATAATGCTAACTCTTGAAGACGAATCAGGCACCGCAAAAGTTCTTTTTATAAAGCCTGAGAGAACCTCAAGAAAGGAGATGCATGAGCTTTTCGATTTCGCCTCTAAGATAGTAAATGATGAAGTTATAGCCATAAAAGGAAAGGTATCAACTCCGTTCCTGATAGCAACAGGAGTTATATGGCCGGACATACCTATAAGAAAGATAAAACAGACAGAAGAAGATATAGCAATAGCCTTTACTTCAGACATACACGTGGGCAGCAAGCTATTTCTGGAAAAGCATTTTGAGAGATTCATAGAATGGCTTAATGGCGGGGTTGATGCAAGAAAGGATATAGCAGAGAAGATAAAATATCTGGTCATAAGCGGAGACCTTGTCGATGGAATAGGCGTCTATCCAAACCAAGACAGGGAACTTAGCATAAATGACATATACAAACAATATGCCTCGTTATTTTCATATCTGGAGAGGATACCAGAGCATGTGGAGGTATTCGTATTGGCGGGAAACCACGATGCGCTGCAGCTTGCAGAACCGCAGCCTCCTCTTGGAGATGAACTGATAAAAGACTTCAAAAAAGACAATATACATCTTGTATCGAATCCCGGCTATGTCAAAGTGCATGGAATAAACATACTTGCATATCATGGAGCATCATTGGATTCTATAATACAGGCAATCCCAGGCTGCAGCTACTCGAAGCCTGAGACTGCAATGAGGGAGGTGTTGAAGAAAAGGCACCTCTCTCCGATATACGGCGACAACCCTATAATGCCAAGCAGAAAAGACTCTCTGGTAATGGACGAAGTGCCTGACATCCTCCATATGGGGCATCTGCACAAAAACGGATATGCAGATTATCATGGAACACAGATAATAAACAGCGGAACATGGCAGGCAAGAACCTCATATCAGGTAAAACTAGGCCATATGCCTACTCCTGCAATACTTCCAATATACAATACAAAGGACGGTGCATTGTGGAGCATGGATTTTAACTCACTGGCGTGATTTTTTGGATAACAAGGAATATTTTGAAATTTTATCAAAAGACTTCTACAAAGCCTATGAATTGGCTGGAAAAGCCCGAGCGAAGGGCCTTGATCCAAAAACAGAGGTGGAGATACTTCCAGCTCCAGACCTTGCAAGCAGGGTAGAGGGTCTTATAGGCGTAAAAGGCATTAGCAAGATCATAAGGAAGAAACTAGACAAGCAGAGCAGAAGCGGCCTCGCATTTGAAGTTGCAGATGAGATATGCAGAAGTGATGAGTTCTCAAGTTACGAGCAGACAAAAAGAATAGAGTTGGCTGTCAGAGTAGGCACCGCAATACTCACTGAGGGAGTACTGGTCGCGCCTACTGAAGGCATAAAAGGCATAGACAGCTACAAAAATCCAGACGGAACTTCATATCTTGCAATATCATACGCAGGGCCTATAAGGGGAGCAGGAGGCACTGCAGCAGCATTATCGGTGGCACTTACGGATTATGTAAGAAAGATATTCGGTATAGACAGATACAAGCCAACCAAAGCGGAAATAGAGAGATATGTCGAGGAAGCAGAGCTATACCACACACGCGCGGCAAGGCTTCAATACAGGCCTCCTCCAGAAGACATACGTACTATAGTAGAAAACTGTCCTGTATGCGTAGACGGAGTACCAACCGAATCGATAGAGGTAAGCGTAAATGGCAATCTGCGCAGGATAGATTCAACAGGAAAGGAGATCCCAATAACAAACAGGGTAAGGGGAGGAATCTCGCTTGTAATATGTGAAGGAATAGCGCAGAAAGCCAAAAAAATGCTCAAAGAGACAAAGAGTGTCGGCCTCGAATGGGAATGGCTTAATGGAGTAATAAAATCAGTGTCGAAGAAATCTGCCTCGAAAGAAGACGCGGCAGTATTCCTCGAAGAACTTGTAGCCGGAAGGCCCATACTCGCATATCCTGGAAAGTCTGGCGGCTTCAGGCTTAGATACGGGAGAAGCAGGTTGACCGGAATAGCCTCAAAAGGGTTCAATCCGGCAACAATGGTTATACTTGATAGCTTTATAGCAATAGGGACTCAGCTCAGGATAGAATATCCCGGAAAGGGATGCGTAGCTGTGCCTGTAGACAGCATAGAAGGCCCCTTCGTAGTGCTTAAATCAGGAGATGCCTTCAGAGTCAATGATGTAGAGACCGCATTGAAGATAAAGCAGGATGTATCCGAAATAATATCGATAGGGGATATGCTTGCAACATTCGGAGATTTCAAAAAATCAAATACGCAGCTCCAGCCCAGCAGTTACGTGGAAGAGCTCTGGGAGCTTCAGCTCAAGAGCAAATCGGGATCCAGTGCGAATGCAGCAGATCCATCATTCAAGGATGCATTTACCATAGCTGTAAAGCATGGCATACCTATACATCCGAAATTCCTTTACGAATTCCAGACTATAGACTTAAAAGCATTGAGCAATCTAGCCGCAAGAATGTCTTCTACAGTGGCAAGACATGCAAGCCTGTTTGATATCGTGTCATTGGAACTGGATTTTGATAAGGATACCAAAAGAACTCTTGAACTGCTCCAGGTTCCCCATCGCCTGATCTCCGGAAAAATAGTCATATATGAAGAAAATGCGCAGAGCCTCGTCGCTTCCCTAGGATTCACATCCTCTTCAGGAATAATAGACAGCGTAAATGCAGAAAAAAGATATCAAAATGCCGGTGAAGCTGCAGATGCACTTGCATTCGTGAATTCAGTGGCTCCGTTTCAGATACCGAAGAGATCCACATTCATAGGTGCGAGAATCGGCAGGCCTGAAAAAGCCAAAGAACGCCTGATGAAACCTGCATTGAATCTGATATTTCCTATAGGAACATACGGAGGCAACGATCATAATCTGACAAAGGCATACCTGGTAGACTCAAAAAAGCTCAAATCAGGATTGAAAGTGATGATGGCTAATTACTACTGCCCAAAATGCAAAAGGACAATAGACTCGGCCTACTGCCATGATTGTGACGACAGGGCAATAATACTAAAAAGATGCCAGAATTGCGGAAGCATTGCAGAAGGAGACAGCTGCGAAAAATGCGGCTCAAGAACATCAGCATACAATGAAAGAACAGTAGATCTCTCGAAAGACATATCTATAGCTATAAAGAACCTAGGCATAAACAAACTCCCCGATGTAATAAAATGCCTGAAAAGCCTCCCGAACAGAGACAAAGTTGCAGAGCCTCTCGAAAAAGGTATTCTCCGCTCCAAGAACGGAGTCTTCATATTCAAAGACGGAACATCACGGTTTGACGCCACAGACGTTCCCATAACCCATTTCTATCCTTCTGAAATAGGTGTCTCAATAGATAAACTCAGAGAGCTCAATTATACAAAGGACTACAAAGGAAATGAGCTTACCGATCCCTCTCAATTAGTCGAGCTTAAGCATCAGGACTGCATACTAAGCAAGAAGGCAGGCATATACTTCACAAAAGTATCGAGATTTGTAGACCAGCTTCTTTCGGATCTATATGGCCTTGAAAAATTCTACAACATCTCCGACTATAGGGATCTGATAGGGCATCTTGTAATTACGCTATCTCCTCACACCTCATGCGGAGTTCTAAACCGAGTGATAGGCTTTGCAGAAGTAAATGTCGGACTCTCCCATCCATACACCATCTCAGCAAGAAGAAGGAATTGCGACGGAGACGAAGACACTACAATGCTTCTTCTTGATGCACTCTTAAACTTCTCAAGGGAATTCCTGCCTACAAGTGTAGGCGGGAGCATGGACGCACCGCTTGTGCTTACCCTAAATCTTCTTCCGGAGGAAATTGACGATGAAGCCCACGCCATGGAGGCAACAGAATCCTATGGACTGGAATTCTATGAAAAAACTTTCGCGTATGCCTATCCTTCAGATGTTAATGTTGAAATAGTAGAGAAGCGCCTAGGAACAGAAGCAGTATACAGCAACATATGGTTTACCCACGGATCTTCAGCAAAAGCATTGGAGAATTCACCCAAGAAATCTCAATACACACAATTCAAGACAATGCAGGAAAAGGTAGACGGAGAGTTCGCCCTCATGGACCGCATATATGCAATAGACAAGCCAGATGCAGCAAGAAAGCTCATAGTAAGCCACTTCATCCCTGACCTTATAGGAAATCTACACTCTTTCTCAAGGCAGAACTTCAGATGCTCTTCATGCAACTCCAAATACAGACGAGTTCCATTAAGCGGCAAATGCTCAAAAGACGGAGGAAAATTGATACTTACTATCTCCAAGGCAGGAATAGAGAAATATCTTGGGATGGCTATAAGCCTAGCCGAGAGATATGATCTTGACCCATATATAAAACAGCGTCTAGTGCTTGTAAGAGAGGAGATAAGCAGCATATTCGCAGTTCCTGAAGAAGCAATGAAGAATAATACTACAGGCCAGTTCAATCTTGGAAGATATATGTAAGAACTGCAGACCACAGCCTAGATTTCAGTTTCATGCCTTGCCTTCAGCTACCGACTCAACCGCATCTTCAAAAATGTCCATGCCTCTCTCAAGGTTCTGAATGGAAATCGTAAGAGGCGGTATTATCCTTATAGTGGAACTTCCTGCAGGCAGGAGCAATAGACCGCTATCGAAACACTTTGAGATTATTTTTTCCCGCTCTTCAACTCCATATCTCTTTGATTTCTTGTCCTTTACAAACTCAACTCCTATCATGAGTCCTATGCCTCTGACATCTCCAACAATCTCGTATCTCTCCTTCAACTCTTCAAGCCTTTTCATAATCAGCCTTCCTTTTTTCACTACTCCTGACTGTATGCTCCTCATGTTCCTCCTGAGATATGAAAGCGAGGCCTCAGCCGCAGCTACAGCTACTAGATTTCCACCAAAGGTATTCGCATGAGCTCCAGGCTCTATGTCCCCAAGCGATTTCTTTGTTACTGTAATCCCCATCGGTATGCCTCCTCCTATTGACTTGGCCATGGTATATATATCAGCTTTAACTCCGAAGTTGTCAAGGGCCAGGAATTTTCCTGTGCGCATGTATCCTGCCTGTATTTCATCTGAAACCATAATAGCTCCGCTATCATCTGCAATCTCCCTGATTCCCTTAACAAATTCTTTGGGAGGAACCACATATCCTCCTTCTCCTTGTATAGGCTCCATGAATATTGCCGAGACCTCCTTCTTGGAAGCCTCTTTCTCAAGTGTATATTTCTTTATGTAATCCACGCATTCCATTCCGCAACCCGGATACTCCTTCCCAAAAGGACATCTATAGCAATAGGCATAAGGCGCATGCAGTGCTGAATTAAAAGGACCGAACCCTTCTCTCTGCTTGGTCTTTGAAGCTGTAAGCGAGAGAGATCCCATTGTCCTTCCGTGGAAGCCTCCATAAAATGCAAGATTATACTCTCTTTTTGTAAAGAGCCTTGCAAGTTTCATGGCTGTCTCTATAGCCTCTGTTCCAGAATTTGAATAAAATACCCTGCCAAAACCGCCAGGCATCATCTTCATAAGATTCTCGGCAAAGACTACAGGCAATTCAGAGTAATAATCAGTGAATGCCGCATGCATAAGCACATCCACCTGTTTTTTTATTGCGTTTCTTACCTCCTTATTTGCATTAACTCCGAGATTATAAACTGATACAAAGCTGGAAAAGTCTATGAATCTGTTGCCGTCCGCATCAAATGCAAAATCCCCTTCTCCTCTTGCTGCAACAAACCTATACGAACCCCTGGTGGTCGTTATCATGATCTTTTTGTCCCTTTCTATTATCCTTTTAGAATTTTTTCCTATATTGATGGCCATGCAAACATCACATAATAAAAAACGTAAAGCCATTTATTCCTGCTGATTAATCAGGCAAACTGAAAGCCTACCAGAATAAAATTAGAAAGACAAAAGAGAAGCTCTCTCTAAAAGGACTACAAAATACTAAAATAAAAAGAAGAAGGGCAGTAGTACTCTCAGCCTTCTCTGCTATTATTACTTCTTCTTTGCAGCTTCAGGAACTCTTTTTTCAGATATCTCCAAGACTGAATTAAGTTCCCCTGTATTCTTCACGTCTACCTTCTCGTTCAGGAATTCCAAATGCTTCACATTTATCTTCCTAGGTTTCGGCCTCGAATGTGTCATAACCTCTACAAAATTCTTATCAAAGACCTTTGTAAGTACGGCCTTGTCTCCAGCATCTCGTCCTGATTTTTTTATACATACTCTTCCTATTTCTATCAATGCCATTTTTTCACCTTGGATTTCTCTCTTTATACTTATTTACTATTATCTCAGCAACCTTCTCCGGAGTTATCTCATTAGTGTCTATTATGAGATGAAAAGGGGAAAGATCCTTACCATAATCTATATTGTAAAGATTCTTATAAAGCTTCTTGTTTTCACTATCCCTTAACTTTACCACTTTCGCCATGTCTTCAATGTCAGTGCCGTCCCTTTTAGCCATTCTCTCAGTTCTCTTCGAAGTGCTTCCATTCAGCCATACTTTGAATCCTGCGTCTATTATCCAAGGGGCCGTATAGCTAGTTACTACAATATTTCCTCTTTTTATCTTCTCGCCAAGCTTCCTGTCAACTTCCTTGTCAAAATTCGGATTACTCTCCCTCTCCTTAAGGAATTTAGCTCCTTCTGGGGTATCCCACCACTCCTTCCCTGTTACCTTAAAACCACGCTCGGCTGCCATTTCCTTTAATATGTCTCCTCCTCCAAGGAGTTTAAATCCGAGAATATCGCAGAGTATGCCTCCTACTGTAGTCTTTCCAGCAGCTGGTAGACCTGACAGTACTATGGATTCCATACTAATATTAGTCGGGCTATTATTTATAGCCCTTTCTAATTCTTGATTTGAATCTAATTTTTATCTCCAGACCTAAATCCTGCCAACGCGCAACTTCATCACAGTACCCTCTAAAATTCAGGAATGTTTAAATAGAGAGGAACATCCAATAAATTTCTGTTAGTACAATAACATACAGTATATATACTAAATAAAGGCAAATAGATCCGGAACGTGGGAATATGAATGCAGAGATTATAGACTTCGCTTCAAGGTCACAGCCATTCGTATATAGAAGAGCAATCCAAGCCGGCAACGATGAATTTCGGAAAGGGAATTACAAGAAAGCACTGGAACACTATACAAAAGCGATAGACCTCAATTCAGAAGATCCGAAAGCTTACCTCCTCCGCTCATCCGCCAATCTCAAGAGCGGCTATTTTGAGCAGGCATATGCAGACGCAAAAAAAGCCATGAATCTCGGAGATTCTGGAATTGAAATTAAAATAGTAATGGCAGAGATAATCCGTTCAGTACGCAATATTATTGATCCTGAATTTTGGGCACCTTGGGTCAGGACTGCTGTATATCTTGAACAAGATGGACCAGCGGTATCCTGCAGTACCATGGTAATCGGCCCATTAATACGGAAATAATAGTTTACGTAAATATGTTTAGATAACTGGTGCGTGTGGGAAAATACAAATATATGGTGTTTTTATGCAAGTAAAACCAAGCGAAAGACTCAACGGATTTATGACTTATGCATTTGCAGAGGTAGATAAGGCCAAAGAAGAAGCAAAACTGAACGGCTTCAGAGTATTGGATTTCGGAGTAGGAGATCCTACCGAGCCTCTCTATGAGAATGCTATAAAAGGATTGCAATCAGGTGCCGAAAGGCACAAAAGTTCAGGCTATCCCAGCTACATAGGCATGAAAGAATTCAGAAATGCGGCATCCGAATGGATGCACAGAAGGTTCAATGTGAGTCCAGATCCTAACTCTCAGATAACTTCCACTGCAGGCTCAAAAGAAGCTGTTTTTCATCTGCCATTCACATTTGTGAACCAAGGAGATAATGTCCTGATGCCTTCCATAGGCTACCCTCCATACAAAGCCGGAACAGTTTTCGCTGGAGGGATCCCAAGATTCTATCAATTAAAGGAAGAAAACGGGTTTCTTCCAGATTTAAATGAGATAGAATCTATACTTAGAGAGGGCAGAACAAAATTAATCTGGATAAATTATCCTAACAATCCAACTACTGCAATAGCAGGCGACAGTTTCTTCAGCGAGCTCATCTATCTATCAGAGAAATATGACGCCATAATAGCATCAGACGAAGCATATACTGAGATGTATACAAACAAAATACCCCGTTCCATACTTGAATATACTGACGATTGGAACAATATAATAGCCTTCCAATCTCTCTCAAAGAGAAGCAACGCAACAGGAATCAGAGTAGGTTTTGTCGTAGGCGGAAAAGAGCTAATAAACTACTATAGAAAGTTCAGAACACAAATCGATTCGGGAATTCCAAATGCAATACAGGAAGCTGCCATTTCTGCATTAAACGACGAGGAGCATGTACGGAAAATGCGTGATGCGTATGACAAAAAGAGAAAGTTAATTACATCCGCACTTGATGAGGTAGGGATAAAATACTGGGCAGATTCTACTTTCTACATCTGGGCAAGATCTCCATCAAGTTCCATATCATTTGCCAAATCCATGCTAATGCTTGATAATTCAGCAAAAATAGGCATAAACATAACACCAGGAGGCATGCTTGCCCTGGGAAACGCACCTAATGCGGACAACTATTTCAGGCTGGCATTAGTTCCTTCACTGGAAGATACAGAACTCGCTTCCAGGCTTATAAAGGAAAATCTGAACATGTGAAGAAGCGATGCTTATGAATAACAATGATGATCTCTTTTTTACAAAGTCTCAACTCGACAGAATAATAGAAAAGTATCCTACTCCATTCCATTTATACGAAGAAAAAGGGATCAGAGAGAACGCGAGAAAGTTGAACAAAGCCTTCTCATGGGTTACAGGATTCAAAAACCATTTTGCAGTCAAAGCGTGCCCTAATCCATATATAATAAAAATACTCAAGGAAGAAGGCCAAGGAGTAGATTGCAGTTCCCTTCCCGAGCTTCTTCTTGCAGAAAAACTCGGTTTTAGAGGGGAAGA
>JAKBRL010000034.1 GCA_021845465.1 Microcaldota archaeon
CATGGTGTATATGGACATGGTGTATATGGACATGGTGTATATTCAATGGAATACGAAAAAAGAATAACGGAGTATCTCTCCGAAGGCGCAAGAGCAAGGACATCTGTAGATCCTTCAGCGATTGAAGCGATATCAACGAAGATATCCGAAGCCATTTCAAAAGGGAACAAGCTCCTGGCATTCGGAAACGGCGGCTCGGCAGGTGACGCACAGCATCTTGTCGGGGAATTCGTCTGCAGGTTCATGAAGGACAGGAAGCCGATGCCCGCAATCGCCCTTACAACCAACACCACAAACCTCACCGCCATAGCAAACGATTACAGCTATGAGGATGTATTCTCAAGGCAGGTAGAGGCTTTGGGAAGGCCTGGCGATGTAGCCATAGGCATAACCACCTCGGGCACCTCGCCAAATGTAATAAAGGCAGTTGAAAAATGCAAGGAATTGGGAATCTTCACCATAGGCCTTACCGGAAGATCAGGAGGAAGGCTGAAAGACATTGCAGACATAACCCTGATAGTCAAATCGGAAAAGACCTCGGTAATACAGGAGGTGCATATAGCAGTAATACACCTGATATCCCTGATAGTCGAGGAGAAGATGTTTGGCCAAGCCCAAGCCTAAGCCCAAGTCCAAGCCCTAAAAGCTCACAAAAAACCAGAACATCGGATCCGGATCTCCAAAACAGAGGTCCTGCCCCGAATTGGGCATCAATCCATCCATTTCTTCATATATCAGATAGAGATTTAGAGGGATTTGTTCATATAAAATGTAAACACTCAATAAAATGTCTGGTGCCTATAACAACATGTGATAATATGTCAGATATCAAAGGAAAGCGGATAATTGTAACAGGAGGAGCCGGCTTCATAGGAAGCAACCTCGTAGAAGAGCTATGCCTTGACAACAAGGTATTCGTAATAGATAACCTGCATACGGGTTCCAAGGAGAATCTATCAGAGGCTATGAAAAGCGGCAATGTAACATTCATAAACGACGACTCAAAGAACATAAGGAAGCATATGCTTGATGCCGATTTGGTCTTCCATCTTGGAATGCCATCTGCGTCGCCAATGTACCGCAAAAACCCCAACCTTGTGAATGAGGTAGTGGAAGGCACAATAAATGTCCTGGAGTTTGCAAAGGAAAAAAAGTGCAATCTGGTATTTGTCTCAACCTCATCAATATACAATGGAATAAAACCTCCACACAAAGAGGACATAATCCCAAAAGTAACCGACTATTATACAGAAGGCAGGATAGCCGGTGAGAGAATGGCAGAGCTATACCATAGCCTATATGGGATAAACGTGGCAGCTATGAGATTCTTCTCTGTCTACGGAAGGCATGAGGAGGCAAAGGGAGGATACGCAAACCTCATAAGCCAGTTCCTATGGGATATGAAGAAAGGCAAGAGCCCCGAGATATACGGAGACGGAGAACAGAGAAGGGATTTTGTCTATGCCGGAGATGTAGTCCAGGCCATGAAAAAAGCCTCCGAAGTCAAAGGCTTCCAGGTTTTCAATGTAGGCACAGGTGTCAACTACTCGCTCAACGAGCTGGTAGCGATACTAAACGCAGAGCTTGGAACTGATATAAAGCCCAAGTATATCAAGATGCCTGTGAGCAATTATGTCATGGAGACAAAGGCGGACATAACAAAGGCAGAGAAGAAGCTGGGCTTCAAGGCGAAGGTCACGCTCAGGGAGGGCATCCGCATAATAAACAGCAGATGAACTTCTTCTTTAATATTTACCTATAAAAAATATACAAAAAACCAGAAGGCAAATCCACATGCAAAAAAACAAGGCGGTATTGACAAAAACACCATTGCGCATAACCTTTACCGGAGGCGGGACAGATATTCCATCTTTTTATAAAGAATATGGTCCAGGCAGAGTAATCTCAGCAGCAATAAACAAGTATATCTACGTACTTGTAAACAAGAAATTTGCAGGAGACATAAAGGTAAATTATTCGATCATAGAACGAGCAAACCACGCCGAAGAGATAAAACACCCTTCAGTAAGAGAGGCACTGCTTATGCTTGGCATAGATAGGGGAATAGAGATAGTAAGCATCTCTGATATACCTAGCGGAGGTACTGGGTTAGGTTCCAGTAGCGCATTTCTTGTAGGCCTTCTAAATGCCCTCCACGCATGGCAAGGCGAAGAGACAACTCAGAAGCAGCTTGCAGAAGAAGCAATAAAAATAGAAAGGGAGATACTTAAGGAACCAGGTGGCAAACAAGACCAATATATATCGGCATTCGGAGGCATTCAGTATATGGAATTCAAAAAAGACGAATCAGTTATGTTAAAACCAATAACTCTCTCTGAAACTTCCAAAAGAAGACTAAAGGATAACCTTCTGATGCTTTACACCGGAAACCAGAGAAAATCAACAGAGATACATAAACTTCAGGCGCAAGAGGTTCCAAACAAAGTGGAATCCTATTTTAAAATGAGGGAAATAACTTCAGATCTTTATGATTCTTTCGAGAAAGACATTATAGATAATACCGGCCGTCTTCTCCACGAAAACTGGATCTTAAAAAAGCAGTTGGCACAAAGCATAAGCAATCCTGAGATAGATTCCCTATATAATTCTGCATTAAAGGAAGGTGCGCAAGGAGGCAAACTCATAGGCGCAGGAGGCTCCGGTTTCCTCTTATTCTACGCGGAAAAAGAAAAACACAATAATATAAAGAACTCTCTAAAACTAAATGCCGAACCATTCGATTTCGATAATCAAGGAAGCAGAATAGCATATATCGCAGACTAAGCATGCTAAGTCTATCAAGACCTTATGATTTCAGATGTAAGCGGGTTCACAAGCGCACCTCCTCTTTCGAGATACCATTTGAGTTTTTCTCTTCCAAATTCCATATAATTCCAGGCTCCCACAATAAGATAATCGGGCATATCAACACCTATCTTACTTTCATCTTTTATCGGTATTTCCGCTTTTGGTATATATTTTCCTATCTTTCCCGGAGTTGCATCATAAGCACACTCTATCTCTTTCACTGTAATTCCTGCGAAATTTAGCAATGTAGATATTTTTGCCGGAACAGTCCAGATAGCTATTCGACTGCCTCCGCTTTTTAACTTTCCTACTAACTCTATGAAATCTTTTTTCCTCTTATCGGCTTCCTCCTGTAATCTTTCCATTCTATTCCTATCCAAAACTCCTTCTTTTATCTCTTTATCGACCAATTTCCTGACAGAAACGCCTTCTATACCATTTACAAGAAATGTTGCCCTTATAGATCCTCCGTGCTGCTTTTCCATAACTTCCACTTCAGAAAGCACCAATCCGCACCGTTCTGCAACCTTCCGCATTGAATTCACGCTCCATACATAATAATGTTCTCCGTATAATGTTTCTATTTGCACTTCTTTTAGGAAAGGAAGGAGCCAATGTACTTCTATCGATATTCTTCCTTCATTTCCTGCAACTTCTTTCATGCCCATAAGAAAATCTACCGGGTCTGGTATATGTGCAAAAACATTATTCGCAATAACAAGATCAGCATTTCCATATTCAGAGGATATCTCCATTCCAAGATTCCTGCTAAAAAACGCATTTATTGTCTCAAGTCCATTTTTATTTGCTATCACTGCAAGATTTCCAGCAGGCTCAACTCCTATTACTCTACCAAATTTCCCATACTCTTTCAGCGCCGCTATCTCAGTTCCGTCATTAGATGCACATACCACGGCAAAATCTTTCTTGTCAAGTTCATTCCTCATTCTTTCAGCAAATTTTCTAAAATGCTCGACTACCGGTGTATTAATTCCTGTTTGGTATGTATAAAAATCCGAAAAGAGTTTTTCCTTAGGTATCTGGTCAATCTGCTGGAAGAATGAACATCCGCTGCACCAATAATATTTTAGTGGATATGATTTAACCCTCTTTAAATCTTCTTTTAGAAGAAGACCATTCGCATTCGGCATATCTCCCATATCCAAGATCTTAATGATTTTGTCACTGCCGCACACTCTGCATACCGGGTCTTCACTCATTTTAATCTCCTGTACCAATCTATGGTGGCTTTCATTCCATCCGAGATATTATACTTAATGCTCCAGCCAAGCTCTTCCCTTATCTTAGACGCATCCAATGCATATCTTGCATCATGTCCTGGCCTGTCTTTAATGTGCTCTATAAGGCTTTCTGGCCTCTCTAATTCCTTAAGGATCAATCTGACCATCTCTATATTGGGCACCTCCCCGTCTGCTCCTACCAGATAGGTTTCACCAACAACACCCTTCTTAAGTATTGCCTCAATTGCAGAACAATGGTCATCAACATATATCCAGTCTCTTACCTGCTTTCCATTTCCATATAACTGTATCTTGCGCCATTCCAGCGCATTGGAAATTGTCTTAGGTATCAGTTTTTCAAGATGCTGCCTAGGTCCGTAATTATTACCACAGTTAGATATAGTCGCACCAATTCCATAAGTATTGAAATAAGATCTAATCAAATGATCAGCAGATGCCTTTGTAGCGGCATAAGGGTTCATGGGTCTATAACTTGATTCTTCTGTAAATCTAAGTGAAGAATTTAGAGGAAGAGAGCCATATACCTCATCAGTAGAAACCTGATGGAAGCGCTTCCCGTACCTCTTCACAGCTTCAAGGATAGAATGCACGCCGACTATATTCGAATGAACAAATCTTGAAGAGTCATTTATTGAATTGTCAACATGGCTTTCAGCTGCAAAATTGACTATAGCATCAACATCTCTGACTGCCTTTCCGATGAGTTCCCTCTCTGCTATGTCTCCCTTTATAAACATATAATTATATCTCTCCAATCCTACAAGATTTCTCGGATCTGCAGCATATGTCATGAGGTCAAAATTTATGATCTCATCTTTCGGATGCCTTCTAAACCAATAATGCAGGAAGTTGCTTCCTATGAAGCCCGCGCCTCCTGTTACTAAAATCTTCATCGCATCACAATCTGTTTTTTGAACATATCAATTCCTTCTTTTATACCTAAGATATTCATTCCGGTAGCCTTTTCCACCTTCCCAATTCCCAAATTAACTCTTTTCGGCCTCTTCGCTATCTGGCCAAGTTCCGAACTGCTTACCGGAACTATCATATCTTTATCAAATCCAAATGACTCGGCTATCTGCAAGGAAAACTCGTATCTGCTAAGACAATCCTTCCCAGCAACATGGAATATCCCCTTTTCATCCTTCTCACATAAACTCAATACTAATTCCGCAAGGCTGTCAACAAATGTTGGATTGCTCTCCTGATCAGTAACTACCTTTACCTCTTCACCGTTTCTCAGCTTTGATATAAGCCATGTTGCAAAGCTTGGCTTTCCAATGCCTCCAATTCCATATAACACAGCAGTTCTTATCACAACAAAATCAACGCCTGAATTTTCAAGCATCTCTTCTACGGCCACTTTTGTCTTTCCGTACTGGTTTAGCGGGTGTGTCTTATCCATTTCAACATATGTTTCTTTAGTTCCATCAAAAACGTTGTCTGTAGACAAAAACACGTATTTTGCACCTACGCTTTCTGAAGCTTCCGCAATGTTTTTTGCACCTTCTACATTTACTTCCCATGCTTCTTCTTTATGTATCTCACAATAGTCAAGATTTGTAATGGCATGTGTGTCAATTACAAAATCCGGATTTATCTCTTTTATAACTGTAAATGCCTGCCCACGCACCAAGGAATCAAGATGATAGCTATTTTCAGCCATTGTCTTATGTTTAGAATATGTTCCAAACATCTCATAACCATTTCTTCCTATCTCAATAATTCTGCTGCCTAAAAGCCCAGAACTGCCTACCACAAGAACTTTCTTCATGTTGGAATTATCCATACAATATATTTATTATACATACCACTAACAAAGATAATAACAACAAGACAACTAACCATGGCGATTAAATGAAAGGCGTAATACTAGCAGGCGGCAATGGTACAAGACTCAAGCCACTTACTGATGTAACAAACAAGCACCTTCTGCCAATCTACAACAAACCGATGGTCTTTTACCCTATAGATACCTTAAAATCAATGGGGATCAAAGACATAATACTGGTAACAGGCAAAGAATTTTCCGGCGACTTTGCAGACCTCCTCGGAAATGGCAAGAAATTCAGAATTGACTCTACTTATAAAGTACAGGAAGAAGCATTGGGGATTGCGCATGCCCTTGGCACTGTAAAAAACACTATCGGAAAAGATCCTATAACGGTGATTCTTGGAGACAACATATTTATGCTAGGCAAAGCTGAAATCGAAGAGCTGAAGAAAAGAATATCCGAATTCTCAAAAAATCCTTCAGGCGCTATGATCTTTCTAAAAGAAGTAAATGATCCCGAAAGGTTCGGTGTTCCTGAATTTGACGGAAACAACAATGTTATAAAAATAGAAGAAAAACCAAAGGAACCTAAATCAAAATATGCAGTTACCGGATTGTACATCTACGACAATACTCTATTTGACAAGATATCCAAACTCAAACCGTCAAAGCGTGGCGAATTTGAATTGACAGATGTAAATAATCTTTATATAGGGGAAGGCAGACTCAAAAGCCATATAATAAAAGGCGAGTGGACAGATGCAGGCACTTTTGAATCGCTCTATCGTGCCGGAACGCTTGCAAAACACCTGGAAGAAAAGAACATGTGATAAAATATGTTCTCATTCAAAGAAACCACAATAAAAGATCTTATCCTGATTGAATATGGTAGGTTCCAAGATTCACGCGGGTATTTTATGGAGCGATATCGTGCATCGGAATTTGCAGAAGCGGGAATAACAAAAACTTTTGTACAGGATAATTTCTCCGTATCAAAAAAAAATGTAATAAGGGGGCTTCATTTCCAGAAAAAACCATTCGGACAGGGAAAACTTGTCAGTGTTATAAAGGGGAGCATCTTTGATGTTGCGGTCGACATACGAAAAGATTCTGAGACATTTGGCAAGTGGGTAGGCATTGAATTATCCGAAAGCAAC
>JAKBRL010000012.1 GCA_021845465.1 Microcaldota archaeon
CTTTATGCAAATGAGCTGAACTAAATATTATTTCCCGTTGGAGAGAGTTGAACTCCCAACCTATCGGTATCTTCCTTGGAAGCTTGTGTCCAAGATTTCAGGCTACAGCCGATCGCTCTGCCATTGAGCTACAACGGGTTTAAAACTGATTTATAGCTTTACTTATTTATATCTTGGGTTTACTTTCCTGACTCATATTTCTTCTTCTGTTTCATGCAAAGTTTTAATCTATTTTTATATTTATCAGTTTTATAAGATTCTAAGGAAGGAACGTGGGAAATGGCAAAAAAGAGAGCACCTGTTTCAAAAACAGATACTAAAGTTAGAAAGCCTGATGTAGGCCCTACTCCCAAACACAAGAAACAGAGGATATACGTCCCTCTTACCCTGTATTACATAAAGGATTTTCTTAGGGACATTGCAAACCATAAATATTTCCCAAGCTCAATTCTATCAACATTTGCATTGATAAGCGTAGCAATAGCATTTCCATTTTACCCTATATTGATTCTTATACCTCTGGTCATAGCCCTCTTTTTGCTTTCTAGAATACATCCACTTATAGGGCTTACCGGCCTGATGCTCTTTGCCCTGCCAATGATAGTATATCAGGCTCCACTTCTGGCATGGTTCTACCTGATATTTGTAGGATTCTCCATTCTTGTAGGATACAAATATGCAGACGCAGCAAGCGTCTTATTCGCATTGACAGTGCTTCCATTCTCATACCTGGGATACATAATCGAGATACCTGCATTCGTGATGGCTGTCCTCTTTTTAGGATTCAAGCGCAGCATTGTTGTGACATCTGTATTCATTGTGTTGGTAGTGATACTTTCTGGGCTTACAGGCATACATAACACAGCGCCATTCTTCTACAACCAAGCAGGATTTAGGTCATCTTTCTCCAATTCAAATCTTCTTTCAATGCTCTCGCCGTCTAAGACTGCCCCTTCACTATCCTCATTTCTTGCCGCATTGTACTCATCATTTTCGGCATTTTTCAGCATAAGTGTCTGGGGGAACCTCTTCGGCGGAATATATCTTGCAATACTCTCGATATTCTACAATCTTGAACTTACAGCCCTCCAGCTGGTAGTCTGGCTGATAACCGTATTTATCATAATAAACCAGGTCGTAAACAGCAGATCAGAATACAAAGGAACAGTGGCAGGATTTTACAGCCTTGTAATCCTATTCACATTTGGATTCATAAGTTATGCTTTTGGTACGGGATTCAATATTGCAATACTTTTCGGATTCATATTGGTAGGTCCAATAACCTTCATCCTTGAGCTTAATGATGTCAATATAGTGCGCGCTCTGGAGATGATGAAAAAGGATTTCATAGATATGTTTGGAGGCGCGCTTGAAGATCTAACTACAGGCACGCATGAAACATTTAGTGATATAGCCAATTACGAAGAGACAAAACAAGAATTGATTGAAGCTGTGCTTGAACCGATGGAACACAGAGAGATAAAAGGAGCATACAACATAAAGCCTGCAAAGGGCATACTTCTCTTCGGGCCTCCAGGGACAGGCAAGACAATGCTTATGCGTGCGGTATCGAATGAGACCCGTTCGAAATTCTTCTATGTGAAAACCTCCTCTTTAATATACAACAGCGATTCCGAAGGCAATCTCTCAAGGATATTCGCCACAGCCAAAAAGAATACTCCGGTAGTGCTTTTCTTCGATGAGATAGATGGAATTGCAGGAGCAAGAGAGCTCGCAGGAAACGAAAATACCAAACTCCTCTTATCGATGCTTTTATCCGAAATGGACGGCTTCCAGAAAATCGACGGAGTTGTCGTAGTGGGCTCAACTAATGTTCCAGAACTTTTAGACCACAGTATCATGCGCCCCGGGAGATTTGACAAGATAATCTATGTTCCTCTGCCTGACAAAGATGCGAGGATAGCCGTATTTAAACATTATTCGAAAAAATATCCGATGGCATCAGACATAGACTTTGAAAAACTGGCAGAAATAACTCACAGATTTTCCAATGCCGACATTGCTAATGTATGTTCCGAAGCCGCAAGGCATGCAGCAAGCGTTGCCCTAAACGAATCGAAAGTAATGAAGATTGATACTGAAGATCTTGAGAGAGTGATACGACATACAAAGCCATCAGTCTCACTGGCTAAACTCGAAGCTTATGCAAAATTCAGGATGGACTATGAAAGAAGAATGTTCCAGAAAGAGGAGAAATCTGATACTCCTTTAATATCGATAGATGACGTCATAGGCATGGAAGATGCCAAAAAAGCGCTCTATGAGGCCTTAGAGATCCCTATAATGCACCCAAAGCTTCTCAAAGAATACCATATACGCTCAATAACAGGCATACTCCTTTTCGGGCCTCCAGGGACAGGCAAGACAATGATAATGAAGGCGATATCAAACAAGATAGGCAATTACAAGACGATAACAATATCTGGCGATGAGCTTATAGAAAAAGGATATGATGAAGCCGTAGAAATAATACGGGACATATTCAACAGGGCAATAGAGAACTCCCCGTCAATTATAGTAATTGATGAGATCGATTCTTTAGCGCCTAAGAGAGATGGAAATTCAGAGGCAGACGTAAGAATAACTGGTGAATTTCTTAGGCAACTTGATAGGCTTCAAGAAAGCGGCGGAGTCATACTGGTAGGCACAACAAACAGGCCGGAAGCCATGGATCCTGCAATGATACGTCCAGGCAGATTTGACAAACTGATATTTGTCGGGCCTCCGGAAGAAGGCGATAGAGTCAAAATATTCCAGAAGAACTTAGAGAATGCACCACTGTCAGATATAGACTTCGATAAGATTTCCAAAGAAACCAAAAACTATACAGGCGCAGACATAGCGAACATATGCCGTGAAGCTAAGATTAATGCTCTTGAAGAACGTATAAAATCAGGCATGATAAAAAGAATAACCACTGAAGACTTATTGGAGATAATAAAGAAGACAAGGCCGTCAGCGCCGGAAAGAAGCCTTAGCAAATTTGAGTCCTTCATGTATCTTCACGGAAGAGCCTGAACCCAAATGGATATCTTCAGATTGATTATAGTGCATTTTCAATATACATGTTACGATTCAGGTATAATGGAAAGGTTCTTTCCTTAGCTTATACTGATTTGGCTTCAGATTAGAATGAATGCGCTGCGATCTATCTCCAGAATTTAATATATGCATACACTACAACAAGTATTATTCCTAGAACGATCAAGAAGTATATGGTGTTATAATCGTGGTAGTAGATATTGGAAAAATAGCCTGTTACCTCTTCCTGCAGAGATTCTTTAGATATAAACGAAAATGAGAATTGTGAGAGGGGCTCCTGCGAATACCATGAGAAAGAGGAAAAATTCTTGTAATCTCCAAGGAAGGAAGGGGAAGGAGAATCCGGAAGAGGGTATACCTTAACCAGTTCAGAACCTGCAGGGATTATTATATTGAAACGGTAATTAGGAGGAAGTGCCTGCCCGTTTATAGTATATTCGAAATTCAATACGCTGTTGTTAAAGGTATATTCGAACTCCCTTGGGGCTATATTTTTCATATTTGTAACATTATTGACATAGTAACTCATGGTGAGTGTTGTCTGGCCCCCATAAGGTTCAAGTATAAGCGGGCCGGGAAGGAAGGTAAAATCATACGTGCTTCTCTTATAATTTATTATATTCTGAACAAGATTCGTAGCATATAAGGTTTTCTGCCAGTCATTCAGGGTAAGGCCTATAGCATTTCGGTTCTTGGTATATTGGGATACAGAACTGTTGCTAACATAGACATCGAATGTTTCGACAATATGTGCGCTTGTGTTGCTATTGAGCACAACTGTAGTGTTGACAAAAGTAATGTTATAATAGGCCTTTACATTTCCAAGCAAAACCAGCAGGAACAGGCCCATTACAAGATATCCTATCCTCATCAAACCACTTCAAGCATTATTCTAACCATTTATGTTATTATATATTTTTGCTTTATCTACTCCCTTCTGCAGAATCAGAGATTATTGAGAAACTGTCCTTTAAGATATAGCCCTGCCCAGATTCGAACTGGGGTTACCGGGTTCAGAGCCCGATGTCCTTGACCACTAGACTACAGGGCTATAGTCTTCCTTTTATATCTTATCAAAGTAATTTATAATCATTTCTGAAAAAATATAATCTAGTGTGACAATGTATAGAATGGCACCTTCCAATCAAGAACTGCAGGACATGATAATAGCAGATGTTGCTTTGTCGGTGGCATTTAGTATATTACTAAGCGCTGGAAACACGGCAAAAATCTCCTTCTGCAGTCTCTCTTCAGGTATCTTTGGGACATTCTGCAGCAATCCCTTCCTCTTTTATCTTCCCATATCATTTGTAGCGGTTAGTTTTTCATTCATTCTTCACGAATACATGCATAAGCGGGTAGCGCAGCATTATGGCGCAATAGCAGCATTTAAGAGATCAGATCTGGGCATAGTAATTGCATTGGTCACCTCTTTTCTCGGATTTCTTATGGCGCTTCCGGGAGCCACAATGATATACACGGACAAGTTTACCAAGCGCCAGGATGGAATCACGTCAGTGGCCGGACCCCTTACCAATTTTGCAGTCTTTGTGGTATTTTATACAGGGATGTTTGTATTCCGGCATGGATATCTGAATCTGCTAATGGGAACTACTGCATTCATAGCATTATGGCTTGCCTTCGTAAACATGCTGCCTGTACCTCCATTAGACGGAAGCAAAGTTCTTAGATGGAACAAGCCGACTTACTTTATCATAATAATTACAGTATTTGCACTTCTAATACTTCTTGAAGGACTGGCAATACTCCCAATCATAGCCATAGTCTTTGTATTATCACTGATTATGTCACTTTTCTCCAGTAGAATATTATTTTTCTAATGCCTCAGATGCACTCCGTGAAGATCTGGCAGTGCACTTCCGAGAGCAGAAGAAATGCTGACTTCGGATTTTCTTTCGCTCCAGTTTATTACTGTAATATCAATTCTGGTTATTTCTCTTTCTTTGCCTCTAACTACTGATATTTCAGTATGCCTGTCAGCAAGCCCTTTTCGCTCTAGCCAATCTGCAATTCTCTCTCTATATCCGCTATTTGGATTATTATAATTTCTTTCTACGCCGTCTGGTTTTGGTATAAAGACAAAATGTGCCGAATCGCTTCCTTTTCCTCTTCTAGCAAAAAAGGCGCTGTTACCTCTTACTACTCCCATTACCTCATTGTACGTTCCAATGTTGCGTACAAAAAGACTTCGTCCCCCAGGTTGAGATTCATGGTGTTTTTCCATTTAATCAGGAGTATACTTTCTGTTTAACATTTAAATTCGTATTCTACAAATACGTCAATCTACCCTTATTTATGGGCATCGCGCCAGACAATAGTTGCGATAATTAAGCACATCTGCTTAGGACAGAATTTAATAAACATGTAATCTTCAATACTATAAAAATGTTAGAATTACTAATATTATATTTGTATAAGCTCGTATGATTAAACTTTCTTAGAGATTCTATGACTATTTTAGAATAGTATACCGTAATGGCTATATATCTATAAATTCAGATTCTTGCTTATGGAAACTAAACTAAATGATCAAGGAAGAAAGAATGTAACTGTAACCGCAAGATCAGCACTTAGAAATACGATATTGCCTGCGATAGTGGCTGGAAGTATGGTATTTATGCCTACTTCGTTAACTACCATTGCAAGGGATGGAATCTTCAACCCTTCACCAGTGGCATCAAGCAATGTTCAACAAGATATCAAAAATAATAATCATACAACTGGTGTACAGCAGAAGAGTAACGGACATATGAAACATGCCCATGTGAACGGAAGTGTTAAGATAGGCAAATCAGAAATAGTTAGGATGAGCCCAGATCAGAGAAAGATCACATACACATTCACGGTTGAGAATAAGAATGTAGCCCACCTTCTTACAGCAACATGTAGGGATAAGACATCTGGAGTATATTACAGGCTTGAAATATACTTTGACATTTCTATTGGCGTAGTCAATTTAAACATCTATAATGAAGCAGCAAAAGATGCAGTCGCTTCTGGAATGTTCTTTATAGATACAATAGCTAAGACTGGAGACAAGATAACTCTCGAAATGGCCTATACAAGAGATGCAGAGAAAAAGGATGCAGTAGAACTAAACATACGCAATGACACTAAAAAGGCAAATACATATACTACTGGACCTATTTCATTGTCAATATCTGACCGATTCGAAGCATTTGAAGCCGAAAAGATAGTAATAAAGGAAGCACCTAAAACTATGAAGCAAAAACCCAAAGATAAAGAGTCCAAACCGAAAGAGATGCCTATAAATCCACTTAAGGAAGCAGAACTCCATAACTATCTTTTTGCAATGGTAAAAGGTTGAAATCTCATAATTATGAAATTAGAATTTATTAGCATCAGCTATGATTCATTTTCATTTTTATGAAACGAAAGGAGTTTTGAAAAAAGTATCTCATTTCAAATTAATGAGAATTAACTGGCTATTGTGATGCCATCCCTATTATTTGGGAAAAGGGATATTTTTTCAGGCATTTCTTCATGAGGACCTTTTTCATTTCATATCCATGGAAAATGAAAATTGTATTTCAATAAAATGAAATTACACATGCGCCATCTGAAAAAGCAAGAGTTTTAGCCATTATAAGACCTCCGACGACAAAATTACTGCCTAATTTTAGTTTTAAGGCACGTGATTTTTGGCACTCGATAATTTATATGGGTAGAAGATCTTGCATCCTTGAGCGATTATGGTCAATTTCTGTATTGATAAGATATTATTAGATTTTCTAGTATAATATGTACTAAATCAGATATTCCTGTAATTCAATGTAGCACAATAACTGAGAAAATTTTTCTTCAGTAAGTTTTTCTACAAAAAGTCTGTTTGATTTTTTCGGAAAGGATCCAGATTCTGGCCTGTAATTCACAGCTGCTTGCAATTAATAGATTTGAAGATAATATAAATCAAATATTATAATGTAAAAAAGGTATAAAGAATACAAATTAGTAATTCAAAAATAATATTAGAAAGACTAAAACATTATTACTTTGGACAAAATATTTATATCAATGAATAGAAAATAGTCTATGATAGTATGGATAAGCATATTGGAGAAAGAGGACATAAGAGAGTTCTTATGCCAGAGAGGAGAACTCCAAACTGGATTCTTCCTGTGATATCAGCAGCAGCTGTTGTTGCAGTAGAGCTGCTTGCAATGGATATAGCATATGAAAGAGGGCGTTACATGAAAATGATAAAAAATGACGACCCTGTTGTACATGTTTTGGATAAAAGATGCAATCAAGGCCTTTTGGATCCTAAAGAGGCAGAATTCCTAATTGAAGAATGCAGGAAAGCTTCCAGAAAGTAATAAAATAGGTAAAATCTCATAGATTGTTAGATTATCTATTACTTTTTTAGAATTGACTTATTTTCTTTTTCCTGCTTTAAAAAAGATTACAGTAAAAACAGGCGTTGCTAAAAATAAGAAACTAAGATAACTTCAAAGATAGCAAAAGGATAAAAACATATAATTGCATTGTTTAGTAGCAAAACGTTTCCGGTATTCCTGAAACGCTATTGTATTTTTATAAGATTAGGCTAATACCATAGCCTAAAACCAGGTACATCTATGGATATCTCAGATATGTCATGGGCAGAAAAATACAGGCCTCAGCTTCTAGAAGAGGTAATAGGTCAGGAGTCCATAGTCTTAAGGCTTAAAGATTTTGTAAAGGCCAGAAATTTTCCTAACATGATATTCACAGGGCCTGCTGGTGTCGGAAAGACAACCTGTGCCATGGCCATGGCGAGAGAGCTCTATGGAAACAGGATATCTGAGTCTTTTCTAGAATTGAACGCTAGCGATAGCAGAGGCATAGATGTGGTAAGAGGAAAGGTGAAGGAGTTTGCGAGAACCATCTCTATGGACAATGGAACTGTCAAGATAGTCTTTCTAGATGAAGCAGATGCGCTTACACCTGAGGCACAGCATGCCTTAAGGCGCACTATGGAGCGATATTCCTCAGGCACAAGATTCATAATGAGTGCAAATTACTCGAGCAAGATAATAGATCCTATACAGAGCAGGTGTGTTGTCTTCAGATTCAAACCCCTCAAGGAAGAGGAGATGAAGAAGTATATACATAGGATTGCTGAGAAAGAGGGTTTCATTGTAGGCGAGAAGGCAGTCGAAGCACTGCTGTATGTCAGTGACGGAGATCTAAGAAGGTTAACTAATACCATGCAGAGCGTGGCAGTATCCGGCAATGGGATAACTGAAGAGGCCATATACGACATAGCAGCACGTGCAAGACCAAAAGAGATAGTGGCAATGCTGCGGTATGCAATTTCAGGAGATTTTGAAAAAGCAAGAAATGAGCTGAATACGCTTATACTCATACACGGAATGAGTGGCGAGGACATACTTCTGCAGTGCTACAGGGAAGCCATGAATCTCGATGTAGAGGACAAAAAGAAATTGCGCATTATAAGCAATATCGGAGAGTGCAATTTCAGAATAGTGGAAGGCGCCAACGATAAGATACAATTGGAGGCAATGCTTGCCAATTTCGCTCTTTTGAAATAAAAAAGCACACTCTTCTGCTTAAAAATATTTAATCTGAGTTAAACTATTCAGGCGAAAATCATGGATAAGGCAATTGACATACATGTACATATAGGCGAGGACAAAGACGGTGCCAAACAGAATCTTGCACAATTAAAGAAGAACATGGCCGCTTACGGTATAAGCCATGCCGCAATATTTCCCTTTGATGAGAAGGAAGGAGATCTTGTAAAGGCAAGCGAGAAGCTTCTAGAGATTAAAAACGGAAGATTTCTCCCGTTTCTCAGATTTGATCCGAAGCTGGTGAAGCCGGGCCAGATAAGCTCTTCGCTTTCAGAAGGATTTTACGGCGTGAAACTTCATCCCAGAGCCCAGAATTTTGATCCTCTTGATAAGAAATATTATTGGATATACAAAGAGATAGAAGAATCAGGAAAACCGATATTGTTCCACACGAGAAAGACAGTACCTACATTCATGCGCTTTAAAAAATACAAGGCTTCGTTTTTTGATCCTGATAGAATAGTAAAGCTTGCAGCAAAGTTTCCAGGCATAGATTTTATCATAGGCCATTTTGCAGGGCTTTCTTGGAAAGCGTTGGAGCAGATAAAAAAAGAAGATAATCTATATACGGAAACATCTATCTTTGGAACTACATTCGCAGTGAGAAGAGTTGCAGAAAACATAGGCATAGAAAAAATAATGTTCGGTTCTGACAGCCCTTATTCCGACCAGGAACTTGAACTACTAAAGATTAAGAAATCAGGCCTCGGCAAGAAGGAGATATCAAGAATTCTCTCTGGAAATTCCAGAAGGCTATTCAAGTTATGATTCTTCCTCTGAGTCAGGATCTTCATCCCGCTGCCTGGAGCCGCAACTGCATCCACATTCGCAGTTTTTCTTGCAGACACATCCGCCATAGCATCCACACCTGCATGCTCCTCCACATTCACATCCCGATCCTGGACCTTGGTTTGGCATAAGATAAAGTATTCTCTGAAAAGTATAAAATATATTGCTTTCCAGTATATCTTTAAAGATATGAAAGACATGAAAGGAATCCTAAAACCACAGTCTGCAATGGAGTACCTGATGACCTACGGCTGGGCCATACTCATCATAGCAGTTGTGCTCGGAGCTCTTTTTAGCCTCGGAATCTTCAATCCCTCCTTTCTTGCTCCTGAGGTTCAGCCTGGAAGCTGCCAGGTTGAAAAGCCTAACGGTCCGGGAACATCTGCCCATGTATCAATTCAGGGCAATTGCCATAACGAGCTTCCGAATATGTAGGAGTTTTCAACCAGAAATATTCGATAGTTATCAATACGCTTACATCAGGATCCGGCTTCTTAACAGCCCCGCTTAATAACCAACCAGATTTTACAATCATGGCATGGGTAAATCCCAATAATGGGAATGTGATGAACATTTATACTGAAGGTAATCCGTATATAACTTTACAATTTGGTATTGGAAATAATCAGCTTAGTTTAAGTGAATGGAACCTTAATCTTCAACCTAACAACTGGGAGAGTGGAGGAGTGGCATACACAGTGCCATCGCATCAATGGACATTTGTAGCTGTAACCCTCTCCAACGGTGGAGTAGGATCAGGTACTGCAACTTTTTATGTTAACGGACAGAAAATAGGAACATCTTCTACTAGCCAAGAGGAATACAATCCTGGAGCAGATTATTTCGGAATAGGGAGCAATACCGGAGCGTATCTTGGTGCAACGCAGTCAGCAGGAAGTTTCAACGGCTCAATAGCAAACCTCCAGATATATAACACGTCTTTAAGTCCTGCTGCAATAGAATATTTGTATAGAGAAGGCATCGGTGGAGATCCGACAAGTTTGAACCATCTCTTAAGCTGGTGGCCTCTGAACGGCAATGCCAACGATTATTCTGGAAATGACAACAGCGCAGTGAATGCCAATGTCATATATACTAACGGCTGGACATACGAGTATACTGCCCCTTGAAGACTGATATTTTTATCCCCTTGTAATAAATTTTTCTTTCAGCGTTAGCCAAGATTCTTAAACGTTTATATTCTATAATAGTCTGAAAGACATGAAAGGAATCCTCAAGTCACAGTCTGCAATGGAGTACCTGATGACCTACGGCTGGGCCATACTCATACTGGGAATAGTAGCATCCGCATTGTTTGCCCTCGGAATATTCAATCCGGGACAGTCGGCCAGCCAAGTCTGCCAACTTGAAGCAGGGTTTATTTGTGCTAATTACTATATGGTGCAGAATGGCATCCTGACGCTTAATATTATACAATCTACCACAGTTCCTGTAAACATAACTGCAGTAGGGTGTAATACCAACAGTACACTTATAACAACGCAGAATATCAAACCGCAGGACTACATGCCGATAGGCTCAAATGTTACAATAAATGTACAGTGCTATGATGGATCTCTTCCGTTCTCAGGCAAGATAAACCAGCTCTATCTGGGAAACCTCCAGCTTAACTATACTGATGCTACAACAGGATTTCCTCAGATAATATATGGCAATATAGCTGTACGAATATCCAGATAATAAGATACGATTCGCTATGAGAGCAAGTGTTTTCTGCTATGCTTTTATTTGTCAGAAATCTGAGATGCTTTTCTGAATTCCTGATAATTTCTTAGGCGGATTCCTGTTAAGTATATCCACCTTTCCGAAAACACCATCATATCCTGGCGTTATCCCTATCTTTCCGTTCCTGATGTTGCCTATGGCATCTGCGAGCTCTCTGTCTGTTTTTGCTATCTCCTTCAGATCAAGGTCAAGAAGCACCCTGAACTCTCCACCGAATCTGCGAATAAGCTCATCGTATGTTCGCTTTACCGCTTCTGAAAAGACAGTCTTATTTTTGATATAAGCTATTATTTCGATGAGCGGCATTGTCCTTACAAATGGAACGGCATCTTTCGGCGAGTATCCTTCTTCCCTGTCTGCAAGTTCTTCCACCCTATGCATGACACCCATAGTAAGCTTTCTTCTGCATACGGGGCATATCCCATTATATTTTTTAGAAGCCTCTGGACTGAGCGATATGCCGCATTTTCTATGCCCGTCGTAATGATACTTTCCTTCTTCCGGAAAGAACTCGATTGTCTTGATTATCTTCTTTTTAGTTATGGAGGATATGATATCCTTGTATTCCGGCTGCCCGTCATACTCTAGGACTATTGCCTCTCTCCCCAATTTTGGAAGGGAGTGTGCATCGCTTCCTGAGATCAGTGTTACTCTGTCGAGCCCGGATACTCTCCAGTTCATGCTTGGATCTGAAGAGAGGCCTGTTTCTATCGCTTTTACATACGTGTATTGATCACCATAGGCTTCCTTCAGTGAGGCGTAACCATAGCTTCCGAAAACGCCAAACCATGGAGTCCAGGCATGTGCGCTGAAAACGAATGATTTTTTATCCGCTTCGCGCACTTTTTCGACTAACTCTTCAGGTGTTATATTGAGTATAGGCCTTCCGTCGCTCCTGAGATCTCCATTATTTTTAATCATATCATTGATTGATTCCGCTGTATCTATGTCAGGAGCCAGTATTCCATGGTGTATCTTTTTGAATTTCTCTCCGTCTTTTGATATTGTGCATACCTCAGTACTTGGAATGAATAGCAGAGACGTTGAAGCTCCCTTCAATTTGTATATTCCGTTTTCCTCCTCGAGCTTTGTCTTCATTTCTGAAATCCATGACGGATGAGTAAAATCACCGGTTCCGATTATGCCTATGCCTTTTTCCAATCCTGTGTGGTTTATATTTTCAATGGTAAGTGAATCACTGCATGCACCAGCATATCTTGAATGCACATGAAGGTCAGTTATATATTCCATTCTCAGAACCTATCGACTATAACTTGTATCCCAAATCGCGAAGAAGCTTTTTTCGCCTTGCTTTGTCTTCATTCTGTTCAACTCCGCGTGGTGAAGATCCGTCTATAACTCCGAATACGGCCCTTCCCTGGTCTGATTTTCCTATTATTATCTGAAGGGGATTTGCGGTTGCGCAGTATATGTTAGCCACTTCAGGCACTGCCTTCAGTCTGTTCATGACATTTATAGGATAGGCGGATTTCATCAATATAAGGAATGTATGTCCTACTGATATCTTCATCATCCCTTCTTCAGCCTGCTTTATCAGGATAGGATCATTTCCTTCACTCCTTACCAGACAGTCACTGCTTGCCTCGGAGAAAGCAATCCCGAATTTTATTCCTGGAACAGAGTCGGCCATCGCTTCATAAAGATCTTCTATGGTTTTTATAAATCCAGCATGGCCGAGTATTATGTTTGTTTCAGGATCTTTGTCTACTCCCACATACTCAAATTTGATAGGCTCCATTATTCCACCCTATAATAAGGATTAGGTGTAGAAGGATTTAAGACTATTGCTAAATAGGCATACAACTTCTCAAGGCATAATTCAGCTTGCCATTACCCTTTTTCGAGCATTATAGTGACCGAGCTTACTTTCGATTTTGTGCCGTCTTCGTTGACAAGTTCCTCCGAATTTATCAGAAGTTTCTCTGAACTCGGATTTTTTATAGATTTGAGGAACCTGTTTCTTGCTATCTCTGCAACATCCACAGCTTTTGATATGGAATTTCCCCTTGCCTTTATGACTACGCTTTTTGCGCCATTATTAAACTGGGTAATTACGGCAAGGACATAATTCATTAATGGCTTTTTGCCAACATAGACTATGTTCTCAGGCTCCGGTTTCCCCGAATCGTTTCCTTCGAGATCAAGGAGAATCTGCATCGCACTGACCTTGGATATAGTACCATCCTCATTGCTTATCTCTTCTGTTGCAAAGGTAACATTCCTGTTTTCAGGATATTTTACATCCTGCAGAAACTTGTTTTTGACTATCTCCACAACATCTACCGCTTTGGATATTGCGTTTCCCCTGGCCTTTATCCTGACATCTTTGGAGCCTCCGTTAAATTGAGTTACAACCGCAAGGACATAATTCATGGATGGCTTTCTTCCTATCAATATGGAGTTGTCTCGCCTGTCTGTTTTTCTATCTTCCGAAATTCTCTCTCCGCTTTCCATTTTTCCACCATTTTTGTTTTAGCACTATTTCCACAGAGTATTTTTGTCTTTGATATCCCAATACCACTTTGTTAGACCAATAATCATATGCTGATATATTTAATAAATGTATAACTATTCCGCATGTTACAACTTTCTAGCAAATGTAAGGTATGCTGTATGCATAAGTCCCATATTTGCAGGCCTTATTCCTTCTCGCCTGACAAGCATCTCCCTCACGATTACCTCCAACGTATGTACGTCTGAAAAACCTGTACTGTTCAATCCTTCTACAAATGCGCCTACCTGTTCCGTATGTGGAAGGTATCCTGCGATCATTCCACCCTTTTTTATGGCCTTTGCCGCATTTGGCAAGAGGCGTTCCGCATTTGGAATATCGACAGTCATTATATCAGCATCTTCCTCTTCTATATACTCGCATGCATCCTGATGCTTGAAAATTATGTTTTCAATCCCTAAAATTTCACGGTTTTTCTCGGCTATTCTTATGAAGTCTTCCCGTATTTCATAGGTGTATACTTTTTTTGCCACCATTGAGAGGGATAGTGCAAGCCATCCGCTTCCGGTGCCTACATCTATACATATGCTATTTTTGTTGACTCCAGTATATGACATTATTATGCCTATATCCTTAGGCAGTATGACCTGTGGACCACGTTTCAGTTTTCTATACGCCTGAGGATAAATAAACATGATATCACTCTTCAATTTTACTTTTTTTCTTTCTCTGGCGCTTCACGCCTTTGGCTCCATTTTCTCTCTTCTTCTTTGTTTCCTTCTTTGCTGCCTTCTTTTCTTGGAGACTCTCTACTCCTTCTTTTCCGAGATCGATTTGCTTCGAGACATGGGCATTTGCTGAAGGTACAGAATTGCTGGCAGTTTTAGATTCTTCTTCCTTCTTTTGTTTCCAGTTCTGCTTTGTCTCGCATTCTGGATTTACGCACATCTCATACACTTTTCCTTTGGCGAAGACCTTTACTCTCGGAGCGCCACACTTCTCGCAGATTTTATGCAGGGGCACAATCCTAGCATACTGTGGCAATGGGTATGAATTATTGCATTCCGGCCAGTTGCTGCATCCTACGAACTGCTTGTTGTTTCTGGATTTTTTTATTATGAGATCTCCTTTTCCGCATTTAGTGCATTTTCCAAGCATATATGCAATCTCGCTCTCCTTGAGCCCGTTGCTGAGGCCTTTGCCTATCTCTCTTCCATTCTTTTTGAAGGATTCGACTATTTTTGTTATTATCTGCTTTCCCTCGTTTATTATCTCGTCCTTGCTCTTCTGGCCCTTGCTTATCCTTTCCATGTCTTTTTCCAGGTTCCTTGTCAAATCCTCGTCAAGGATATCAGGACAGTATATATTAAGGCTTTCGAATACGCTCATCCCGAATTTTGTTACTTCTATTTTTGCATTTATGATATATCCTCTGTTGAAGAGTGTATCTATTATAGAAGCCCTGGTAGCTTTTGTTCCAAGATCTTTCTTTTCAAGAAGGGCTATGAGGCTTGCCTTTGTATATCGCTTAGGAGGTTCTGTCTTGCCTTCCTTCATATGTATCTTGTCTGGTGTTATTGCCTCTCCTTTGGAAAGTGCAGGCATCGCGTTTTCCTCAGGCTTGTAATAATTGTATATTTCCATCCAGCCCTTTGATTTTATGATGTTGCCGCTTGCAGAATACTCTTCGCTTCCTGCTGCCAGGTTAATCTTGGTGTTGGCAATAGTTGCAGGATCGTCAAAACAAGCAAGGAATCTTTTTGTTATGACATCATAAACAGACTCTTCCTCTGATGACATTTTTTTGGGAAGCTCACCAGTAGGATAAATCGCAGGATGCGCCTCATCTTCCTTGGCTCCTTCCCTTGGTCTGTATTTTGTTCCTGATATAAGTTTTTTGGCATGGTGCTCGTACTTGGGATTTTGTGATATCATTGATATGATTCTGGGCAGATTCAGGGTTGCCGGAAGCTTCTGCGATGCGGTTCTTGGATAGGAGATATAGGATTTTTCATATAGTGACTGGGCGACTGCCAGTGTCCTTGTGGGATCCATCTTCAAAGTCCTGCTTGCCTCCAGCTGCAGTGATGTTAGGTCAAAAGGAGGGAAAGGATACCTGGTCTCAAGGCTCTCACTGGTTTCTTTTACTACAATCTTGTTTTTTTCAGTCACTGCCAATGCGGATTCGGCATCTTTCTTTTCGAACATGTTGCCTTTTTTATTCTGAAAGTCGATTCCCTTGAATTTCACTATCACTGTCCAGAAAGGCTTCGACTCGAAGTTTTTTATCTCGAGTTCACGTTTTGAAAGTATTCCTAGTGTAGGTCCTTGGACTCTGCCTATGCTCATTACTTTTTTTACTCCTGCAAGATATAGGGAGTTCATCAGAACCCTGCTCATATTTATGCCCCATATCCAGTCGAGCATATGCCTCGCCTCTCCCGCATACATGTTGTTGTAATCGAATTTCTCAAGGTTCTCATATGCCTGTTCAAGATCTGGCTTTGTAGTTGTTGAAAATCTCATCCTTTTCAGATTAGGTGTTTTTTCTTCAAGCTCCTTGTTTGGATCTTTATTTACTATGTCTTTTATCAGATTTGAGCCTATTATAGTGCCTTCTATGTCGTAGTCGCACGCATTTATAAAGAAGGAGCATTTTCTCCCTATAATTTCAACAGCATCAAGATACTTCTTGGTAAAGTATGCATTCTTATTTACCTTGTAAGAAGGAGCCCATTCTATTTCGAATGTTGGAAGAGTATAACCTTTCTCTTTCTGGTGCAGGGAGAAGAGATGGCCTGCTGCCGGCACAACATATATCTTCTCGCCTTTCCGTTCAAATTCGTAATAAACTACCTGGTTTAGCACATTTGTCTTGGGTTTAGTATCGCTCAGGGAGAGTGCTATTCTCAGTGCTACGCTGGGCTTTTCTGCTATTATGAGTTTCTCCATTCTATCCTGTCTGCTATTTCTTCTCTTTCTTCTGCTTGGGCTTTGGCTGGCTCTTTCCCTCTGAAGTCTTCTTATCCCTGGATATTCGCAATGACATGTATAGCTCAAGGCATAGTGTTATTACCGCAACCGCATAGAAAATTACTCCTCCTCCGGTATATACATATGCAAGTATTGCTATTATGCTGAAAATTACAACGCCCGCTGCGACTGCAAGGGAGGTCCTTTCACTTTCACTATATTCCATTAAGACACATTACTACTTGTCTGAATGCTCAAAGATAAATACTTTTGGTTTGTGCAGAGGAATTGTGGACTCGATGGACATATTCGGCAACTTAGCCAAAGACAGCAGCTTCATTACGCGTGCATCATTTTGTAAGGTTAAGACTTCTTGTAGATATTACCATAAGTATGTCAAAGGCCGCTTCCATTGATTTTGCTTTGGAGAAGCGGCCCCTGAATGCCGGCAGGCTCTCTTTTCAGAGTGCCTTAGGCGTCTTCTTTTTCTGCAAGCCTCCTTTCACGAATCGCATATACACTACGACTGCTATCACAACCACTACAATTATTGCAACGATGTAATTTTCATATGCTGAAACTCCACTTGCAGTGGTGCTGCTGACATATGCAAAATAGTTGTCAGAACCGCTGTAGGTCTGCTGTGCTGCGCCGTCAGGCTGTTTCCATGTCTCGTATATCGTTACGGGATAAGTTCCAGGAGTTCCCCTTGAGTCTACGCTGACTATGAAGGTCACTTCTTTTGTCTGGCCCGGCGCAAGATCCTGTATGTATCCGCTTCCAGATACAGGAGTTATTGGATATGTGCTTTGGAAATTAAGCTGCAATCCTTCTGCCGGTGTCGTTCCTGTGTTTGTTATGGTGAAGTTTATCGGAACTGCAGTCTCTCCGGGAGTTAGTTCATAAGTTGAATTTCCTATCTTGAATGTGGCAGAAGGCGCTATGCTGATATTCAGGTTCTGCTTCTTGCTGAAAATGCTCTCATAGTTTGTAGAGTAGTAGTTCATTTCAGCAGTGAGTCCTGCGCTTCCTCCGGTATAGTTGCTTGCCGCCACAAGCACGCTCTCTGTAACCGACTGGCCTGGAGAGATGCTTCCTACAAAGAAATTATCCACTGAACTGAGAAGGCTTATTCCTCCTTTAGGCAAGAGAACCAGGCTTACGTTTTTGGCTGTTCCGTATCCTATGTTTTGGACGCTTATCTGAAGTGATTGGTTGTAACCAGAATATAGCGTAGATGGATTTGCAGCAATTATTGAGGTTACAAGATCTGGATTCTGTATCTTGACATTTATGGGCTGGTTTATGCTCTGATTGTATTCGGTGCCTTCTGAAGATTGGTATGAAACGAGCATAGGCAGGGAATACGTGCCGTTCGCTATCCGGCCATTGGCAAGGTAGGTCGCAGTCACAACCGCTGATCCTTCCGCAGGTATGATTCCGACGAAAAAGTTCTTCGACCCTATGACCGAGAAGTCGCTTGTGTTTTCAAGGCTTACTGTCACATTTCTGGCTTTTCCATATCCTGAATTTACAAGCGAGAATGCAACCTGGGAAGATTCTCCAGGTACCATGTCCTGAGCTGACGGATTTACCTCTATATGTGGATTTCCATGCACATAGAAATTTATAGGCATTATCGAAGATCCAGTCACAGTAGTCGAGACTCCTGAAGTTGTCTCTGTTGTCTGGTATGTTGCCACGAGGTTAAGCGTGTAATTTCCAGAGGGAGTGTTCTTAGGTATATGTATGGAATATGTAAAATAGGATGAAGATCCTCCATAAAGACCTGGGCCTGCACTGCTGAGCAAGTATGGACTGGAAGGCGAGACATTCAGGATAGGATAGCTTCCTTCCAATTCAAGATTTATGTTGTTGAGAGTGTAGGTATACGAATCATAGAGCTGGAGGCTTATTGTGACATTCTCTCCCGCATATATCGGATTTGGGGCTATCTGCAAATTATAAATGGAGAGAGCATCTACACCGCCTTGTGGAGTTCCCACCGGCGCTGCGTGCAGAAGTGGCATGGCAGTCATTGCTGCTATTGACATCAAGAGATAAATCCATATTCGTTTTTCCATATTATCACATTGTTTTATTTTTTCCATTAAGTATCAAATCTGGTTCATTTAGTCTATAGTATTTTTGAAGAGGGCGAAGCTTATTATGATGCCCAATATGGCAAATATAATAACAACACTGAAATCCAGGATGATCTGCCCCACGGGGAAGTATCCATTCAGCATTACGCTCCTTATTCCGTTTGTTGCATACGTGAGTGGGTCTCCTATGTTGAATGGCTGAAGGATGGGCGGAAATGATGAAGAAGGAAAGAATGCGCCTGAAAGGAACCATGCAGGCATTGTTATAGACTGTGCAACTATAGTGTATACTTCTATGGTTTTTATCCTTGAGCCGAGCATTATCGCTATGCCGCTGAATGCTGCGCCTACTAGTACTATCAATGGAATTATCCATATAAGCCCAGCCACGCCCATAGCCACGCTTCCGCCTAGAACCAGCCCAAGGCCAAGCGCAAGTATTCCGTATATCATGGATTGAAGAGTTCCTGAGAATAGTTTTCCTAATACTATTGCATTCTTGTTTATCGGAGTTATAAGAAAAGATTTTATGTTCCCTAGCTGCCTGTCGACTATTATGGACATGCCTCCGCCAAAGACAGCGCCGAAGGCAACAGACATGAGTATCACACCCGCTATCAGGAAGTCCCTGTAGCTGCTGTTTGTTCCTTGCGTCGAAACTGCATTCACATCGCTTTGTATAGAAACGCTGCTGATCTGCCCTGAACTGTATTTAGCTGCAGTCTGTTCTATAAAAGGTATAGCAACTCCTGATTCTGAGAATTGGCTTGTCGCATAATAAACGTATACGCTAGGCTGGCCGTCACTGCTTTTTGGGAAAGAGGGCATTATAACTATCAGTGAAGATATGCTTCCTGCACGCAGCATTGCAAGGCCTTCCTGCTCATTTGTCACTGCTTTGATATTAAGCGTACTTCCTGATTCCAGGCTATTCAGGAATTGGTTTGATACCTGGCTGTTTGCATAGTTTGCTACAGCTACAGGTATATTGTTAACGCTGCTGCCCAGATTGCCAAAGAATATGATTATTATAAGGGGAAACATCATTGAGCGGATTATATTTGTCCTGAGATTGCTCTTGAATATCAGCATTTCCCTTGTGAATATGGTTATTGAGTCGTATAAAAGTCCCATCTCATCGCCTGCCTACAAGTCCCATCTTGGCCATATTCTTTCCGGCCTTCTGGTCTCCTGTAGAATCTCTTATGCTTGATCCTGTCAATTTTATGAATACGTCATCCATTGTGGGAAGATGCATTCCGATTGTCTGGACATCTATCTTATTCTTTTTGAGTTCTTCGGCTACTTTTATCATCAATTCTAAGTCTATATTATCGGTAAGTACAAACAAGTCATCTTTTTCCTCATATTCCATCTTCAGCTTGGATTTGAGAATCTTTGCTGTCTTCTCTTTTTCACCCTGGTTTACCTTGATGCTGAGAAGATTGCCTTTTGCCACTCTCTTTTTCAATTCTGAAGCTGTGCCTATTGCCATGACTCTTCCGTGATCGATTATTGCTATGCGATCGCATAACTGATCGGCTTCCTCAAGATACTGTGTGGTTAGGATTATGGTTATGCCTTTGCTCCTGAGGCGCTTTATCTCTTCCCACATTCCGACACGGCTCTGTATGTCTAGACCGGTTGTGGGCTCATCAAGTATCAGTATCCTTGGTTCTTGAATCATGGATTTTACGAGGTTGAGCCTTCTCTGCATTCCTCCGGAGAACGTGCCTGCGGCAACGTCTGCAAATGAGATGAGGTTTGCCTCATCGAGAGCATGGTTTACCTTCTCTTCTATCCTATTTTTAGGAATATGGTAAAGCCTTGCAAATATGCGGAGGTTGTCCCTCGCGGTGAGATAGCTGTCAACTACAGTCTCCTGAGTCATGAAACCGATAAGCTGCTTTATATTTTTATTGTCCTTTGAATTGTCATAACCCTCTATTATTATCTTGCCGGAGGTAGGGTGCAATAGGCCGAGTATCATATTCAGTGTGGTGGTTTTTCCTGCCCCGTTGGGCCCGAGTATCCCGAATATCTCTCCTTTCTTGATTTTGAAGCTTATGTCTTTTACTGCTTCAAAATCGCCGAATTTCTTCTGGAGATTGGTTATTTCGACTGAATATTGGTCAGACTGACTCATAATCCATCAACGCTTTTATATTTGCTATATTCTTCTTCATTTTCAGCTTCGTTTTCAGATTTACTGCTGCTCCCTCTTTAGTTATGTGGTATTTCTTCTGGATCCTTTTCCCAGAGACTTTCAGTTCAGCTTCGACGAGCTTTATCGATTCCAGGGAATTGAGGACGTTGTATACCTCGCTTTTCTTGACTAAGTTAAGCACCGGGAGATTAGCCTCCCTTAATTTTTTGTATATGTCATAGGGATATGACTCTTTTCTGGATATTCTGTTCAGTATCACGAATTTAAGCATCCAGTTCCTCAATGAATTGTCTATATGCTTGCTTACGTTGTATTCTGCTGAGTTTTCTGGTAGCATTCTGACACATGGTATAAAGTTATACTATTCTAATAGTAGAATAATCTATTTATAGTTATCGCATCTGCTGGAGTTGCAGAAGAAGCAATATTAATATTTATGCGATGAGGTTATATACTGAATTTATGAGTTTATGATTTTATGATTAATTATAAGGAGATAGAGGAGAAATGGAGTAAAGCGTGGGAAGACTCGCACCTGTTTGAAAGCGAGATAGATCACAAGAATCCTTATTTTGTTACTGCCGCCTTCCCGTATCCTAATGGGCCTCAGCACATAGGCCATCTGCGTACATATGGAACTGCTGATGCTCTTTCAAGATACAAAAGGATGAAGGGATATAATGTCCTTTACCCAATGGGATTCCATGCCACAGGAACACCTGTCTTAGCCTTTGCAAAAAGAATAAAATCAGGTGACAAGGGATTGATCAACGACCTTAAGGTATTCCATATACCGGAAGAAGAGATAGCAAAGATGACAGATCCTGTTTTTATAACAAGGTATTTTACAGAGGAGATACAGAGAGGAATGAAAAAAGCCGGATACAGCATAGACTGGAGGAGGAAGTTTGTTTCTACAGACCCGGCTTTCAGCAAGATGGTGGAATGGCAGTTCGGGATACTTAATAAAAAAGGATACCTTACTGTAGGGAAGCATCCGGTCGGATGGTGCCCTAATGAAAATAATGCAGTAGGAATGCATGATACACGCAGGGATGTTGAGCCGGAGATAGAGAAAGTCACAGCAATAAAGTTCAGAATTGAAAACTCGGACAAATATGCAGTATGTGCAACATTCAGACCTGAGACAGTAGGTGGGGTTACCAACCTTTTTGTAAACCAGAATTCGAAATATGTAAGCTGCAAGATCGAAGGAGAAGATGGGGAGTATATTCTCGCTAAGGCAGCTTCGGAGGATCTTGCATATCAATTCAAGATAGAAGTTACAGGAGAATTTGATGGGAAAGAGCTTCTTTCCATGAGATGCATCAATCCTGAAACGGATGCCTCTATTCCTATCTTTCCTGGCTTCTTTGTAGATGAAAAACGTGGTACAGGACTTGTTATGAGCGTTCCTGGACATGCTCCTTTTGATTATGTTGCACTGGAAAGGCTGAGAAACGAGGGGTATGATATAGAAGGAGTAAAGCCGATAAAGGTCATTGATGTGGAAATTGGAAGGGCTGCAGCGCCTTCCGAGATAAAAAAGATTCCTGAAAACAGGGATATACCTGCAATGGCATATCTTGAGGCTTTTGGAGCCGATCATACTGCCGGTGAAGATGTAATAGAACTGGCTACCAAGCTAGAATACAAAGAAGAGCTGCGTGCAGGCAGAATGTCAATCAAAGGATATGAAGGCATGGGAGTTGGAGAGGCAAGAAAGATTATTACAGAGAAGCTCAAGGAAAAAGGAAAGGCTTCTGATATTTACATGCTTATGAACGATTCCCAGGTTTTCTGCCGGTGCGGATTTCCGGTAGTTGTCAAGGTAGTGGATAACCAGTGGTTCATAAATTATGGAGATAAAGAATGGAAAGATAATGCAAGAGAATATCTCAAGGAGATGCGCGTGCTTCCTGAGAAGATAAGAAATGCGTTAGCTTCTGCAATAGACTGGATAGATCTCAGGGCTGTTGTAAGATCCCAGGGCTTAGGTACAAAGTTCCCATTTGACAAGGAGAAGATAATAGAGTCGCTTTCAGATTCTACAATATACATGTCGTTTTATACCATATCTAATACCATAAAAAGGGTTGACCCGGAAAGGCTTAAGCCTGAGTTTTTTGATTTTGTCTTTCTCGGAAAAGGAGAGCTTGAATCTGTTTCCAGATCAACAGGGATTGAAACATCCACAATTCAGAAATCAAGGGAATCGTTTGAATATTGGTATAGAGAGACGTCAAGGCATTCTGGGCCTGACCTCATATTCAATCATTTGACTATGTATCTTTACAACCATATTGCAGTATTCGAGAAGGAGAGATGGCCAAAGCAGATAGTGGTGAGTGGAGTAGTCCTCAGCGAAGGAGAGAAGATGAGCAAGAGCTTGGGAAACATAACCCCATTGATAGAAGGGCTTGAAGAAAATGGAGTGGACCCGGTGCGTGCAGTTGTAATAGGCGGAGCTGATCTCATAAGCGACTCTGATTATAATTACGAAGCAATAAACGGAGTAAAGGACCGTTTCGAATATATATTCGGATTATGCAAAGATTCTGAAGACTATCCGGCCGGAGAACTCAAGAATATAGACTTCTGGCTTTATTCAAGAATGAATAAAAAAATCAAGGCTGCCGCTGCCGCGTATGAGAAACTGGAACTCAGGGAAGTGTTTATCAACATACTTTACAATTCGGTTCTTGAATTGAAGAGATATACATCAAGGGGAGGGAAGAACGGAATAGTAATAAGGGAATACCTTTCAAGCATGGCGCTGATGATGCAGCCGATAACCCCGTATGTAGCGGAAGAGTTATGGCATATGCTTGGCAATTCAAGCCTTGTCTCTTCTGAAAGATGGAAGGATGCCGATGAGTCCATGATAAGCGAGAAAATAGAACTTTACGAGGATCTGATTGAAAATTTAATACATGATATGAAGGATATATATCTGCTTATATCCAAGAAATCGGAGAACAATATAAAAAATGCCAGGATAATAGTGGCAGATGACTGGAAACGGCAGTTAAACGAAAGGATAAGAACCTTGAAGAAGATGCCTGAGATAATGGAATTTGTGAAAAAAGATAATGCCGCAAATATGGAGAAAGCATCGAAGTATGTATCTTCAATGCTTAAAAAGATAGAATCGGTACCTGTGGAAAACCTCACTCAGGAGGAGGAGTTTGAGGTATATATGCAGGCCAGGAATTATATCCAGGAAGCGCTGGGGATTGCTGTTGAGATAGAAAAAGAAGGAGAGTCTGAATCACCTAGAGCAGATAGGGCGCTTCCTCTTAAACCAAGTGTGGATATAAGATAAAAAGAGATATGGTGCTTTTCTAATAGGTTAGATGCACTTGCTATAGCATCTCTAGAAAGTCAGGATCTTCAAGATATTTTTTTATGGCATTCATGAAGACTACAGCATCTGCACCGTCTACCACTCTGTGGTCAAACGTGACTGACATTGGCATTATGCGCTGTATTACTATCCTGCCATCTTCGACTGCAGGCATCTCCTTCATCCTCATTGCGCCTATTATTGCAACTTCAGGATAGTTTATCATAGGCACTGCCAGATATCCTCCACCAAGGCTCCCTATATTCGTCAATGTTATTGTTGAATCGCGCATTTCGTCTATTGATACGGTTCTGTTCCTGACCTTCTGCCCAAGCGCTTGTATCTCTTCGGCTATTTTTATTATCGGCTTTTTGTCTGCATCTTTTATTACAACAACTTTGAGGCCGTCAGGGCCTTCGGCGGCGAGCCCTATGTTGTAATATTTCTTTATTATTATCTCGCTTCTTTCCTTGTCATAGCTCGCATTGAAGCCGGGACTGTCTTTCAAGGCCTCTACTATCGCCTTTATTATAAAAGGCATGAATGTGAGCTTGACTCCTTTTGATTGCATATCTGCCTTGGAATTCTCAACTATTGAAAACAGTCTTGTTGTATTTACCATCTCCATGTGTGTTGCTCTTGGAATTGTCCATGAAAGCTCCATATTTTTAGCTATGGCCTTTCTAGTCATCGACATCTGAATACGTTCTATTCTATCTTCAGTATTAGTGTTTGGAATGCCTGCAGGAGATGCCTTCTGAGGCATGGTAGTCTCTCCTGAAGGTTTCTTTCCGGTTTCAAAATTAAGATCTTCCTCAGTTATTCTTCCATTTGGTCCTGTTCCATGAATCTTTGAGAGATCTATGTTTAGCTCTCTTGCTAGTTTTCTTACAGAGGGAGTAGCAAGTATGTGTTGAGTTGCATTTGTGACTGTAGTGTGGGTGTTTTCTGTTTTCACATCTTCCGGCTTAGCCGTGGCATTAGTGTTTTCTTCTTTATCTGTGGGTTTTGCCGTTTTTTCTTTAGATACATCATTCTCAGCATGGGTAGAAACACCTTTTCCTAACGCTCCTATCTCCTCCTTTGTACCTATATATGCAATGGTATCACCGACATTTACTTTAGAACCTGAGGAAACGTTTATTTTTATAATGCCGGATATCGGAGCAGGTGCGTCTACTATTGCCTTGTCTGTTTCGACTTTGACTACAGGCTGGTCTTCCCTTACCATTTCAAGATCTTTGACTAACCATTCCCTTATCTGGCCTTCGGTTATTCCCTCGCCGACATCTACAAATTTAAGCTCTTTCATCTTATAGCACCATCCGACTGTCTTCCGATCCGATTCTTTTCAAGAATAATTCAAGAATTCATTAGGCGGTCTATTGCCTTCGATATCTTGATCTCGTTTGGAATGTGATAGTTTTCATAACCTGGAAATGGATATGGAAGGCTTGCAGAACCCACTCTTACTATAGGAGCCTTGAGGTCGAATATGGCTTTATCTGCAATTCTTGCAGCTATCTCGGCGCCAACGCCGAAACTGAGCGATGCTTCGTGTACAATTGCTACCCTTCCTGTCTTCCTTGCACTCTTGAGTATTGTGGCCTCATCAAGAGGATTTATTGTCCTGAGATCTATCACATCCGCGTTTAGATTCTTCTTCTTGACTACGCTTGTAACCTCATGAAGCATTGTGCCGTATGTTATTATGGTGAGGTCTTCACCTTCCTGAAGAAGGTTTGCCTTGCCTATTGGAATCTCATACATGTCTTCCGGAACCTCTTGTTTGAAGAGCCTGTAGAGTTTTGTAGGCTCAAGGAAGATGACAGGGTCATTCATTCTTGAGGCTTTTATCAGAAGTCCTTTCGCATCATATGGATTGGAAGGCTCTACGACTATCAGCCCTCCTATATGTGAGTAATATGCTTCAGGACTGTCAGAGTGGTGCTCCAAAGTTCTTACTCCTCCGCTTACTGGAGTCCTTACTACCATGGGCAGGCTCATGGTGGATCTTGTCCTGGCCCTGAATCTTGATGCGTGATTTATAAGCTGACCAAAACCTAGAAACATAAAACCTGCAAATTGTATTTCAGGTATTGGATGCATGCCTGAGAGTGCCATGCCTATCGATGTCCCTATTATTCCTGATTCTGCAAGAGGAGTGTCTATCACTCTCCGCTCTCCGAATTTGTTTATTAGGCCTTCGGTTACCCTGAAAACTCCTCCATCTACCCCTATATCCTCGCCGAGAAGGACTACCTTCTCGTTTTCCATCATTATCTGTTCTAAAGCATTGTTAATTGCAGTAACCATGTTTGCCATCATTCAATCACACCCTGCCAGAAGTTATTTGCCTCTGCCTCATCAAGCTCTTCTTTGAGAATTTCTGGCATGTAGCTGTATACATGTTCGTAGATGCTTCGTGGATTAGGCTTGAACTTTTCTGCAGTTTCAACTGCATGGTCTATTGCTGCAGCATCTTCCTCTTTTGCCTTATTTTCCATTTCTTCGTTCCAGAGATTTTTTGACTCTAGATATTTTTTAAGCCTAGATATTGGATCCCTTTGCTTCCATATTTCTAATTCTGAATCAGTCCTGTATTTTGTGGGATCGTCAGATGTTGTATGGAGGCCCATCCTATAGGTTATGCATTCTATGACTATTGGTTTTCCGGAAAGTATTGCATCTCTTGTTGCAGAATATACTGCTACCACATCATTCCCGTCTACCTGTATGGAATCTATTCCAGCAGCGACTGCCTTCTGTGCAAGTGTCTGTGACGCAGTCTGCCTTGATCGCGGCTCGGATATTGCCCATTGATTGTTTTCTATTATAATGACAAGTGGCAACTTCCATACTCCTGCAAAATTTATGGATTCGTAGAAATCTCCTTCAGATGTGCCTCCATCTCCTACATATACTACCACAGATGCTCCTGTTTTATTGTACAATTGGGCAAATGCTATCCCTGCGGCATGAGGAAGCTGAGTTGATACAGGTACAATTATGGGAGTTCCTTTTACCTCTTTTGGTATTATATTGCCTTCTTCATAGCCTCTCCAGTAAACAAGCATGATGTCCATAGGCATCCCTCTGGCAATAAATACCCCATGCTGCCTGAATGAAGGCACGAATATATCTGAAGGCCTCATTGCGACTGCACTGCCTATCTGTGTTGCTTCTTCACCGAGCAGAGGCGCGTATGTGACTGCCCTTCCCTGGCGCTGCAGGCTTAGGATTTTAGCATCGAATTCCCTTGAAAGAAGCATCATGCGGTACATATGGATAAGCGTGTCAGGGCTGAGATCTTTTGGAAACAGGGATTCGTCTACATTTCCTGTCTCGTCTATTATTTTCAGAAAATTTATCTTTGAATTGAATACTTCGGTCTTCAAATATAACACTAAGCAGATAGGAATCTAAATTTATATAAATGTTGATTCGCAATTTGGAGAATGAGAATTTCTTAGTTGGGAATCATGTTGTCAATTATAAAATTAGGGTCGTAAGGCATGAGGTCTCCGTATTTCTCACCTGTGCCGAAATAAAGAACTGGTATCTCCGTCTCGCTGAGTATCGATAGAGTGTTTCCTCCTTTCGCATCGGCATCAAGCTTTGTCAGGATTATACCGTCAAGCTTAATCATTCCGTTGAATTGGCGCACCTGTTCAATCAGTGAGTTGCCCGCTATTCCCTCACCTATGAATATTTTCAGATCAGGATTTGCAACCCTGACCATTTTTTTCATCTCTTCCATGAGGTTTTTGTTTGTCTCCTGTCTTCCTGCACTGTCTATCAATACCACGTTTATTCCTGCTGCCTTCGCATGCGCTACAGCATCGAAGGCTATGCTTGCAGGATCTGCGCCATATTTTCCCTTTATTACTTCAATTCCCAACTTATTTGCATGGTGTACTGTCTGTTCCACTGCAGCTGCCCTGAATGTATCGCTTGCTGATATCAGGCATGAGAATCCATTTTTTGAGAGCAGATCAGCTATCTTTGCTATGGTCGTGGTCTTTCCTGCGCCGTTTGGGCCTATAAAGAGTATTTTAAGAGGAAGCTCTCCTTTTCTTTTCTTTTCTGATGCTATTTCTACCAGGCTCTTTGTTGATACATGGCTTAGTATGGAAAGTATTGACCTTTTTATTATGGCCTTTATTTCCTTGTTTATCTCTTTTGCAGGTATTGGATTTGAGAGAAGCTCGCTCTTAATCTTTTCAACAACCTTTTCTGAAACATCGTAGTTCACATCAGACTCAAGAAGCGAAATTCTCAGTTCTTCCATAAATGGATCTATGTCGCCCGAATTTATCTTCACCTCACGCATGAAGACACTTTTTAGCCTGGTGCCCATGCCTACTTTTGGGCTTTCGCGCTCTGTTTTTTGCGAAGTTTCTTTCTTTCCTGCGCTGAATGGCTTTTCTTCCTTATTTTTTCCCGCATCTTGCATTTTGGCAATTTCATTAGCGGGTTCGTGATTCTTATTAGTCTGAGGCTCGTTCTCTTCTCTGTTGTCCTTATGTTCAGTATTCTTGCTTCTCTCTTTGATTGGAATTTGAGTTTCTGCGACTGTTTTTTCCTCATGTTTAGGATAATCTTTCCTGTTTTCATCTGTTGAGGAAACTTTTTTAGTGTTGATCACTGATTTTTCTTCTTCTCTCTTGAGATTAATCTCTTCGTTTCTTGTAGCATTCACTGGCTCTTCAGAATGTTTTTCCTCTTCTTTTTCAACTATCGCTTCCTCTTTTTTAGATACGGAGTTTATAAAGCTCGAGAATTTCTTCTTAAGTCCTTCAAACATGGGATTTCATCTCTTTTACTGCCGCTGCTGCTCCATTTGTGAAAGGTTATAGGTTACTGATACAAGTTCTTTCTCGATGCGCTGCTTGTCCGCGTTCAGTTTCTTTATAATCTCATCCTGCTTCTTGCTGTTTGCTTTAAGGTAATCCAATGCCTGCGGTGCGTCTTTTTCAAGAAGATAACCTGCTCCCACATATACCAATACCTTGTCTATAGGATCCATTGTAGCAGTGAGATATGCTCCGCCTTCTCCGTTAATCAGGATTTTTGAACCTGACAGCCTTTCCTTGTTTTCAAGCGTTTCGATATTTCTTGCTATTGCAGCCGATGTCATTGTGAGAGCAGCAATCTCATTTTCAAGGAGGCCGTGTTGCTGTGTATACACATTATAGAGATACTGTAACTGCGCCTGAGCCTCTGCCATGGATGCCTGATTGCTTTGCTGTGCCATTATTATACACCTTCAATACCAAGTGGTGTTAAAAGTTTATATAACCTTTTGAGACCATCGAATGGGAGGATCTCCGGATTGTGCATTGAATTATTGCATTTGGCTGGCTTTACTGTGTTCATGTTTAAGAATTCTGTTTCCACTGCGAAGGTATATTCATTTAATTATTAACTTCTTATTTTTTTACATGTTCTTGAAAGTGATCATTGTAAGCCCAAAATATCAGCTGAATGTAGGTTACATAGCAAGAGTTTCTAAAAACTTCGGAGTTGAGAAGCTCTTCTTCGTGAAGCCCAGAGCTGATATACTGGGAAAGAAGGCAGTTATGTTCTCAAAGCATGGTGTTGATCTTCTTAGAAATGCGGAGATAGTCGAATCGCTGGATAAAGCAGTTGAAGATTGTGACATGATAGTGGGAACTTCTGGCATATGGCGCAGAGGCGAAAGGCTCAATGAAAAGGAGTATCTTCTTGAAGAAGCAGTAAAGAGAATGAAATCATTTAAAAATAAGGAGATGGTAATAGGCTTGCTTATAGGAAGGGACGATGTTGGACTTGGCAGGGATGAACTTGATAGATGTGACATGCTAGTCCATATTCCCGCAAGGCCAGAGTACCCCGTGCTTAACATATCACATGCGCTTGCAATAATGCTATACTCGTTTGGAAATGAGAGCATTGGAAGCTACGGACGCATAGAGCCTGAGAGACCTACAGCCGAAGAGATAAAAAGGCTGAATATGGCCTTTGAAGATATAATAAAGAAAAAAAGAATAAGGAATAGAAAAGCTGTCAGAAATATATTTGCCAAGATGATAAGAAGGGCACACCTTAACAGAAGCGAGTTTCATGCAGTAATAACTGCATTCAAGTAACTCACTTGCTGCCTGGCTTCTTGCCCTTTATTATCTTGACCTTTGTAGGGGTTATCAATACCCTATTCTCGTTTATCTGGCCTATGTCTCCGTTTATCTTCTCTACGAATGTCTTAAGGTTTCCTATTATGGTATTCCTTGTGTTAGGCCTCTTATTGAGCTCGCTTATATCTAGAAGGATTATATTCTTCTTGGTTATTTCCTGTTCTATAAGCTCAATGTCTCTCTCGCTTGTTATTGTAACTGGTTTTACATACATATCTGCAGGCTCGTGCAGAAGATCTACGTCTTCCATCTCGGCCGAAGTCATGTATTCTTCTATGTTCATACCTTTCTGCGAGCCAAAGCCCTGTCCCAGTTTGTCAAATATTCCCATTATATCTCCTTATTTGCCGTTTTAGCGATTATAGATGGATAGATTAACTATTAAAAACTATCGGATAATAGAATTCCCATAACTCCCCGACGGCATGCCTCATTTTTCCTCTCTTTTTACTGGTTTTCTCATTTCTTGAGGTAGTAGCTTGCGCCTTCAAATGCAACTGCAGCAAGATAAGAGACAAAGCCTTCTGCCTCTGTTGCCTTTACAAGCATTTCAGGATTTTTATGTATGGCTATGGCCATTCCTCCTCCGCCTCCGCCGCTTAGCTTTGCTCCGTATGCGCCGTTGCGCCTGCATGCTTCAACAGCACGGTCAAGCCCGTCGCTTGATACACCTAATTCCTTCAGAAGTTTCTGATCTTCATACATCAATCTGCCTACTTCACGAAGGTCTGCTTTTTTCAGAGCCTCAAGCCCTCGTATGGAGCACTGCTCTATCTCATTGAGTATCTTTTCTGTCTTTTCCTTATTCTCCTCGTACTGCTTCCTTACAGAGCCTACAGTCTCCGCAGTGCTCTTCTTGCTTCCTGTGTTTATGAGGACTATACCCATGCTTGTATTTACCTCTTCATGCCTGCCTCCTGACGCTGTGCTGACATATCCGCCATAATATGAGGTAGCCGTATCTATGCGCCCTGCGCCTTCTGAGATATGTGCTATGCGTTCTCCATCTCTTGCAATGTCAAGCACTATGGAGTCTTCCAGGGTTTTTCCTGAGAGTTTTAGAAGCGCAACAGTGAATGCAGTAGAGCATGCAGCACTGCTTGCACCTCCGCTCTGCATTGGTATTTCTGAAGAGATGTTTATCTCATTGCCTAGTACATCAATCCCGAATTCACCGATAAGCCTTGCGGCTATAGTTGCAAATGGGAGTATCCTTCTGTCTATTCCGCTTACTGATGAGATGTATTCGCTTATGCCTTTTCTTTCCCTGTATTTTTTGTATACCAGCGATAGGGTCCTTTTATCTAGTATTGAAGTGAAATCTGAGAAATTGGCCAGGATTATCTTCAGGTTCATGTCTTTTCTCTTTCTTACAGACACCTTGGCATACATGCTTATTGCAACAGCAACAGAGAGCTTGCCATATACTGCCGCATGCTCACCGAAGAGCTTCATGACCCCTGGAGCCTTTACTTCTAGATTATTGTCAATCATGCCCTCAAGCTTTCATTTTGTATTCATTCTTCAATGATTCTTTTCTTATATCTGGAGGTTGGTTTTTCAGGTGTCGTTATGGTTGCCTGACCTGCAAGTATGCTTGAACCCCTTACCAACATGAGAAATGCACTAGGATTTTTAATCCTTCCGCCAATAGTATAGATGTCAAGATTCTGCAGGAGGATCGCTTCCCTTGGAGATATGCGCCTTATATAAAGTCCTTTATTGTCTATGTGTCCGGAAGCGTCGAAGATTCCTGCGATATATGAAGCTGCGAATAGATTCTTTCTCTTGAATATCTTTTCTGAGCTGTTTATTACCTCTTTCAATCTCTTGAACACTCTTGAATGATAGAAATAGACATGGCGCATGCTTTCGCCTAAATTCCTTATTATTATCCTGTTTGGAGGTATTTGAAGCTCATTCACTGTTATCTCGATGAATTTCTGCTCTATCTCATCATTGTTTGTGTGGATTCCGACTGCATTGTTCTCCTCGTTGGCGTTGCATTGCAGGCCTGCCATGTAGCAGATCGATGGGGTGAGCTTTATTTTCAACGAACCACAGCAGAGTATTGAGAGTTCAACTATAAAAACGTAGGCTTTTGCTGATGTTTGTAGAGGGAGATGAAGAATAGGTCTAGAGAAGAATAAGCTTCCTTTGGAAGGATGTAGTCTTGAGTTTATTTAGAAAAGCTGCAACATTATTTTTTATTTTATCATACACATCTTTGAAAGATGTTTTTGAGGTGATCTATCCGCAGGTTCCCCTACGGATACCTTGTTATGCCTTAGCCCCCCTCACGAAACCTTAGTTCGACAGCATCATACGAT
>JAKBRL010000013.1 GCA_021845465.1 Microcaldota archaeon
ATTAAGATGGTAAAATGGCAAATGGAAATAGACCAATTGGAATAAGTATTCTTGGAATACTGATGATCCTGGGTGGTTTGGGGTTTATATTTTTAGGATTGCTAGTAATAGCACTTGGGGCAGGCGGAAGTGCTCTGCTTGGTCCCCCTTTTAGTTCACTCGGATCTCTAGCAAAACTTGGAAGCGCTTTAGGTGTGATTGTAATTGTGGTTGGCTTGGTAGATTTAGCAACAGGATATGGCTTCATGAAAGGAGGAATGAGGTGGAGCTGGTGGGTTGCGGTGGTATTGTACATACTAGGGATGGTGTTAGGGATAGCGACGCTCTTGGTATCTATCGGCATAATTTATATAATAGTAGAAGGATTGCTGCTCTACTACATAACAAGGCCAGGAGTCAAGTCATGGTTTGGATTATAGAAGAGTGTTATTAAAATTCAAGCACATGATATGCCGCCTTGATATGTTGGGCGGCTTTTCTTTTTTTTGTAACATGTGTTTGGTAGGTTGTTTTGCCTTTTTTTAATTATTTGTATTAGAGCTTTAGGTATTTTTTGGGTTTAATTTCTTCCTTGCTATTGAACTTTTATATTTTCCGGGATCTGCGCGCTTTGTTATTCTTACCACTTCGGCTTTTATGCCGTTTTTGAGCAGCCACTCTTTTGTCTTTTTTGTATTTATCTTCTGGTCGTATCCGAACGCTATGATGTCAGGCTTGTATCGCTTTATTATGCGGAGTCGGTCTGCTTCTGAATTTATCCTGTTGCCCAGTATTGTATTGTCTACTGCCTTCAGCGCACCTACAACTGCAATCCTGTCCTTTTCTCCAAAGACCGGATCCCTTCCCTTCATCAGCCGTATGCTCTCGTCTCTTGCTACAACGACGTAGAGTTTGTCGCCGAGTTTTTTTGACTCGTTTAGATACAGGAGATGGCCCCTGTGCAGTATGTCGAAAGAACCAAACGCCATTACCAGCTTTGACATGCAACCAACAGTATACTTATATAAATATTCCTTCACTAATATAAACACAGGCATTAATTTGCTTATTTTCCCGAGACTACTGCATATATGCAGGAGGGATACACATGCCAATTAGCTTAGAAGAATTTACAAAGTTTCTGGATGCGAACAAAGGTAAAAGAAAGTTTAAGCAGACAGTAGAAGTAGCCATAAATTTCAAGGATATTGATTTTTCCAAACAAGACAATAGGTTGAACCTTGAGGTAAGGCTTCCGAACGGAAAAGGTAAAATTAGAAAGGTAGCGATATTTTCTAATGATAAGTCAGTTTCAGAAGCTGCTTCAAAGCTTGGTGTTGAAGTGATAGATTCTTCACAGCTTGAAGCAATATCTAAAGATGCTAAGAGACAGAACAGCCTTCTTAATTATGATCTGCTTGCTCAGGCAAATATGATGCCGCAGGTAGCAAGATATCTTGGGCAGTTTTTAGGACCTAGGAACAGGATGCCAAAGCCTGTAATGCCTAATATGAAGATTGATGATGTTGTCAAAGGAACAGAGAGCACAGTTACTATAAGAAGCAAAGGCAAATATCTTCCTACAGTGCATTCAATAGTAGGGATAGAGGACATGGAGCCTTCAAAGATATACAACAATATAATTGAAGTAGTCAATGGCGTCGGCGCAAAGGTAGGGCAGAACAATGTAAAATCAGTGTATGTGAAGCTGACCATGTCAGAAGCGGTGAAGTTTTCGTAGAGTGTGAGTGAATGATGCTTAAAGCTGAAAAGATAGCGTTTGTAAAGAAGACACAGGATGAGCTTAAGCAGTATAAAACATTTGCGATTATGCCTATAGAGGCAATACCGGACAGGCTTGTCCAGAAGATAAGGAATGAGATGAAGCCTGAGGGAAAGTTTGTAATTGCCAGGAAGAACCTTATGCTGAAGATACTTGAGGGCAACAGCAGCGTGAAGAAGCTTGAGCCTTATGTGAAAGGAAATATAGCACTTATAATGACAAATGAAGATCCTAACACGCTTTACAATATAATAAGTTCAAGAGTTATGAAGCTTGGAGCCAAGCCTAACCAGATATCTCCGGATGACATACTCATAGAATCGGGAGAGACAAGCATAGCTCCAGGACAGGCTGTAACAGACCTTAAATCTGCAGGAATTGACGTCAAAATAGACAAAGGAAAGGTAGTGATATCAAAGAGTAAGGTATTGGTGGCTAAAGGCGTGAAGATAACTACGCCTGTGGCAAAGGCGCTCAAGATGCTTGATGTGATGCCTTTCCAGGTATCGGGAAGGCTCAGCGCTGCCCTCCAAGGAGATCTTCTCTTCAGGGAAGAAGTGCTTAAGATAAATGAAAACGTAGTCAGGGAAGAACTTGCAGTATCGTTCAGCAGGGCTAATGCGCTTACCATGGAGATAAAGTTTGTGACTCCTTACAACGTCAATATATTCCTTGGAAGGGCCTTCAATGAGGCCATGACCCTTGGAGTAGAGGCCAAAGTATACGAGAAAGGAGTCATAGAGAAACTTCTGGGAATTGCGTCAATGCAGGCCTCCGGAATAGACTCAATAGTCAAGAAAGAGTAAGAAATTATTAAAGATCATGCTAAGGTGTAAAAAATATGGAGTACATATACGCTGCCCTTCTTTTGGATGCGGCAGGCAAAGAGATAAATGAGAAGAGCCTTGAGGAAGTAGTCAAAGCTGCAGGATTGAGCCCTGATGAGGCAATGGCCAAATCGGTTGCAAAATCATTGGATGGAGTAAACATAAAGGATGTAATAAAGAACGCCCAGACAGTAAGCGTTGCTGCCGCTCCAGCTGGAGGCGCACCTCAAGCTGCTGAAAAGAAGAAGGAAGAGAAGGCTGAAGAAAAGGTAAGCGAAGAAGAAGCTGCAGGAGGACTTGCAAGTCTCTTCGGCTGAATAGGATGCGAGACTCAACCTTTGGATTTTGTCTCCATTAACCCAATGCTAGCTGTGCTTTTGTAATATGCTTGCATTGGGGCACCTCTTTCTTTTGTTCCATGTAATTTTTGTTTGTATTTCTTTGTATTTCATTACATTCTATTTGAATTCGTAATCCTTTTTTGCAACATGTATAGAGAAAGAATTAAATTTTATGAAGTCTTAAATAGATAGGATTCTATGAATTTCAGTAAGATAATTCTCTCTTTACTTTTCCTAAGCGCATTTGTTTTCGGGATTACATACGGAAATTACTGGTTTCAGTTTGGCGCCAGGGGAGGTATAAGCTCCGAATTCAACAATGGAACAATAGCATCAATAGAAACAGTATCACCACAGAATTATTCGGAAGGATCTCCTGCTTTCTGGGTAGGCGAGGATCTTGCAAATGGAGCTTTTATACAGATGGGATATCTGATTGCAAATCAGACAGGCTCTTATCCAAGTTACTGCAGTGAACAGTTTGGCTGCAGCAAATACCAAGATATAAAAGCAGGCCAGGAAGAGTGGTTTTACGAATACTTCCCAGAAAATTATAACGGCGGAGGGTTTTTAGGAGGGATAGGAAGTCCGGGATCCGCTGGTGCGAATGGAACCTACAATAGATATGGCTTCTACTATAACCAGAGTTCAGGCTATTGGGATTTCCTGTTTAATGGAAATGTGGTAGGCAATGTCAGCCTTGGAAGCCCTGGATCAGGAGTGCATAGCCCTGTGGCTTTTGGCGAAGTTGCAAATGCAACAGCTAATGGAACTTTCATAAATCCAGTAAACATCAAAAATCTTTCAGTATATATAAACGGTGGATTTACTCCTGTGCCGCAAGGATATGCGTATGTAGGATATGGGAGTGGTAGCCTGGAAAATGTACCTGTCCCATATGGAGTCGAAGAGATAGGCAATAGGGTAAATTATTTTAAGATAGGATCAGACCTTCCGAGACCTTTAAACGGAACATCTCTCTGGAACCAGGGATATGTTCTCAGCATAAATTCAAAATATGCAAATATCACTAATTTTGGGGAGTATCTCGGTTATTCCAGGGTAGAGCTATATGCGCCAAGGATAGTGAATATAAGCAATGGTGTGACTGCCGTCTTTACAGGATGGGTGGGAAGGGGTTATGGCTCTTATACCGGGCCTGCAAATACAACCGCAATAGTAATGGAGAGCAATATCACAGAAACTGCGGAATGGCAGATCAAGTATTATCTTAATGTATCTACAGATTATGGGGTAGCCTACGGAGACGGATGGTATAATGCAAATTCGACAGTACCTTACGGAATAAGTTCAAATATAATATATCTTGGAAATGAATCGAGAGAGGTCTTCCTTGCTTGGAGTGACGGAGCCAACACCACAAAAGGATATATCATTATGAATTCGCCGCACAACGTCAATGCATTATGGAGAAGCCAGTATTACGTCAATGTGTCTTCACAATATGGCAACGCATCAGGCAGTGGGTGGGTATTTGCAGGAAGGCAGGATATGATATCAGTAACTCCGGAGAACATGAGCCCGGAGAATAGGAGCAGGTATGCCTTCTACGCTTGGAGCAACGGAAACCAGAATGCCTCTTTTAATGCATTAGTTACAGGTCCTGAGAGTCTAGTTGCAATTTACAGGAAAGAGCATCTGCATTCCTTGAAAGCTAGAGATGCGTACGGAAATTATATACATGCCGATTATTTTGAAGTTGGGGGGAAAAAAGTAAATGACACAGGATGGTTTTTCTCGGGAAAACAATACAACATAACAAAAGCATATTACATGGGAAGCTGGCTTCCCGTTGACCAGAATTTTACAATGGGAGAAAGCAATTACACATATGTTCAGCTTCCAGTGTATAACCTTGAGGTATTTACAAAGGACATATTCGGAAATCCAGTTAATGCCTCAGTAAGCATCTTGTTTTACAACGGCAGCGCAAGAAGCGTAAATTCAGGGCCTAACGGTGAAATAGACCTAAAGGACATACCTTATGGAGAGGCACATGGGCAGATTAACGGTTTTCTTATTCCATATTCTTTAAATGCAGGATACGGCAATCCTGTTTACATAGACATGGTAACTTTTGAGGATATGTCTGTCTTTGCACTGATTATAATTTTGGCAGCGGTGATGTATCTGGCATTCAGCAGAAAGATGCATCATAAAAAGGATTATGCTTTAGTATCTGAACAAATAAAAGACCAAGGAACAGAGGAAGGTTTGAAATAATTTGCTTGTGGATAAATGACTGGGAATTGGAATGAATGTTGCACTTGTAATAGCTCCTGCGGATTTTAGGGATGAGACTGTAGCGAAGGCAAAAGGAATGTTTGAGAGATGGAACGTTAGATGTAGCATAATGGGCTTTGTTGACAGGGAATGCAAGGGAAGCCATGGTGCAGTATATATGCCAAATGCGAATATAAACAATGCAGATCCCGGGAATTTTGATGCGGTGCTTATAGCAGATGGCACAGGCATTGAGAGATATAGGCTCTATGAAGTGATGCCTGCCCTGGATTTTATAAGAAATATAGCAGGCAGGAATAAAATTGTTGCCGGAGTGGGCAATGCAGTCAAGTTTCTTGCAAAAGCCAATCTGGTATCTGAACGCAAGGTTGCGGTGCCTAAAGATGCGTCCGAGCTTGTGTATATGATAAAGCTTTACAGGGGCATAATCTCAGATAGCGATATGGAGTGCGATACAGATATAATGAGCCTAAAAGATTACAGAAAGACGGAAGAGTTTGTAGGTAGGATGCTTGACAGGGCAGGTGTCAGATGAGAGATTCCTGAAGATTGAAGGCCATGCTTATTCTCCTATCTCTTATTTTGCAGATGGCTTCGTATCTTTTTTAGTTATATACTCTTTTTTCTCAGAGCCGCAATTACATATGTAAATGATTAGCGGGCCTTTCGTTATCCTTACCCTGCAGTTTACTCCGGGTATGAGGACGGCATTGCAGGACTTGCATATTCTTGTTTTCATCTCTTTTGGGATTTTTACCTTATAATGAGCGCTTATTTTTTTTGCCAGGTAGATATACCTTTTTGCAAGAGTTTCTGATCCTGCAGGGTCTTTTCGAGTATCTTCCTCGGCTAGCTCGAAAAGTCTGGATATTCTCCATATTGCTACTCCTTTTATGAGCTTTTCGTCCTTCATAAGAACCCTTTTAAATATTAAATAGTATAATTTAGTAATATTTAATTAGTGGTATTACGGAAGGGTTTGCAATTTTCGATACGCACGATACTGTAGCTAGAAATGCCAAGGATGTCTCAGCATATGTCAGGGAATCGATAATGAACATCTATGGGGTAATAGTAGATGTCGACCTTAAAAAGTATCCTGGGCTTACATCGAAACAGATAGCCAGATCAGTCTTGCTTGAAAATGGATTCAGTGATGAGGAGATTAATCCCAGGCTTGATAGATACATGGAGGATCTCCCCTATTCTTATTATAATGTAGCTTGGAGCGACAAGATCATAGTCACTGATGGAGCCAAAGAATTGCTTGACGAGCTTACAAAGAGGAGCATATTCATAGGAATTGCTACAGGCGAAGCCCAGAGAGTAGCCAAAATGAGGCTTGGAAAGGTAAAGATAGACAATTATTTCAAGTTTGGGGCCTACGGAGAAGACGGAATGATATTCAACGAGATCCTTGCCAAGAGCATTAAGATAGCCAGGGATAACGGCTTGCAGGAAGATGAAGGAATTGTAGTTGTAGCAAATCCGGTCTCAGTAAGCATAGCAAAGATTCTTGGAATGAAGGTGGTCGCCCTTGAGACTTCAGAGGCATCAAGGAAAGAACTTGCAGCTGCCGGTGCAGATCTCATAATAAAGAATTTCAGGGAGATAGACAAGATAATCAGGGAAATTAAGAATTAGGAATTTGGCTATTCGCAGATGGAAAGTTTCAGGTGTTTCGGAAAGATTGCCTTTTATCCTTTAATTTAGATAAGATTTACAAGAAAGCCGACCAAGAATCCCAAGAATATCCCAGCATATACAAGCTTCTGCTTTGTTGGGTCTATATCCTTAAGCTGATGCTTTATCATTGGAAGTATTACATATAGTATCGCACCTATTGCAAGTCCGTCTACAAAAATATTGAAGCCTGTTGAGCTGAAATAGAATCCTATTACTCCGCCTATAACAGTAGGGAAACCTCCTACAAAGAGGAGGATGGCCATTATCCCGATACGCTTGTCTTTATGGTTTAGAAACGGAGCGGCTATAGGGAATCCTTCAGTTATGTTCTGAAGTATGAAGCCTATAAGCACAACCAACGCAACTCCAGAAAAGAGCCCTATGCTTTCGGAGAGGGCGCCAAAGACCAAGCCCTCTGTCAGATTTTGCAGGCCCATGCCTGTTGCTATCATCAATGCCATACGAGTCGGAGAGAGGCCATTTTTTGACCTGTTTTCAAATAGATAGAGCATTGAGAACCCTATTATGAGTCCTATTGCAAAGAATATGCTCAGGAGAGGATTTGCTCCGTATCCTGCAAGATTTCCGCCAGAATAAAGGCTTGAGGCAACATCTGAAAATACATCAGCGAGTAGGAAAATAAGTATGCCTATTGCTACTGCATTTAGAAGCCTGGTGGTTTTTTCCCCTGTTTTCTTCCTAAGAACTATGGGAAGCGAGAGGAATATGGAGAAGCCCATTATGAGTGAGAATAAAACAGTACCTGCAAAGTCAGGCATATATCCACCATGTGAGAATAGATAGACTAGAGAGCTTTATAATAACCAACGCAATACAAGACTATCCAGATAATAGGATTTGAGGCATACTTAAGCATTTATATACTTTGAAGTAAGGATAGATTTATGTTAATTGAAGAGATAAGTGAACAGATAAGAATAATGTTTGATCCTGAAGGCATGAAGAGAAAAGGGATCAAAAATGCGTTTTTGTATTATTACAAGATATCAATAATCCCTATTGTCATAGGAATAGTACTTGGACTTATAGGAGTAGCATTCTTCTCACTTCTTTCTAATGGCATCTCTGGCGCATTTGGAGGAACTTCCGCACATCTGAGTCTTGGAGGGCCTTTTGCAATATTTTTGATTCTTGGAGGAGCGTCTCTTCTCTTAATATGGATAATAGAGCCGATAGCGATAATTATTTCGGCAGCGCTCCTTCAGCTTATAGGAGGCAATCTGTTAGGCATCTTTAAAGGAAGCTATGAAGATACCATAACGGCATCGGTATATTCGTCATCAACCGTGATCCTCTTCTCCTGGATAATGATTATACCAGTCATAGGATGGATAATCTCATGCATTATATCAATATGGGCTTTTATAATTGAGGTATTGGGACTTGCAAAACTGCATAAGACAGGAGCATGGAAGGTCTTTGGAACCATGATACTTACCTGTATAATAGTAGGCGTTATCTTATTCCTGATAGTGCTTCTCGTGATACTGCCATTAATAGTTGCTTCAGGGCTTGGCGGGGCTTTTTCACATTTTGCCAGGTTTCCTATAGCTAACAAAACCGTATGATAAAATAGTGTAGGGAATGCCTGAGAAGAAGCATCGAATAATAAGGAAGGGAACAATACTAATCATTATAATAGGCATAGTCAGCCTCTTCGGCGATTTTACATACGAAGGAGCCAGAAGCATTATACCACAGTATTTTGCAGCGTTGGGAGGCTCGGCCCTTCTGCTGGGAGTGGTTCTGGGCGGCAGCGAATTTGCTGGCTATGCGGTAAGAATATTCAGCGGAAGGATTGCCGATAAGACAAAACATTACTGGAGCTTGGTCTTTTTCGGCTACGCTGTAAACTTGTTTGCAGTTCCGCTTCTCGCTTTTACAGGCAATTATCTTGAAGCTGCTCTGCTCATCTTCATGGAGAGAATTGGCCGTGGAATAAGAGTTCCCCCTAGGGATTATATACTCTCTAATGCTGCCTCAAAAGGAAAAGTTGGAAAGGCTTTTGCGATAGAGGAAGGGCTTGACCAGACAGGCGCAATAATAGGACCTCTTATCATGGCAGTAGTGCTTTTCTATAAAAGCGGAGCTTACAGGTTTGCATTCTCAGTTCTGGCCCTGCCTGCTGTTACGGCATTTATTGTCCTTATAGCCGCTTATGCATATTATGGAAGCAGAAAACTTGATCTCAAGGTAAATGCCCCAGCTAAAGTGATGTCATCAAGGAATTTCATGCTTTATTCCATAGCAATAGCCATAAGCGCCGCAGGATTATACCAGGCGGCATTCGTCCTCTATGGAGCCGGAGTTAATGGAATCACATCCTATGTGATACCGATAATATTCCTGGTAGCTATGGCAAGCGAGGGCGTGTTTGGTTTTGTTTTCGGAATGCTTTACGACAGGATTGGTAGAAATCTGGTTTATTCCGGAATCCTGCTTGCTGTATTTATACCTATCTTCCTTCTTGGAGGTAGTCTTGCATTTCTTTTCATCGCTGCGTTGTTGTTTGGCGCAGTTACAGGAATACAGGATACGGTTATGCGTTCCGTTGTCGGTTCTATGATTCCTTCAGAGAAGAGAGGCTCTGCCTTTGGCGTATTCAATATGTTCTACGGCTTCGGCCTTCTTGTTTCTGGTGTTGTTGTAGGATATCTTTTTTATTCAGCATATTACATAATCGCTTATGTCTTCATCATGCAGATGCTAAGCATGATAATGCTTAACAGGTCTTTCAGGGATGAGAGCATTTGAACAAAGCTTGAAGAATTTTGAAGTAAGTCCTTAATATGCATTTATAAGATATTTTGTCTTATTTAAAATGTGAATCAATGAAAATTGCTATCATAGGTGGAACGGGACAGATGGGAGAATGGTTCTCTCGCTTCTTTAAAAATTCAGGATATGATGTCACCATATCAGGAAGGAAATATAAAAAATCCATTGAAGTCTCTAGAAAATTAGGAGTAAAAGCAGTCAGAGGCAATGTAGAGGCTGTGAAAAACGCGGATGTTATCCTTATATCAGTGTTGCCGCAGCACATGGAAGATGTGCTTAAGGAAATATCACCGCACATCAGGGAAAACCAGAAGGTTATAGATATAGCTTCGGTTAAAGAGGTTCCGGTTAAGCTTATGCATAGCTACATAAAAAATGCAGTAGTGCTCGGTACACATCCCATGTTTGGGCCAAGCGCCAAGAAGGAGAACCAGAATTTCATATTGACACCTACCAATTCAAAGGAGAGAAAGTATGCTTCTGAATTTGGAAGCTTTTTGAAGAAGCAGGGTTTCAGCGTGAGGGTAATGTCTCCTGAAGAACATGATGCAATGATAGGCGAAGTCTTGTCACTGACTCATTTCATAGGATTGGTTACAGCAGATGCATGGAAGAGAATGGGAGTAGACAAGCATATGAAGACAAGCAGTACAAGCTTCAGGTTTCTTTCTGATTTTGTAAAGAGCGTTGTGGATTCTAACCCCGGACTTTATTCTTATCTGCAGATGGATGTGAAAGATGCGGAAAAGGCTGAAAGGCTTTTCATAGACTCTGCAAATCAGTGGGTGGAAATGGTAAGGAAAAAGAGAAGGGAAGAGTTCTCTTCGAGAATGACAGATCTAAGCAGATATGTGGAAAGAATACAGAAGAATTGGAAGTAGAAGTATTGAATTTGTCTTGTTGGAAAATGAGGATAAATTGGAAGTTGAAGAATACTCGAAAGCCTCAGCTTAGAGCTCCTTTATCTGTGATATTTATTTTGAGTATTTGAATTCCTCTTTTCGACTTCCAGAAATTTTCCAGCTCCTTCTTTCTTCCATGTATTGATAATGCAGCAATGGAATCCCTTCCGCCTGCACCGGGAAGCTTTGCTACGAATGCGCCATTCATCATGCTATCTTCTATCAATTTTGTTAGATCGTCGTCTTCTATGCTTACGTTGCTTAATATGCCTAGCTGTTTTGTAAGAAGCCTTCCTTTGTTAAATGCCTCACGAAAAAGATCCAATTTATTCTCAGATAAACCTTCCTTGCTAATTGCCAAAAGTGCATCTATTGCCTTTTGGTTCTCCCTGTTTATTTTCTGAATTAGTTCATTGTATTCTGAATGGTTCTTTTTCTTGAATTCTGAAACACTACCCAGTGCTGAAGCAGTAACCATCCCTTCACCTAGGAAATTGCCAAAGGTAAGTTTGAACTCTGATGGAAGGGTGAATTTTATTATGTTATAATCCCATTCTTTCTTTATGAGATTCTGGAGATCTTCATTGTGATATGATTCCGGAAGCTTGTTTATTATCTCTGGGGAGTATCTAACGTATATTATTGAACCATGGGTTGCTGCTGCTATATCGAAGCCGCTTCCGACTTTGCCTGTAGCCATGCTGTGCGCTATCTGTGCAAGCTTGTGAAGGGCATCATTTTCACTAGGATCTACTCCGTATGCACGCAAGATAGCGGCAATGCTTGCAACGGTTACTGCTGCGCTGCTTCCCAAGCCGCTCTTGGTTACTTTGTTCTTTGCCGCAGTATAGTAAAATTCGGGATCGTTTTCAGTAGTTATCTCCATTCCTTTAAGGCTCACTCCTTTTCCCAATATGTACCTAGAGGCTATCTCCACTGAAGTCTTGAGAAGAAGTAATTCTTTTTTGGAATCTATTGATATCTTCCCAGTATCAGGATCTATGCTGCCTTCAATGTGCAGTTTCATCTGAGGAACCGATAGAATTATTCTATTCCCTTCTATGGATCTTACACGCGCATGTACGTATGCGTCTACAGTAGTTACCATGCTTATATTAGGCCTTTCTATTACCGAATAGCCGCCAATCCAGAGTATCTTTCCTGGAGCTTTGGCCTGCGCACCAAATGACATTATATCTACTATTTTTTATTTTGAAGCGGAGTCAGGTTCTTCAGATCTATGAGGGATTCAGATTCGTTTAGCAATTTAGGTCCTGAGCCCACCTTGGCTTCTATTATCCTTTCTATTCCCTTTATTTCGTTTATCTTAGACAGGATTTTTGCCTTGTCTGATTTCATGCATATTATGCATGCATTCGGGCCCGCGTCGAAAGTATAAGCGCCAACAATTCTTTTTTCTGATTCGTTAAGATCCTCTATCGCATATATTATCTCCTTGGATATGTCATTTAAGTAGATAATTGGAGGCATTGTATCTAGCATTGTTGAGTGCATGTTCATTGCATCTTTCATAATTATTCTTCCCATAGCGGAAAAATCCTTTTTCTTTATTGCCTCTGTTATCTGTTTGAGGTGGGCTTCGGCTATTTTAGGCCTGAGCTTGAAGAATTCGCTTGACTCCACTGTGTTTTTCATTCCAAGCCTGCTTGATATCTTCTTCTTTTTTGGAGTTGTTATGCATATGAGTATAGTAATCTCATGCCAGTAATCCTCATTAAAGAGCTGCCATGCGATAGAATCGCTTCCATCCGGCTTCCTGCCACGGTCCCATACTACAAATCCTCCGAATAGGCTTCTGCATGCGCTGCCGCTCCCTATGCGTGTTATCTCAGAGAGCCGTTCGCTGCCTATATCAAGGCCTAAGGCCTTGGAAGCAGCAAATGTTAATGCTGCAAGGCCTGAAGCGCTTGATGCAAGTCCGCTTGCTGTGGGAAACGTATTATAAGATACAACAAGTGCTTTTGTATTTACACCTGCAAGCTCTCTGAGTTTTTTTATAGCCAAAAATCTTTCCTGGAGCTCCTTGTCTTCAAGATCTTGTTTTTTGCCATCAAGATAAAACTCATCTTTTGATAATTTTCCTGAGAAAACAACGCTTGTTTTTGTAAGAAGGTCTTTTCCTGATTCAAGAGTTATGCTGAGCGATGAATTTTGAGGCAGATTTAAGAATGGATCTTCGCATTCTTCCCCTTTTCGTCTTTTGCCCCAATATTTGACAAGGGCTAGGTTTGGCCTTGTAGATACGGTGACTATTTTATCTTCCATTATATCAGTATTAGCATATTATGATAGAGTATAGTTTAAAGTTTTTTGGTCTCTGTTCCATATTTGGGAATTGTGGAATTACTACATATTTCGGATAAGGAGAGTCTTATTTCGCTTGCAAGATTTTTGGATCGAAATACGAAACCCTGCTTTAATGACAGACATATGCATCAACTATAACACAGGAGATGAAAAAAGATCGTCGCCTGTGTTTTAGTTTAGATGACTGGAATGCTGCAAATAATAGGAAAATAGGAATATTGCTTATTCCTCCCTGCCTTTACAATTGCATCCTTCTTTTCCACAGCCTCCTTGGCATCCACATCCTGATGATACATTATTGCAGTTGCAGAAACCCGTGCCGCATCCATGTTTCATTCTTTTTGAGGCTTTTCTCTCACCCAGCATGTACCCTCTTATAAATGACCTAAGTTCTTTCTCATCCATCGTGTTTAGGAGTTCCTCCATCTTCTTCCACATCTCCATTCTTCTTTCATGAAATTTTTCTCTTTTGTCTTCCATTTTATCATCAATTATAATTTGTAGATATAAGTCTATAAATTACATCTTAGGGTTAGGGTGACTTGAATTCTGCGAGACAGTGGGGCGAAGTCAGGCTTCGGCTAAAGATTCGTGGCGTTTCGCTATTTCCTCAAAGATGCAATGAGCCACATAGATCATAATTTACATGGTACTTTGGAATTAATAAGTAGTAAATGAAGAAGATTGCGATGGGCATGGCAGGCAGTAGAATAAAAAGAGACGGATTTTCATTTATATTTTCAAGAAAAAAGAAAACTTTGAAGAAATATTGCAAAAATAAAATCCTCAGTCTATTTGCAATTTTGAGTGATTTGATGTACAAAAAGTAGACAGCATAAGGGTTAAATATCAGGAAAACTGAGACTAATAATGTAACGATATGGTTTCAATTAATTGTAATTTTGAACCTAGCCGATCGAGGCGAATGATATCTTTAGCATGCCGAAGAATGGATTATGTTGGAGCTCTGGGTTTATCTGAGGATATGGTAAATTTTCCTGCAGGTAGATATATAGACAGCGTTTTAATAAAATTTAAGCTGAAAAAAGATTTTGAAGTTATTAATGGAGTACCTATTGAATAAATATACATTTGATACTTGATACAATGTCTTTAACCGTAAATCATAGAATTAAGTCGCCGATAGAGGAGATAGTGCCAATAAGTAGGCAGTTAGGCTATGCGGAGGCATTTAATTTATTAAGAGGTGAAAGAGAGCTTCCTTCTAATTTGTTGCTTGATAGAATATTAGCAAGACCAGGATATCAGAATAGGGAAGAATGGAAGAGATTGGCAAATCGTTATCCTATATGGTGGACCAGAGATCTCGTTGTATATCCTGAATCTGATGGAGTATTTAGAAAAGGAAAGGATGTAGTGGATTCCTATAAAGACAGAGCAAGAAGAACATGGTTATTTTCATTATCTTCTATGCCTCAGGAGGCTTTAGATAGAAAGAGTATTGGATTACTAGTGTGTCCGGAAGAGATTAAGACGTATAAAGATAGAGTGGTAGTAGAAGCTGGTCAGAAAAATGTTATTATATTGGAAAATTTTTTGCAGAAGAATGGGTGGGGAATGGTAGATAAAGAAACAGGAATTCCTTTAAGTTTGGGTTTTGGGCAAGACGCACTTTATCCAGAAAGATATCTGAGGAGAACAGAAGGAGTAGGAGTTCGCCCGATCGTTAGAAGTTTGAATAATGATAGTAGGTTGATAATTAATGCAAGCGAGACTCCAGACATGAGATTTGGAGTAGGATTTGTTGATCGTGGGGAGCAGCATCAGTATAAGACTGAAACGGTTGCCACAGGAATAATGGAAAGATTTAGAAGGTTTATTTCAGAGTTAGGAGGCTTTTAAAGCATTGAATAGGATATGGAATGATAAGAATATTGAAACTGTTATGATAAATTGGAAGAGGCGAATATAATTAAAAACATGATTAGTAAAAAATGCATTTTAAAGATATGGGTTGTTGGATATAAAATTTAACAGAAAGGTTTTTAATTTGCAAATGCCATGATAGATTAATTATTACTGGTAGGTTCAATTTAATTTATAAAAATCCCATATACATTTCAGATTTGTACTGAATATATCAGATATTGAATATTAATTGGTAATATATTATATGGAATCTTATAGGACTAAAGTTAGTTCTCATATAGGACCTGTGACTGGTCGTCATAGAGAGTTTACTGGGTTGTTGAGAGAGAAAGGGGAGTTAATACTTTCTAAAGAACAGCAACTATTCATAGAAGGCATAAACGAGATAGCTAAAGTACTTGATTCAAAAAAATTGGAGAGAAATTCCTGGATGATTATAGCAGGAGGAGGCGTATTTCTTTATCAATTGAGACATCATGGAGACTCTAAACCAGAGTATATTGATAGGAATCCTACAGATTTAGACATAGTTGTGAATAATACTGCCACAGGTGGCCTTATACTTGATTTAATAAAAGACGCATTTGCTGTACCCGCTGTTGTAAATAAAGAACCGGTTATGCATTATGGGCATGTGTTGGAGGGACCTACACTCAGCACCAAAACCACTAATGGCCTTGATGTAGATATAATTACTGAATTGTCACAAATATACCCGAAAGACCATAGATTTGCACCTTCTGTAAGGTACAAATATCCTTCTGCTGATACCATGCTCTACCAGGCAAAGACATATGAACATCCATTAATACAAGGCAAAACGAAAGTTGCCCATCCGGGTTTCATAGCTTTCTACAAATTAATGCTATACAGGGATTTGAATGGAAAACAGGATACAGAAGATGTAAGGAGACTGAAGGCTCTCGGACTTCTTAATAGTTCTGATGAACTTCATGAAGTATTGGAGACGATGTGTCATAAAGATAGAACTATATTTAACGCTTTGAGGAAGGCAATAGACGAAATCTAATTATTATAAAGTGTTGAATTTGAAACTCATAACATTGAATATATGGTGTGGGAAACTTTTTGATAAATTAGAGCCATTTATAGAAAAAAATAGGAATGCTACTGATGTCTTTTGTTTTCAGGAGGTTCTTGACAATAAGCCAGGAGTCAAAAGTGCTGTTTTTAAGGATGGCACTGAAGATTCATTTAGCAGGATAGGTAGAATTCTCGGAGAGGACTTTGAAGGATATAGTGCTCTTCCGCATCCTGGCGAGAGAGGGCTCGCTACTTTTGTAAACAAAAGATGGGAAATCCTTGATAAAAAAGAAGAATATGTTTTAGGAAAGAAAAATTCAATGGTAGATAATAAGTGGTCTACACTTGGAATAAATGTGTTATATTCGAAGATAGGCAGGGGAGATCAAGAATACAATATATGGACAACTCATGGCATATTTATAGACATGGAAAAAAATGATACCAAGGAAACAATAGAACAGTCAGTTAATTTGAAATCCATGATAGAGAAGACTGAGGGAAAGAGGATATTATGCGGTGATTTAAATCTTCATCCTAATACTGAGAGCATAAAGATACTTGAAGGCATACCCATGAGAAATCTGGTAAAAGATTATGGGATTAAGTCAACGAGAACCACTTATTATGGATTCCCACAACCTTATGCTGACTACATACTTACCTCATATGACATAGATGTGAAAGAGTTTGCCGCAATGCCGGATGTGGTATCTGACCACCTCCCGCTTTCAGTTGTGTGCTAGCTTAGAGCTTAGCATTGCATTGATTCTGAAATTTTGTAATTAGTACATGTTTTTAGAGGCTTGGCTTAATAGGATTTTTCCTATGCTTTGCATAAATAAATGCAATGATTAAGAGTATTAAGATGATGACTACAACTGCAATCAGACTAATGCTTATATTATTTATTTCTGGAATGTTCTGACCTGATGGAATTTTGTTTACTGTCTCATTATCTGGAATGTTTTGACCTGATGGAATTTTGTTTATTGTCTCATTATAACCATAATTAACTACATATAACAAAGTTCCTAGTGGATTAATGGCTAATGCCTGAACGCCTGGGCCTGTCGATGTCTCATTTGTCACTTTTTGTGTTTTTGTATTTATAAATAAAACATCAGAACCTGGCATGCAGTCAGAAGCTCCATTACAGTCACTATCGTTGTATATTGTTAGATAGGCCAAGGATCCAGTTTTATCAAAGCCGATCGAGTATGGATATGAGCTATAAGGAATGGATCCCGTAATGTTGTTCATAGTGGTGTTGATTATCAAAATTGAATTTGCTAAAACATATATTTCAGGATTTGAAGGATTTGCTGCGATGTCTTCCGTATAGATAGGTATTTTTTTAACAGGTTTATCTGTTTGTGTACTTATGACCATTATCGTATTGTTTTGAACTTGGAATATTCCTTCAGTATTATTTGAATAATAAGCAGTGACATAAATATTGTTAGGAGTATTTCCTATCGGTTCTCCTGTGGAACTGTTTATAGAGTAGTTTTCATAGGCATAGTTAGAACTTATAACATACAGATATGTGCCTGCAGAATTTATTACAAGATGGTCTGGATACTCTTGATTTTCGTTAATATTGCCGATTGGGTTATCTGTTTTCGTGTTTATCATAATTATTGAGTTGTTATATGCGGAACCGTCTGATGAAATGGACTTTCTGTTTGAAGCGCTGGAATTGAAGAAGTTCCATGTGAAAGGTTGCTTGACTTGGCCTTCGTTTTTTATTGCGTATATTATAGTACCGGAAGGATTTATTGCTGGTGAAGAAATAAAGTAAGGATATTGTGATTGGCTTATTATCTTGTTTGTTGAGAGATCTATTGTTGTTATCATGCTCATATTGAAAGGTGCACATTTCTGCAGGGCAAAATTGCAAGGTAAGGAATAATTGGAAGGATATTGATACCAGTCATCAATAATGTAGAGATATTCACCAGAAGGCGAAGGGATTAGTATGGTGGTGGGAGTGGTACTATACCCTGTGCTTATATTTGAACGAAATTCCATTGGAATTTTGCTTAGTATGCTTCCGGTTTGGGCATTCTCTATCATCAATCCTGAACCGTTTATCATTCCTGACTGGTTGTTTGTATAATAAGATGCATATAGGTATTTTCCGTTTATGCTTGTTGTTATATTGGATATGCCAAAATTTACAGCAACTACTTGTGCGCTTACTACACCTATCGATTGCCCAACTAAGAAAATTATGCTTATTAAGGATAGGATCTTTGCAAATTTTAAGTAGGTCTTGGTTTGCATGTTGACTTTTATCTATTTTATGTTAGCTTTAATAAATGTTGTTACAAGGGCTTTTGGGCTCTGAAGATCTTGTGACATGATTAGACTACTAATAAATCGAAGTCCTAAATAACCCCATTGCAGTAGCGGGCATGACGGGATTTGAACCCGCAACCATCTGGTCCGAAGCCAGATGCGCTATCCAAGTTGCGCCACATGCCCATTCGCAACTGCAGATAGAAGTTACGCAGTTTAGGATTATAACGTTATCTGGATGGCGAGGCTTGCTTGGCTTGTAAGAATTAGAAGAGACTCAGACCCGCTTTTCCATTGGTTCTAGGCCGTATGCGAATTCTTTTTTCATCTTGTTGAATGTCGCGGAGTATTCGGGCCTTGTCTTCTCGTCCATGACATGGTAGAACCACATTGATAGTGCAAACTGGTTGAAGGAGCCGTTCTTGTCTGCACAGTTTATCACTTCTTCTATGTCGTTCTCGCTTATGAATTTCCAGTTCTCTCTCTCGGCCGCTTTGAATTCCTCTAATAGCGATTCTTTATCAAGATCACAATAGCTGTTTAGGTATTTTGATGTCTTCCAGGAGTGGTTAGATGAGAGAGCAGCTATAAGGACTGCTTTTTTAATAGTATCGTAGTCTTTGCTACAGTAGTTGCCTTTGCAGGAAAGTTTCCTTACTTCGCTTATGAATAATACGCAGTTATTGAATATTACTCTTCCAGGAATTAAACCAGCCCAACCTGATATTGTATAAAAACTGTGAGGCTTTTAAATCTTACTCTTGCTGTTTATATACTTGCATACATAATTTCGATATTTTTACAAGAAATGGAATGCGAGGATGCATGTGTTATTCAGGCAGTTATAGAAGTATTTTTATAGATTAGGTGCGTAATTAAGATGAGTGATTTTATGATAACAGGGATAGAGATAAGCAAGGTAGAGGCACAAAGAGAGCTCAGCGAAGCAGTATCGAACATGAGGTTCAATATAAACTTCGAAGAAGTAAAAGTCAACCAGGAAAATGTAAGGATTGCTTTCACATTTTCAACACTCTATGACGGAGGCACACAGGCTAAGGCTACAAAGGTAGGCGAGCTGAAGATAGCAGGAGAGGTAATCACCAAAGAATCCAAGAAAGAGGCAGAGGAGATAGAGAATACTTGGAAGAACAAGAAGACACTGCCTCTCAAGATTGCCGAAGATGTCATAAATATACTAAATTTTGAGTGCGGGGCCAGAGGAACACTTCTCGCATATGCAATAGGATTTGCTGCGCCTATACCTATAACAAGGGCTAAGCTGACAGAGACAGATTCAAGCGCTAAGTGATAGAAGTATCAGATACTGCTAAATTATTCTCTGTCCAATTCTAATAAGGAGAAGCGAATGGAGTTGGAAGGAGTAATAATAGATGCAGACTATGTCCTTGAAGATGAAAGGAGCATAATCAGGCTTACGGTCAGGCAAAACGAGAAAATATATCCAATTTATGATATGCTCTTTTATCCCTATTTTTACCTTATGCCTGAGAATGAGGATATAAGCAGGGAGGAGCTTGAGAAGATAGAGACAGTATTCAACGGGGAGAGGATAACAGTACACTCGATTGAAGAGAAGAGAATGAATGTGCGGGGCATAACAAAAAAAATCTTTAAGATAAGCACGAACCAATCAAAAAACGTGCCAAAGCTTGGGGATGCATTCAAGAGATTTGGAAAGGTCTATGAGCACGACATAGTTTTTTGGAAGAGATACCTGATAGACAAGCAGATCTCTCCGATGGCCGGAATCCGCGCTGAGATCTCCGAAGAGAATGGAAGGATGCATATAAAGGAAATAGAAGGAGCCAGAGTAAGCAAGACGGAGTTAAAATCGCTCTGTTTTGATATTGAGACCTACAATCCAGTAGAAGTTCCTAGGCCTGAGATCGATCCAATACTCATGATAAGTTACGCTTACGGTGAAGAAAAAGGCGTCCTTACTACAAAAAAGATAAATAGGGATTTCGTAAGATATTTTGAAAGCGAGAAGGAGATGATAGAGGAATTCAGCAGAATAATACGCGATAATGAGATAGATGCGATAGTAGGATATAACTCTTCGAATTTTGATATGCCCTATCTTATAAAAAGATCGGAGAAATTAAAGGCAGATTTCAACATCAGCAGGTATGGAAGCATGCCTAAGCAGGAGCACCATGGCCTTCTTGAAACCATTAAGATACCCGGAAGGATAAATGTAGATGCTTATCATATAGCCAAATTCGTCTCGACAGTTGGAGCTTCTGAGAAGCTTCAGAGAGCCAATAGATTTACTCTCTCGGAAGTATATGCGGCAATATCCGGAAGCCAGAAGAAGATGGTTGACAGGAAGAATATATGGCAGATATGGGATGGGAGCGAAGCTGACAGAGAGGAGCTTGCAGATTACTCGCTTGGGGATGCTGTCTCATTGAAAGCAGTCTATGATTTCTTCATGCCTCTCGAGATGGAGATATCAAGGGTTACTGGAACTACTCTCGGGGAAGCCTGCATATCCACAACAGGGCAGCTGGTTGAGTACTTCCTGATGAGATATGCATTTAATAACAATGAGATAGTTCCTGAAAAGCCTTCCGAGTATGAAATAGGCATAAGAAATGCTAATCCCATAGAGGGCGCTTATGTCAAGGCTCCGGAAGCAGGCATATACAAAAGGATTGCAGTTTTTGATTTCAGGAGCTTATACCCTTCCATAATCATAGCTTACAATATAGATCCGTCAACACTATACAAAAACGAAGGGGAGTATAATGAGGCGCCTAACGGAGTCAGATTTATTAAAAGTCCTGAAGGTATTGTTCCCAAGGCATTGAGGATACTTCTTAAAGAGAGAGGCCAGGTAAAGGATGCCTACAAAAAGAACCCTAATGATGTCTTCCTCGGTGCCAGGTCGCAGGCTCTGAAGATAATAGCCAATTCATTCTATGGCTATTTGGGCTATGCCAGGTCTAGATGGTACTCCAGAGATTGTGCAGGAAGCGTTACAGCTCTTGGGAGAGCTTACATAGCCAAGACCATAGAAGCTGCGGAAAGTGCAGGCTTCAAGGTTTTGTATGCGGATACCGATTCATGCTTCCTGCTTCTTGGAGAGAGGCCAAACCAAGATGCGCTTGAATTCGTGAAAGGCTACAACAAGACCCTGCCAGATACAATGGAGCTTGAGCTTGAAGATTTTTATGTAAGCGGAGTCTTTGTAGGAAAGAAGGGAGTCGATAAAGGAGGAGCTAAGAAGAAGTATGCTCTTCTTTCCGAATCGGGAAGGATAAAGATCAAGGGATTCGAGCTTGTGAGAAGGGATTGGTCTAACATATCTAGAGAGACACAGAAGAAGGTTCTGGACACCATACTGAAAGATGGAAGCAAGGAGAAGGCCATAGCTATAGTCAAGGATGTGGTGAAGAGGCTTAGGGAAGGCGATGTAGACATCGGCGATCTTGTAATAAGGACACAGCTTAGGAGGAAGATAGACAGCTATGATGGAAAATCCCCTGAACTCTCTGCAGCTATGAAGGCCATAAAAGCAGGGTTTAAGACAAAGGAGGAAATGGAGGGCTCTACGATAGGATATGTAGTCACCAGAAGCGGGAGCTCTGTTTCAGACAAGGCCATGCTTGCTGAGCTTGCAGAGGATTATGATCCCGATTATTACATAAACCACCAGATAATACCATCTACGCTCAAGATACTGAAAGAGCTAGGCATCAGCGAAGATGAGCTGAAAGGCCTGGGAAAACAGAGAAAACTTTAGGTGATGAAATGAAGGCAATGTTATTGAAAAAAACAGCAGATATAGGCAGCAGGCCTCTCTCTTTTGAAGAGGTAGATACTCCGAAGCCCGGATACGGAGAGGTATTGATCAAGGTAAAGGCCTGCGGAGTCTGCCGCTCTAACCTGCAGGTTATAGAGGGCGAAAGGGGAACTCCTCCAAAGCTTCCGCTTATACCAGGGCATGAGGTGGTGGGAGTGGTAAGCGAGCTAGGTCCTGGAGTAAGCTCGCTTGCTGTTGGAGATAGGGTTGGTGCACAGCCCCAATTCAGGGTTGACAATACCTGCGAGTACTGCGTTTCAGGCAGGGAGAATCTCTGCATAAACTCCAAGAGGCTGGGATGGAGCATTGATGGGGGCTATTCGGAATACATGATAGGGTATGCAGAGCATCTGCATAAGATACCTGAAAATATAAGCGATATAGACGCAGCTCCTCTGTTTTGTCCCGGAGCGACAGCATACGGAGCAGTGAAGAATGCCGAACCGTTTCCGGGAAAGAAGATAGCGGTGTTCGGCATAGGTGGCGTAGGCCATCTTGCAATAGAGTTTGCTAAAATAGCCGGAGCCAGCGTCACAGCAGTCAGCAGGAATGCCCTGCATACTGAACTGGCTGAAAGAGTTGGAGCTGACCGCACAATAATTTCTTCTGAAGAAGATCCTGTAGCTGCAATCTCCGGGAGCGGAGGCGTGGATTCATCGATAGTTTTTGCTCCTTCTGATGAGGCGGTTTCACAGGCTATAAGGTCTACAAAGAAAGGAGGCATAGTAGTCATAGGAGTAGACTGCAATATAAAGGATTTTAGATTTATGAACGGCCAGATCATAAAAAGCACAGTAGTAGGCACCAGAAACGACATTAACAGAGTATTGGAACTCGCATCCCAAGGCCGTATAAAGATATCAGCCAAGGAGTACAAGCTGAAGGATGCCAATGAGGCCCTTCAGCTTCTAAAGAATAACAAGGTAGAAGGAAGAATAGTATTGACAACGTGATTGAATGGAAGACGAATATGATTATAATACACTGAGAGAGGTAGGCAGAGTTTCTGCAGAAGCATTGGATTACTCCAGAAAGGTTGTGAAGGAAGGCGCCCTATTTCTTGAGATTGCTGAAAGCATAGAAGAATTCATAAGAAGCAAGGGGATGGAACTGGCATTTCCTGTAAACATATCGGTCGACAGCAACGCTGCACATTATACTCCTGAACCAGATGACAAGGCAGTGCTCTCAGGCAGCGAGATAGTGAAGATAGACTTGGGAGCCAGAAAAGGAGAATACCTTGGAGACTGCGCAATTACAATAGATCTTTCCGGGAAGAATGGGAAGCTTGTTGAAGCCGCAGATCAGGCGCTTGAAAATGCGATAAGCATGGTCAAGGCAGGCAGGGCAGTCAATGATATAGGAAGAGAGATAGCAAATACCGCATCTTCCAAAGGCTTCAATACCATAAGGAATCTTGGAGGCCACGGAATAAGCAGGCTTGACCTGCATGCGGATATATTCATACCTAATTTTGATAACGGAGATACTACAGTGCTTGAGGAAGGTCAGGTCATAGCGATAGAGCCTTTCCTTACAGATGGGGAAGGGTTTGTTATAGAAGGAGAACATCTCCAGATATTCCAGAAAACCAAGGATGCTACCACCAGATCGAACGACCTTAGGCCGATTTCTGACTTCATAAGCGACAATTATATGACTTATCCTTTTGCCTTGAGGTGGCTTAAGAAGGGTCCTGTCAACGATGAATTCAAGGTAAGGAGGGCTTTGAATGAGCTCGCAAGGCAGGATGCAATTGAAGGCTTCCCTGTACTTATAGAAAGAAAGAAAGGCATGGTTGCACAATCAGAAAAAGAAATGATAGTACAGAAGGAAGGCTGTGAGATAGTGACTAAATGAGCGTCTGCGCCGCGCCTGCAGATCTCAAAAGTAGAAGACCCTCCCTCTGACATTTTAGACAATCGTCAGCCAGTCATTGAAGAAGTCTTCGCTGCCTTCCACTATCTTGGTGAACGCGTCTGAAAGCAACTTTGTTATGGGTCCCATTCTGCCTGAGCCTATCTTCTTTCCGTCTACTTTTATTATAGGAGTAAGTTCTGCAGCAGTTCCAGTGAAGAAGATCTCTTCTGCGATATAAAGCTCCTCTCTGTGCACATCGCGCTCCTCTATAACTAATCCCTTCTCTTCTGCTAATTTTATTATCGAGTCTCTGGTTATTCCCATCAGTATATCAGATCTGGGGGAAGGTGTTACCAGATTTCCTTTCATTACAAGAAAGATGTTCTCTCCTGGGCCTTCGGCAACGTAGCCGCCTGATGTCAGCATTATAGCTTCTTCTGCTCCTGCAGCTTTTGCCTCTGAGGAAGCGAGTATCGAGTTGCGGTAATTTCCGCTTGCCTTTGCGTGTGGAGGCATTATCTCCGAATTGATTCTCTTCCATGAAGAGACCTTGCAGCTTATCCCTTTTGCCTTGTTATCAAAATAGTTGCCGAAAGGTATTGCGGCTATTGCAACGCTTACCTTCTTGCCTTCTACTGAAAGGCCTATCCTGGAATCGTTGTAATATGCAAAAGGCCGTATATAGCATTGTTGCAGCCTGTTTTTCTTTACAAGAGTTATGATTGCTTCTGATAGTTCTTCTTCGCTATATCCGAGATCCATCGAGTATATCTTAGCCGTTTCTACAAATCTTCTTACATGTTCTTTCAGCCGGAATATGGCTGCCCTGTTTCCATGGGAGTATGCCCTTATTCCTTCAAAGATTCCACTCCCATATTGGAGAGAGTGAGTCAGTATATGCACTTTTGCATTATTAAAATCGATAAATTTTCCATCCTGCCAGATGTACTGTTTTGTTGCCATGATTTTTATAAGGTATAAACTAATTTAAATATATGGAGAGGATTTGTCCATGGGTATCCAGACAGACAGGAGATTGCGTTGAAGGCTTTGCAGGGCTTGTATGGCATATTCGGGCATCTCCTGGTTTGAGTGGGTTTTCCTGCTTTGAGATAATCTTATTAATTTATACAGCATATGGGTTAGTATGAGATTTATACATGTATTCCTGCTCTTTGCTGGAATTTTTACTCTTTCAGTTGTAAATGCATCTCCGTATCTTCAGATAATCGGTCCGGTAAATAAGACCCTATACAATAACCAGTCAGTATTCCTTGGGAAGGTAGGCCCTGGAGAGAGCTTCTATGTGCTTGCAAGTCCCAATACCACGGACAACGGCAATTACATAAATCTGGGATGGGACACTCTTGAGACAGTAAATCTTTCCGGAGGGTGGTCATCACTGAGATCCCCATTATACCAGAATCCCATGAAAGTCAAGATAACAGTAGCTCCAGATGCACCTGACGGAACTTATAGAATAACGCTCAGGTCTGTCAACATACAGAACTACTCAAGAATAGGAAACCTGACATTCTTTGCGTATGTCAATGTGAGCAGAAATATATTCAAAGTAGATGTTTCCCCTAAGAACTTGAGCTCCGGTCCAGGACAGCCTGCTGATATTCATATATCAATAAACAATACGGGAATTTCTGATGAGCCTTTCTATATCTCTGCAGGAGGTCTGCCTGCATGGAACGCTACAGATGAAGTAATATCGCTTCATTTTACAAAGGAGTCATATACATATCCTGTATTTGAGAATGAGCCGGGAGTTTATGGAATAAATTTTTCGGTAGATTCTGCAACCAGTGCGCTAGTTTCAGACACATTTAATATAAGATTCAAGGTCAAAAACAGCCTACTTAATGATTTCAATGCTGTAGGAAATGGAGTGGGGCTCTCGCCTATAATCTTCGAGCCTTCATACGCGTTCATGTCAGGGCTGTATTATATTTATAACAATCTTATAAAAGGACCTAAAAGTCATTAATAAATAGTTTATCTTACCAAAAGACTATGCTTATTCTGCCCGAATAGCTCAGTGGTAGAGCGCGTGGCTGTTAACCATGAGGTCGCAGGTTCAATCCCTGCTTCGGGCGATTTGATGCTAGGTTCTGCTCCAGTGCCACACTCTGCTTAAATCTACTACTAACTTGTAATACCTTCTTGGCGTAGCAACATAACATATTTATATATGTCATAATATGATATATAGCGATACATTGCCCGATATAGAGATAAAGAACATGGTGAAACTGTTCACAGTCCTTCTGCTCAGCGAGAAAGGGCAGCATGGCTATGAGATAATGAAAGAGGTGGAGAAGAAGACAGGCAAGAGGGTCAGTCCAGGGCAAATATATCCATTCCTCAAGCAACTGAAAGAGTATCGCTATGTTGAAACAAAAGGTAGGGCGGAGAGGGAGAAACAGGTTTATTATCTGACGCTAGAGGGCAAGAGATTCGTGGCACGGCTCTCGGGTAAGTTCGAAGATATGTTCGAGATTGCAATAAAACCAAAGCTTACTGTGTGCGACAATTGTAACTGTGAGATATACAAGGGCGGATATAAGGAAAGGATTAACGGCAAGCTCCTGAGCTTCTGCTGTGAGAACTGCGCTAAGAGCTACAGGACGCTGAATACTCAATAATATTGGTGAGAATATGATAAAAGGTGAAAAAAATGAAAGATCCCGTATGTAAAATGGATGTAGAAGAGACTTCAAAATTCAGGAGCAGCTATAAGGGCAAAACCTATGTCTTTTGCTCCGCTAACTGCAAGCAGAATTTTGACAAAAAGCCTGAGAGCTATGCGAAGAGTTAGCCATGACAGAGTACAAATGCACCATATGTGGTTTGCATTACGGGAGCGGAAGATTGGTGACTGAGTGCCGCAAATGGTGCTCAACGCATGACAGATGCAATCTGAGCATTGCAAGGCACTCTATCGAAGCCAACAAAAAGGGATGATACTATGGCAACAGACCCTGTATGCGGCATGCATGTGGAAGAGGCCGGCACGGCGCTGGTCAGCGAGAATGAGGGAAAGAAGTACTACTTCTGCAGCACTACCTGCAAGCTCCAGTTTGACAAGCCTGAGCTTGAGATGAAGATACTGAAACAGGCCCTTGCGGTGGCGTGGCCTCTGACAATAATGGTGGCCATACTAACGTACGTTCTGCACATAGTCTACGGCAACTATGTGATGCTTGTGCTTGCCAGCATAGTCCAGTTCTATGCCGGACGGAGGTTCTATGCCGGAATAATAGACGCAATAAAGAACAAATCGGCAAACATGGATACGCTTATAGCAATAGGAACGAGTGCAGCTTGGGTGTATAGCACTGTGGTCGTGTTTTTCCCAGCAATCTTCCCCGCGAGCGGGATCTATTATGATACATCAACAATCATAATAGCACTGATACTGACCGGAACATATATGCAGAGGCTCGCCGAGTCAATGGCATCCACCGCAGTTTCGGCGCTCGTGGCACTTCAGCCGAAAATGGCGCATGTGGTAAAGGGGACTGATATAACTGATGTTTCAATAGAGCAGATTAAGAAAGGTGACATACTACTTGTCAAACCCGGAGAGAAGATCCCCACGGATTCTGTGGTTCTGGAAGGTGAAAGCTCTGTCGACGAATCCATGATTACTGGGGAGAGCATACCTGTCACAAAGAGAAAGGGGGGCAAGGTGACTGGAGGAACCATAAATGCTACCAGTTCGCTGAGGATAAAGGCAGCCAGAGTAGGCGAGGACACTGCGCTGGCGCAGATAATAAAAATAGTAGAGGATGCGGCTTCGAGCAAGGTCCCGATTCAAAAGCTTGCTGACAAGGTGTCATCCTATTTCGTTCCAATCGTAGTGCTGATTGGACTGCTAGCTGCACTCGGGTGGTATTTTGTAGGCGGAGTGGGGCTTAATGTCTCCATACTCATATTCGTCAGCGTACTGATCATAGCCTGCCCGTGCGCGCTCGGCATCGCAACTCCCGCAGCGCTTCTTGTCTCTTCAGGAAAGGCGGCAAAGGAGGGCATACTGGTCAAGAGCGGGGAGAGCCTGCAGATGGCAAGCAAGGTCAATGCAGTAGTGCTTGACAAGACCGGCACACTGACCAAAGGCAAACCAGAAGTCACAGATATCATACCGCTTTCCACCTATAGCAAAAAGCAGATACTCGGATTCGCGGCGATAGCAGAGATGGATTCAGAGCACATACTTGGCAAGGCGATAGTCACAGAGGCCAATGACGAAAAGATAAAGGCGGAGTTTCCAAAGAAATTCAACTATAGGCAGGGATTTGGAATAACTGCATTTGACAAGGGAGGCAGGAAGATAATGATAGGCAACAGAGAACTCTTCGGCAAGAACCTTCCAGAAGAGCCCGAAAGGCAGCTTCAGAAACTGGAGTCTGATGGGAAAACAACGCTAATAGTGGGCGTTGACAACAAGATAATAGGGTTTATAGCTCTTGCCGATGTGCTGAAAGGCGACAGTAAGAAGGCCATTGGGGCGTTGCAGGGCTCTGGCAGGGAGGTTTGGCTTGTCACCGGGGATAACGAACGTGTTGCAAATGCCGTTGCAAAGCAGCTAGACATAAAGAATGTTATAGCCCAGTCTAAACCTGAGCAGAAGATGGAAAAGATTATCGAGCTGCAGAAGTCAGGCAAAGTTGTGGCGATGGTCGGCGATGGCATAAACGATGCGCCGGCGCTTACGAAGGCAGATCTCGGCATAGCCATAGGCGCAGGAACCGAAGTGGCCGTGCAAGCAGGCGGCATAATACTGATAAGGAACAGCATCTACGATGCATATGTTGCGCTGGAACTGGGAAAGAGAACAATGTCCAAGATAAGGCAGAATCTTTTCTGGGCATTTGGCTACAATATGATACTGATACCCGTAGCTGCCGGGGCGCTCATACCCTTCTTTACGATAAGCATCTACAGTTTCCTGCCTCTGCTTGCCGCTTTTGCCATGGCGTTCAGCTCTGTTACTGTGGTCTCGAATTCGTTATTGCTGACGAGGTTCAAGGTACAATAATATGTCCGGTAAAGAAAAAAGAGTAGAAGCGTATAATGTACCAATTAGACTAGCATTAAATGAATGTATATGTAGTAACACACTTATATGCAAAATAGGGCTAAAATCGACGGGGTATTCAAAACTTCCTTGTCGGAGATATGCCTGTGGCGCATCTTGCGCATTGGACGATAGCCTTCAGGCACTTCTAAGTTATTAGTGATAAATATCTTATTAATCTCAGTCACCCTACCCTAACGTTTAAATATCTGTAAGACTATCTTACTAGTATGGAAACTGAAATGGTGGGGATAACAAAAGCCAGCTCAAAAGGGCAGATAGTCATACCTGAAGATATTAGAAAGCGTCTAAAGATAAACAAAGGAAGTGTCTTTGCCGTAACTTCAAAGAAGGGGATGATAGTGATGAGGAAACTCGACACAAAGATGAGTAAAGCCGACCTGAAGACACTGAAAGGCCTGGAAGAGGCATGGAAGGATATAAAAAATGGTAAATATAAGGTGCTAAGCCCTGATGAATTTTCAAAAGAGCTGGCCAAATGGTAATAGAAAAGGTAATACCAACAGATAAATTTGTTAGAGATGTCAAGAAGCTTAGAGATAAGAAGACTAAAGAGCGAATAGACGCAGAAGTTAAACGAATACGGGAAAACCCTGATGTTGGAAAACCATTAGGCTATGGTCTAAAGGGAGAGAAAACTGTAAGAATACCTCCATACAGGCTAATATATGCTGTTATAGGCAATAATTTGATATTATTAAGATTTGAGCACAGAGACGAGGTTTACGATTAACGAAAATATTGTGAAAACTATTCCCAAAACAAACGGGCGTAGAACCTCAGATCCTAACGCCTGCTTCGGGCGATGCGCTTCAGGTTATACCCCCGTGCCACAAGCTATTTATATTCATCTATGGCACAGTGCCACCCCGATGACAAACAACATCGACTATTGGCAAAGGCAGGCGAACCGCCTCTATGATAGGGTTTTCAAGATAGAGACGCTGCCGGGCTACAAATTTACCCCTCCGAAAGGCTCATTCAGCAAGACCAAATGCGGCGAATATGTTTTCGAGAGGTATGTGCGCTTCAAGTACGACCACAATGCTCAGCAGCACGATGGAAATTTGCAGCATATATTTCACCCCGCAACGCTTAAATTGCTTAAAAGACAACATATGCTGTATGGAGCAGTACGATAAAGAGTTCTTGGAATACATGAAGACCAAGTATAAACTTACGTTGAATGAAGCAACAAAAGGCACAGAACCGCAGATAATAAAGTTTGCCATCGCATGGGATGTATGGAAGCAGGCAAAGAGTGCTTACTCTAAGAGGGAGCAAGACATATACGAATTCATGTCCAGGGACCATTCAAGGCTTGACTACATTTTCCAGGAGTTCAGGAAATCGAAAAAAGTGGCAGAAGCAGAACAACTTTTTCTGGAATTTAGTGCAGGCATTGAGCGCCATATGAGCTGGGAGGAGGATATCCTATTCCCGCTTGTCAAGAAGAAAATGGGCGGTGACTCACCAATGATAGACGAACTGATAGTGCAGCATAACAGGATTAAAGATGACCTAAGGGGATTGGCCGATAGCTTAAAACCCAGGGATACGGCCCTTGAGGACGACCTGGAGCAGTTGCTGGCAGCGCATGATAAGATGGAGGAAGAAGACATGTATCCGTGGATAGATAATTATCTTGATGATACAGCAAAGAAGGAGGCATTATCAAGGATGGTATAATCCTCACTCTATGTCGCATTCCCGCTCTTCCTGCCGATTATTGTATGCCATATGTTGACTGCATGCAACAGAACAGCTACAATCATCGCCATCAACCCTCCAAGGATTACTGCGGCGTCCTTCTGTCCTGTGAGTGCAATACCCTCAAATGCAATTATCCCTGCATTTAGGAGAACGTATTCTACGGCTATGACCTTATAATTTGCTCCACTATGGCGTGAGACTCCAGGCACAAAAATGTACGATATGCCAAAAATCAGCTGTGTGACAAAACCATACAATAATAGTATGAATACCGGGTCTCTACTTACAGCGACTGCGCCTGACAGGCTAAAAGCAAGAAGTATCGTACCGATCACGAAATACAAGAACCCCGTAGCTATGTAAAGCCTTACCATCTTGCTCGTTGCAACAACATTGTCCATAAACGCACTGATTATCTCTTGCAGACCAGTTATTTATACACTATATTCAGCCTGTTCACCCTTGCGCTTTTTGTTAGCTCGTGTGGTTTTGAATTGGTTGGACTGAAGATGTGCCTGACATCCACACCCCTGACCAGAAGTGCATCCGCTATAAGCGATCTATGACATCTCCATGGCACTGCCTCTGCACACATTATGGCCGTCTGCCTTTTCTTTGCCAGGCTTATAAGCTCAATGAGACTCTCCTTGAACTCGCTGGTCTGCATATAGTCTGCGAAGCCTCTGAATGACGCATTGTGCCAGTACGTATTGGCCGAATCCTTCAACGGATGCCTGAGGCCCCCTATACCTTTTATATGTCTGTAGTGTATGCGATGTCTCTTTAGGCTAGCAGCAAGTCGTTTCTCGTTGAACTGCGGGTTGGCCCTAGACTTAGGTATGGTACGTATATCTACCAATTCCTTTATCTTGTATGCGTCAAGCAACCTCACAAATTCACTAAGCTTATGTGTTGAGTGGCCTATAGTAAAAATCATATGCTTGTTTTTAGCCATAAATCAGACCATACTAATCCGTTTTAGTATCCTACCTCACTCTGTACATCCCTTATATGTTTAAATAAATTTATACAACTTACAAGATGAATAGCAGAAAGCCCCTAACCTTGAGTTAGGGGATGAATGCGAAATAATTTTATATTTTGTCATCATAATACCATCAATGTCATCTGCATATATCTGAAACACATCCGTGAGGAGTG
>JAKBRL010000035.1 GCA_021845465.1 Microcaldota archaeon
TAGGTGCGTGATTTACAGTAGCGTTTTCAGAATACGCCTATTCCGAAGAACTTCAGCAATATGAATACTGCAACCATTAGTATTGCCACATCGAAATTATCGTCTATATGATATGGCTGGCTCTCGAATAATGAGGATACTATGGCAAGGAGTACGGCAAGTGGTCCGATGAATGCATATGAGATTGCCAAGACGGTAAGGAAGTATACTGCTGTGCCTCCTGTGCTTTTATTATGGTTGTATGGAAGTTTTGGCGTCTTCACAGATATTCCGAAAAGGGTAGAGAGGGAATCTGCTATGAATATTGCCGAAAAGACAGCGAGGACTGCATTTCCGGTTAGGAACGATGCTGTTGCAAGCGAACCTATTGCAAGCCATCTGGCCCCTGATCCCAATGTGGTCTCCGAACGTTCAAAACTGTTTATAAACTTTGATACCTTCCCTGATTTGTTTATTAATGCATAATTGCCAAAGATTGAGCCGATTATTACAAACCAGAAGAGCACAGCGTCTGCGATGCTGCTTTTCAGGATATAAAAAACAGATATAAGAAATACTCCTGCGACTATCTGCACTGCGTTTCGCCTCAGTTCGTTCTTTTTCTCGTTTTTATGCTTTCTTGTTTCGAGGAGATTGGAGGCGCTTAACATGCCCAGAAATAGGGATTGGAGCACGAATTCGGGACCTGCCGTGTATGAAACTGCCGCGTATAAAATCCCTATGAATATGAAGAGATAGCATAGCTTCTTCCCATAAGATGCTATTATTGCATTGAAGATTATCACGCCGCTTAACAGCAGGGCTATGTCTGCGTGCTCAAGGTAGAATGCCATTATGCTTATTACCAGAATTGCAGAGTATGAGGAGATATCTGAGAACTTTTTCAGTTTTATAAGCCTGTATGCGAGCATAAGAGTTGCTGCGCCGTATAGTAAATAAAGAAAGATGATGTTAGGCATATCGCTCACTTAGCTTAACTTTTTCTGATTTCGCTTCCTGCTTTTATATCAGATAGATAACCCATGCTGCAATTATAAAACCTGCTGCTATTATAATTGGAACCTTTCTTTTGCCATTTCGGATTACCTCACGGCTTACCTTCTTTAGGGTATCCTCAGAGCCTGCACCCCAGACCTTGAAGCCTTTCACGGTTATCTTGTGATATGCTGCTTTTACAGGTTTCATGTCTGAAAGTGCCTCAGAAATCATTATATCAAGTATCGGAAGTAGTTCCCTTGATCTGGTCTCCCTGCCTAGCACATTGCTGGCTGGTAGCGCTATAGTATTGACCGAATGCGTATCTGTAGTATAGACTTCGGAATCGATTCCGAAGCGAGTGCTTACGTGGGAGATTATTTCTTTTCTTAGGTTTGGAAGCATGTTGTTGGCATCGAAATAAATCATGCAGAAACGTTTTTTCCCAAAAGCAAATATCCCGATGCTTGAATATCCGTCACCTATGTCTTTGTTTTTTATCGAGCTGCCGAGCATTCTTGTTGAAACACCGAGGGAGATGGGAGCATCCTTTGGCATTTTTTTGGCTGCATTCTTTATTGCGTTTTTGTATATTCCCACATATTTGCTGCCTTCATATATTCCGCGCAGCTCGTCTGAAGAAGCGGATTCAGTCCTGGAGTTGTGGGCATCGACAAGAGAGATATTGCCGAAATATTTTGAGGCGTATTTCTTGAGCTCAATTCCTACACCCTTGTTTATGTCTTCTGTGACGAAAGGTGCCTTTGTGAGCGAGAGCAGGGTGAAATCATTTATCTTGAATGCTAGCGCGTTGCATATGCCTGATGAGCCCCTTGAGAATGAGCCTGTTGCTGGCTTAAATGATGAGCTTGGAAGCGCTTTTAGCTCGCTTGAGAGAGTATTTGATAGGGTATGTACTTGTTTGGTGCTTATAGGATTATCTTCAAAACTTACAGCCCCATGCATTATGAAAGGAGTGGCACCCAGTCCATCCTTTATCTTTCTGCCGAGATGCAGGGCAGCTATGCCTCCTCCTACATCATGGAAAGGCCCGTAATGTATGCCTGGGTTTATGAAAACTGCCTTGAAGCTGCTGCCATTCCTGAAAGCCATCACGTCTATCTCTATATCGCGCTTTATCCCTGACCCGTTTAGCATGCTGCCTTCGTTGGTTATATCGTAAAGCCATTGGTTTATCATCGAGCTTATTATCTCTACTCCGCTTATTTTGAGCTCTTTTTTTGCGGGTTTGTCCATGAGATATAGTATATAATAACCTACAAACATGAAGACTATCATTCCGCCCCAGAGCTTGAGCAATACTACAGGAAGCTGAACCCTGGCATCGAAAAGATACCTGTTCATAGGAACAAAGAAGAAGATGTTCAGTATTGGCTGGAAAGCGGCAGTGAAGAGCTGTATCCTCTTCTGGTACATTACCACCTTGTTTATCATGAACCAGTATCCGTATATCATGGTGTTGCTTAGTATAAGGATTATATACGCCAGTGAATAGTTGTGCAGGAATGCGAATATCATCGAATTCATAAGAAAGAAGACAGCATATACCATGGAAATGGCAAGAACTGCAAAAAAAGCATGCTTCAGCTTTAGAACTTTCTTCATTGCTTTAAGTGAAATGACAGTTATAAGGCTTGGAAGTGTGAATAGTATCACGCCTATGCTTGAGCCGTATGTAAAGATCTGAAAGATCCCGATTCCTGAATTTGCATGTATAAACGCATAGGATATTATACCGGTTGCTGCTCCTAGAATAACTAGCAGGATTGCTTGTACAGAGCTGGACGGCGCTTCTATGTTAAAGTAACGGGAAAAGCGCATAATGTCCTTGGTTTGGTCTGGCATTCTATATCCCTGGCGGAACTGCCTACTTGCCGAAGCGTCTCTGGCGGTTGCTGTAGTCAGTCAGTGCGGCTTTGAGGTCCTTTTTAGTGAAGCTCGGCCATAGTTTTTTGGAGAAGTAGAGCTCCGAATATTCGGTCTGCCATGGCATGAAACCGGAAAGCCTCTGCTCGCCTGATGTTCTGATTACAAGATCTATATCAGGTATTGAGTTGGATATGAGATACTTGCTTATTATCGCTTCGTCTATAGATGCTGTATCTTTGACGTTTTTCGCTATGGCCTTTACTGCATGGAGGATATCATTCTTTCCCCCGTAGCCTATTAGCATATTTATTATCCTGCCTTTATACTTCATTGTTTCTCTCTCTAAATTTTCAAGTGATCTGCGCAGATCCGGAGGCAGGAGCTTCCTGTTTCCTATCACCCTGAACCTTGTTTTGTTTGAATGCAGCCTTGCTATTATTGGTTTATCGTTTGCTACCTTCTTATAAAGCCCGAAGAGAGTCTTGGTCTCCTTTTCATTTCTCATGAAGTTCTCAGTGGAGAATGCCCATACTGCTATGTTGTCTATGCCATACTGCATGCACCATTCGCTGAAGAGGATGAATTTCTTTATTCCCAGGTCATATCCCTTCAGCATTGAAATCCTGTGCTTCCTTGCCCATCTCCTGTTCCCGTCAGGTATGAGAGCCAGAGTCTTCGGAAAATTTTGATTTGACATTTAATTACGTTTTTTGTTTATTATGATATATGTTGGTATTTTGATTCTAAATTTTCTCGTTAAGGACAGCATATACAGATTAAAAAGATTATATATACAAATATTTAAATAATCACTTGTGTTCATTGTGAAATCTTAGGCTTAGTTTGCCAATCCGGAGTAGGGGCCTTATTTCAGGATTTTGCATGGATCCCATGAATTATTATAAAACCTTAAGTATAGTATATATATGCTGTTTAAATGGGAACTGATGACGAAGAAGTAGATCTTGGAAGGTATATAAGGGCAATACCCGACTATCCAAAGAAAGGAATCGTATTCAGGGATATAACCCCAATGCTTTCTGATGCTTCTGCATTTAAAAGATGCATTGAGGAACTTTCTGAGATAGCTGGAAAGCTGAATCCTGAGTATATAGTCGGCATAGATGCCAGGGGATTCATAATAGGCTCTGCGGTGGCGTATGTGCTGGGGCTCGGCTTTGTTCCTGCCAGGAAGCAGGGAAAGCTTCCTTATAAGGCTATAAGCGAAGAGTATAAGCTAGAGTACGGAAATGCCGTGCTTGAGATGCATGAAGATTCATTTCCCCAAGGCTCAAAGATAGTCATAATAGATGACCTTCTTGCTACTGGAGGGACTGCCGGAGCGGCTGGAAAACTCGTTGAAAGGCTGGGAGGCATAGTTGAAGGGTATCTTTTTGTAGTGGAACTATCAGAGCTTGCAGGCCGTGCCCTTCTTGGAGATGACAAGGTTACTTCCATTCTTAAATTTTAGGTTATAATATGGAAAAAAAATACAGCAAAAAAGAGCTTCTTTCTAGAGGAGTTAAAGAAATAGAGCTTAAGAAAGGCATGCGCGTTAGAGAGCTCATAGATGCTATGAATGATGTTGGAGGATTCTCCGCCCAGCATATGGTAGATGGAATAAAGATACTCGAGAGAATGAAGAACGACGGTGAGTCGTATAACTTTTTTTCCTTTACCGCAAATATAATATCCACAGGACTCAGGGGAATGATAGCGTCTTCAATGAAGTATTTTGATGCTGTAATGACCACATGTGGAACCCTTGACCACGATCTTGCAAGGGCTTACGGAGGGAAGTACAGCGTGGGCAGTTTCGAGGCCGACGATAACAGGCTATTCGAGATGGACATATACAGGCTGGGAAACATCTTCATAGAGAGCAAGGAGTATGGGCTTACAGTAGAGAAGTACTTTAGGGAGATAATGTCCGACTTGTACAAATCGAAGGATTATAAGAAAGAATACAGCCCAAGCGAGCTTCTTTATGAATTTGGAAAAAGAATGAAGGACAATAACTCAATAATAAGGCAGGCTTACCTCAACAATGTAAAGCTCTTCTGCCCCGGCATAGTAGACGGCGCGTTCGGCACGCAGCTGGCTATCTTCTCACAGGACCATGACTTCAAGCTTAATCTTCTCAGAGACGAGCTTATGCTTAGCGATATAGCATTTGAAAACAAGAAGACAGGCGCACTCATGGTAGGAGGAGGCATAAGCAAGCACCATACCATATGGTGGAACCAATTCAAGGGAGGTCTTGATTATGCAGTATACATAACCACAGCTTCTCAGTATGACGGCGGACTTTCAGGTGCCAGGCTTACGGAGGCGGTTTCATGGGGCAAAGTAAAGGAAAAGGCCAGGTATGTGACAATCGATGGAGACGCTACAATAATACTTCCGTTGATGTTCTCAGCGCTTGATATGTTCTGATAGGGAATGCAGGAAGCAGATGTGTTAGGATTCGGCCTTCCTATCTGTTTATCAGTTTCAGGAGTTTGCCGTAGTGAATGAATATGCCGAGCAAGATAAAACATACCAGCGATGCCACAACAATGCCGCTGAGTATGTAATTTACCAGGAATAATACGTTTAGCGTATATTTCTCCCCGAACTTCAATGAGATAAATGTCAATATGGATATTGCAGTATCTGCTATCAGAGAAAGAAATGCAAGAATCTCAAGCCAGCGTTTAAGCTTTTTTATGTGAGTTTTTGCTTTTTTGGGCATATGTTTTCACTCTGGTTTTGTAACTGGCTTTTATGAAGAATTATTATTCATGTTAGTTATGTGACATCCTCCCCAACTGAAGGTTGGGAGCTGACTATGATTGGTCGTCATGATGCCGCCCTTACGGTTCCTGCTTCTTCGGCAACCGCCTTCCTTGCGGAAGGTCTTGTGTCGTCTCCACAGACCTGACTTCCCGCATGTCCTGCGGTAGATTTGACAGCTTTGCTGTCAAAATTTGAACTCGCAGAGTTCAAAGCCCTAAGTATGTTTATTGATGCATTTATGTCCCTGTCCTTTTTCATACCACACTTCTCGCAGATGAATGTCCTTTGCGATATTGACATTCTTCGCACGTTCCCGCAATTACTGCAAGTCATCGTGGTGAATTGGGGATTTACTTCAACCGCTACGCAACCGGCACTTTCAGCCTTGTATTGTAGCATTTGCGTGAAGTTTCCCCAGGAACATTCTTCTATCAACCTTGAATATCTGCGATTCTTTACCATATTATTTATCTCTAAATCTTCGTATGCGATAAACGAATGTGAACTTACCAATTCGTATGAAAGTTTATGAAGGCAATCCTGCCTTATCCTTGCGATGTGTTCCGAGTATCTTGCGAATCTTATCACTGCCTTCTTTCTATTGTGAGAGCCTTTTTTCTTTCTTGAGACGTTCTGTTGCAGAAACCTTGAGTGGTTTCTCTGATGCTTTGCTATCTTTGCGTTCTGATGAATTGTGTTGTCCGAGAGTGCAACATATTGGTTTATTCCCAAATCCATGCCGACCTTTGGTTTGTCGTTTGATGCGAATGGTTTATCCTCTCTTTCAACTGC
>JAKBRL010000036.1 GCA_021845465.1 Microcaldota archaeon
TACATCTGAAGGAACAAGAGCTACTATGTCTTCCCCATTCATCTTCCTGTCATAATAAGTTATTCCGTTTTGGCTTCCCCTCTTTCCTATCTCAGAAGCAAGCGACTCATCATTAGGTACTGCTACTACTATTCCCAATCAATCATCCTCATTTAAAAGTTTTTCATAAAATGATACTACGTTAGATGTGGAGAACATCTTTAGGTCTTTAATATCTGGTTTATTATATTCTCCTCTGCTCTTCATTATCCTAATTAACTGTTTAGGTATATTCTCCTCTTTTTCAACTATGCACATCTTTTTGACTTCTTCAGGCACAGGCGAATATTCAGGAATCACTACACTAGTGCCAAGAGCGATGCTCTCAAGCGCTATAATCCCAAGCCCTTCCCTCTCACCCATATGAAGGAGTACCTTCGATTCGGCTATAGCTTTATAGAGGCCCCTCTTATCCTTGAAAAAGGGTTTTACTTTTACCAGATTTCTTAATTTCATCTCATCTATTCTTCTTTCTATACCTTCTTTTTCTATCCCATCTCCTATCAGGAGCGCTTCAAATTCAAAACCCTCTTTTCTCACTGCCTCCACCGCAGCAAGCCATTTGTCTATCCTCTTCTCTTTTATGAATCTTCCAGAAAAGATAATCCTGTTTTTTTTCACTCTTGAAGATCTCCTAATCTCATTCAGGATCTTGTCCTCAAGCACAGGAGCAAACTTCGAAATTCTTCTGCTTTCTATTCCGAGTCTTTCAAGTCCTCTGGCTGTAATGCTCGAATTTGCAACATACATAGCCCTTCTAGATCTTATAAGCGTATCTGCATATGCATTTGCAATGCTTCCAATCCCAATCCCAAGATAACTCTGCCAGTACCTGTGATCCCAAACCTCGTCAACTTTGACCACAAGCTTCGCATTCTTTCTCCTGCAATATGCTTTTATTACAGGCAGATGCAGAATTGGAAAAGCGTTTGTAACTACGACATCAAAATCATACTTGAATATCTCTCTGATGTACAAGGCAAAATAGACAGCTTCCCTTATTGCTCTTCTGCCATGTTTGTATGCGTCTTTTTCCGTAATGGGTTTCCCTAATGCGTGATAATGCACATTCTCATAAAAGAAATCTTCTTTCATGCCTTTCCAACGCATAGTGAAGAAGTCCACCTCATGCTTCTTGGCCATCTCCCTAGATTCCACATTGAATATCTGCTCGGCTCCACCTCTATGCCATGGATATGGAATATCATAAACGAAGGCAATCTTCATGCAGACCAACAGTGCCGCAACCTACTATCTATTGCAGGAAATGCTCATAAACTCTCGGTTTGCCCTACTTAGGAAGTTGGCATTTACTTTTAATTTAAATTTAGCGTTTCGGGTAGCAGAGATTCATCCGGTATATAGAGATATAAAAACATTGAGAAATCCAACAAATCTATCCTATTGGACATCTCAATTAAGTTAGTAGCGCATTATCTCTTCAGAATGTCTTATACTTGCCCAGAGATATATCAAGCGTAAATTCTCCTATATTGTCAAGCATTCCTTCAGCCATGTAGTTTATCTTATTTCTAATGCCTCCGAGATCGCTTCCCTTATCCATTATCACATTTATGTTAAGGTTGTGAGGTTCGCTTATCCTCTTTCCTATCTGGCTTAGTATTGATATATCGCATTCTTTAATCTCAGGATACTCTTCAGTTATCTTTCTAGCCATCTCAGTGGCAAGTATGTTGTATATCTTTCCTATATGGTTGACCGGATTCTTGCCGGCAGCTGCCTCCAGGCTCATATGCCTGAATGGAGTTATCATTCCATTAACCCTGTTTCCCCTTCCTACTGATCCATCGTCCCCTGCCTCGCAGCTGAGTCCCGTTTTAGTTATGTATATATCTTCCTTGTCTATCGAGTCTCCAGTGTTTATGTGTACCTTTATCTCTTTGCCGGTGATTCTCTTTGCATTTTCTACTATGTCTCTCTCTACGCTCTCCTTTGTTTTTACATATTCATCAATACTGCCAATAAACTTCGATACAAATGCTATAGCTATTGTAAGCGTAATGTTTTCTCCATCGCGCATTCCCATTACCTTCACATCTTCACCCACCGCAGGAACTCTCTTTTTATAGTCTCTGCTATTAAGGAACTTCTCTGTTTCAAGCACTACTCTCTCAACATCAGTAAACGGGGCAAAGCCTATGCCGAAAGAAGTATCATTTGCTAATGGGACTTCTTTTCCCGATCTTTCAAAGACTCCAACAAGATCGCTGCTGCCTTTAGCTACCATCCCACTGAAATTAACCTCCTCGTCAATATCGAGGAATCTTGTATTGTTTTTTAAGTAATTCCTGGCAACATCCACCGCTATTCCATTGACATCTATCTCCTTCCCATTTACCAGCGCCGTTGCTCTTCCAGTGACTATGACTTCAATCTTCTTTGTTATCTCTCCTCCTCCGTAACTGACTTTTGCGGCCCCTCCTACAATAAGCCCCTTATCCACATTGTGGTGCATTATTGCACCTGCCTCTTCCATATACCTCTTGCACAATTCCACGCTTGTCGCATCGCATATACCGTCTATGAGGCTGTCAGGGTGCCCCAATCCCTTTCTCTCAACATACTCTGTGCTCTGTTCCACTACCGGCTTTATATCTAACTGGTTGATTGTTATGCTTTTCATAAAACACACTTCATACCAATAAAGCTCTGGATATATATAATCATTTTTGCATTAAAAATTACTAATGGTAATATAATGAACGAGATTGAACCCCTGGTTTCCATATCTCTCAGGATAAAAAATACAAGGAAGGCAGTAGGCATAAGCCAGAAAAAGCTGGCAAACATAGCCGGCCTCAGTCAGAGCACAATAGCAAGGCTGGAGAGCGACATACTGAGCCTTAACCCAAGTTACGAAACTGTATACAGGGTTCTAGATTCCCTTCATAACTTTCAGTCTTCGGAAAAAGAGTCAAGTATGGCAGACAAGCCTATAAAATCGGTAATGCATAAAATGGTAATATATGTCTCTCCAAAAGATCCAGTAGGTAAGGCAGTTGGCATAATGAAAGAAAACAACTTTACCCAGCTTCCTGTGCTTGACATGAACAAAGCAGTCATTGGGACTATAAACGAAAAACGGCTATTGAAAATAGCAACAGAGAGCCCGAAGAACATCTCCAAGCTTACCGTATCTGAGATTCTCGATCCGGCGCTACCAGCCTTCGATGAAAACACCGAGATATACCGTATAAGGCCTGTACTTGAAAACTTCGGAGCAGTACTGGCAATGCGCGGCAGCAAGGCAACAGGGATAGTTACAATATACGACCTGCTGAAATTCCTTTAATCTATCATGCTAAATGGCGAATGCCTCGAATCAGATGGGCACAGCGCCTATGAAATGTCCTATAAGATAACCGGCAAATCCTGCAGCAAGTCCTATTATAAGCATCTGCAAACCGCTCTTCCATAATGAGCCTACAGTGGTCTTGGCTTCATAATATCCTATCAGGAAGAGCGTAATTCCGCTTACTATTATTGAAGCCAGAATGCCCATATGTATATTTTTATATAGGAATATGAACGGTATTATAGGCATTATAGAACCGAATATCGTTGACATTATCACTACCAGAAAGCTTCTAAACGGTTCAGATTTTTTTACAGGCGCAAGATCAAGCTCAAATGCCATCATAAATTCCAGCCAGGCTTTTGGATTTGATATTATCTTCTCGGTCATGCTTTCAAGCTCCTCTCCCTTGTATCCCCATCTTTTGAATATATCCCTGACTTCTTCTTTCTCCATCTTTGGAACTTCCTTCATCTCGCGTTTCTCGCGCTCAACCTCTTTAAGATACTGTTTCCTTCTTGCAGAAGTAGAGGTATATGCAACAGCTCCCATCGATATGGATTCAGCTCCCAGTGCTGCAAGAGCTCCCACAAACAAGAGCCTTACATCGGAAGTAGCCGCAGAGATCCCAAGTATGATCCCAAGAACATTTACAAGCCCGTCCTGGCTTCCAAGAATGAAATTCGAGAGAAACGAATGGCGTACATGTGTCTCACTGTGTTCACCCTTTTCATCTTCCAAAACAATCTTCTCCGGCACTGCCGTGCATGCGCGGTATATAACTACACATGCAATACAGTGATCCTTCAAGACCAGATATGTACATCTATGTTTATATACCTAACATAAATAATAATCCTCTATAAAAGCCGGCTTCAAAATCGGAGTGAAAACAGATGCACAAAAAAGCAAAAATCCACATAAAAAAGCTTAAGCGCTGGCTTGAAATTCTTGCATTTCTTTCTTTGATAGCAGATACTGCCATATCAATATTGACATTCGTCTCATTAAAGTTCGGAGAAAAATATACACTAAAAATATTATTCCTGGTAAACTACATACTCAGCGGCATCGTTGTGGCATCACTGGCATGTTTCATACTGCTCGGAATATTCTTGCATTACGACAAACTACTGAAACTAGTAGGCAGATAAAATCCGAACTATAAAAAACAAACTCCGCCTTTCCTATCAGAACATGTCAAGCGCCGCGAACATCAATGGGAGTATTATTGTAGCATCTCCATCGATTGTAACATACCTGGCTTTTTCCTTGACTTTGCCCCAAGATACCGCTTCCGTAAGCCTGGCACCTGAGAGCCCTCCGTCGTACTGTGAAGCTGTGGTTATATATACTGCGTAATCAAGTCCACCTTTGAATTGGTTCCACCATATTGTATGGTGTTTGCTTATGCCTCCTCCTACCATGAGCGCTCCAGTCTTTTTGTTTTCGAATGCTATATCGCTAAGCATAAGCTCATCCCTGAGAAGATTAAGCTTGAAGTCATGGTCCTGCGAAAAGATAGCCAGCTGGGTACCGAAAGCGCCGTCCACTATTCCAGGGCAGAAGAGCTTTACATTGTTGAGGTAAGCCTGCCTTATTATTGAGTTATCGTCCTTCATCCTCTTTCCAAATTCATAAAGAAGCTCGCTTGGGCTGTATTCTTTCTTATAATCTTTTGATTTGTACAAGTCGGACATTATCTCCCTGAAGTACTTTTCCACTGTCAGCCCGTATTCCTTGCTCTCTATGAATACATTTCCAAGACGGTATATGCTCATCTCGAATAGCTTGTCATCATTAGCCTCGAAGCTGCCAACGCTGTACTTTCCTCCGTAAGCCCTTGCAAGATCATGATCTAGGGTTCCGCATGTGGTCATTACAGCATCAAAATACTTCATTGAAGCGGATATCATCCCCCTGAGCCCTGTAGATATTATGTTAGCTGTAAATGAAAAAAAGTTATACGAGTCGCTATCGTTCTTCATTCTCTCCAGGATTTTTATTCCGTCTACCATATGTTGTGCAGAGAACCCTCCAACATCATTCATGGCATCTATGAGTTCCCTCACCCTCATGCCTTTCTTAAGCTTTATCTCCCTGACTTCTCTTGAAAGAAGCTCTTTCTTGCTGTATTTTTTCTCCATATTAAAACCTAAAATTTAAGAATGGAAGTGACTTTATCATCTCCAAGAAGGGCACGTCCTGCAAGTTCTGATATCTCCACTACAAAAAGATATCCCTCAATCAAGCCTCCCAACCTTCCCACGAGCTTTCCAGCAGCTCCGGCAGTTCCTCCTGTAGCAAGAAGATCATCTATTATAACTATTTTTGAGCCTTTGGGAAATGAATCCTCATGCATCTCAAGCACTGCACTGCCATACTCCAGCTGATACTCTTCGCTTATGGCTTTATATGGCAGCTTCCCTTTTTTCCTCGCAGGAACAAAACCAAGCCCGAGCGCATATGCGACTGCCGAGCCCATTATAAATCCCCTGGCATCGATTCCGACTATATAATCGGGTTTCAGCTTCTCTGCTTTATTAGAAAGCTCTTCAATGCATCTTTTAAATGCAGAAGCATCAGAAAGCATCGGAGTTATATCTCTGAATACGATTCCCTTCTTCGGGTAATCGGGTATGGCTCTTATATACTTTCTAAGATCTATTTCTTCATCTTCAATTTCCATTTAAACAGGATATATACTATACTTAAGGTTTTATAATCCTGCACGGAATCAATGCAAAATCCTGAAAATAGGCTATCTTTAGGATTGGCAAACTAAGCCTAAGATTTCGTAGTAAACACAAGTGATTATTTAAATATTTGTATATATAATTCTTTTAATCTGCATATACTGTCCTTAATGAGAAAGTTTAAAATGAAAATATCGGTATAAATATCAGGCATATATCATAATAAATAAAAACGTAATCAAATGTCCAATCAAAATTTCCCGAAGACATTGGCTCTCATACCTGACGGGAACAGGAGATGGGCAAGAAAGCACAGGCTTTCAATGCTAAAGGGCTA
>JAKBRL010000037.1:0-3361 GCA_021845465.1 Microcaldota archaeon
TATCCAATCTGCAACTGCTAGAAATGCGAATATATCACCAGATGCTCACTGTCAAGCTAGAATCATCCAGTTCTGTCCTTAACTCATTGGATTCCGGAATCATGCGCATGAAAAACTCCGAAATGGCAAAAATGAACAGATCCCTGGGCAGCGTCTATGACAATACACGCACCGTAATAAACAATGTAAATGACACTGTCTTCGGCCTAGGCGAATGGTATCTTTCAAGAGTGTATTCGCTATTTTCCAATGTATTCAAGCTTGATGTGCTCAAGAGCTCTATAGAAAAAGATCTGGAAGCGATAGACAACGAACGAAAATATATCTCAGACATCGAGGCATTCTGGCATGAAGCATTCCTAGAACGCATAGTCATAGTGCTCATAATCGTCGAAATAATACTTGAAATATTCTACCTGATAAAATAAAGAGGCACACAGCACTTTAATTAATTTTTCAGCAGTCGAAGGTCAAACCTAACTGAAACTAAGGCAATATATTTTTTGCCGGTAATATCAATTAGGTAATAAAATGAAGATAAAATCCGAAAATGTAACCTATAAGACTGCAGAAGATTCTATATCAGCACATCTTGCATATCCTGAAGACAATGGAAAATACCCGGGCATAGTACTAATACATGAGATTTTCGGGCTTGATGACCATACTAAAAAGGTTGCAGACAGGCTTGCAGCGGAAGGATATGTTGTCCTTGCCCCACATCTCTTTTCAAGCAGAAGACTCTCAAGTGTGCTTACTCCATCCAACATCTCATCCACAATGAAATTTATGATGTCAATACCTGTAGACAAACAGCGAGATCCCAAATATAGGGAAGAGATGCTCTCAAAGCTAGAACCTTCAGAAAAGGAAGCCGTTAACAATACAAACCAGATCCTATTCGTAAACAGGCCTGTAGACCTACTCACAGAATATCTCTCAAGCGGTGCCGACTATCTAAACTCTCTGGAAAATGTAAATGGAAAGATTGGCAGCGCAGGCTTCTGTTTCGGAGGAGGCATGTCAATAAATCTAGGATGTACGGGAAAGACAGATGCATGTGTCATATTCTACGGGGAAAATCCCAGCCCTATAGACAAGATAAAAAACGTAAAAGGAGCCATAATGGGCCTATATGGCGGAGAAGACCATCGCATAAACTCAGGGCTGGGTGATCTTGTAAAAGCCATGGTTGAGTATAAAAAGCCATTTACGCTAAAGGTATTTCCAGGGGCACACCACGCATTCTTCAATGACACAAGGCCTCAGACATATAACAAAAAGGCTGCAGATGAGGCATGGGTTATGCTTCTGGATTTTTTCAGGGCAAATCTATGACATAATAAACGCTTTAATATGCCATAGGAAGAAAAAATCCGCAGCGCTTTTCCCATCGAATATTGAAGTCAGCATATAGTGCGATTTCCTCGCAAGTTAAGCAATTTCCAAGAAAGAGTAATGCTAAACCTTCCAGGATATCTTTCCTGCAGCTAAGAAGGAATATCAAATTTATACTCTTAAAAAGATAAAAACCTTTCTTCCATATTGTTACTTCAAGACAACTTCAAAATATTTTTATATTGAACTGATCCTATACAATTCCGGATTCCATGAATGCTTCCGGCACTACACCTCAAACAGATGCTGATATTGTATATTATGTAATTGGCAGGCACAGTGAAGCCTCTCCAAGCCCTCAACGCTTCCCTTTCATATATTCTGTGCTAATCATGGGTAAGAAGGAAGCGGATACCTGCTCTCTTATTGAAGAAACAGTAAGGGAACTGCAGGACAGGGAACGAAGCGTATCACTATCAAATGCGGCGAGAGGCGTGGTATACTCAGGCTCCTGTCATAAAACCGGCTTTCCTCTGCTTAACCGGCTTTATGACAGGCTTAACGAGCTCTATAAACGCAATCCTGACGAAATGCTATACATACGCGCTGCAAAACCGCATAAAGTAGGAGATGTGATATCGATGACAGATGCAATAGAAGTAATAGGTTTAAGGCCGCACGTGAAGCAGAAGCATGTATGAATATGCTATTTAACAACCTGTTAAACTCTTTTCCAAAATAAAACTAAGCAGACTTGCCTTCTGGATAACAACAATAGCGCTTAAATACTTTTTTGTACAGAATATACTTACAATTCGGATGCTTCTGCATTCTTTTGAAATCAGTAAAGTGTGATTTTATATCGGATATTAACAATGATATACGTTTAGCCGTGGACACAGGCAAGGTTGTGATAGGCAACAAATCAGTTATACGTGCCATAAACGATTCAAGCGTACAGGCTGTCATCATATCTTCCAGAGGAAAGAAGGAGATAATAGAAGATATAATACATATGTGCTCAGTAGCACAGATAAAACTGCTTAAGTTTTCAGGAAATTCACTTGAGCTCGGCACAGTATGCGGAAAACCATTTTCAGTAAACGCCCTCGCAGTGCTCTCTCCAGGAAATTCCAACATATTAAAAGAGAATTACTAGATGATTTATTGCCTAACGGAGAATTTGCTGCAAAGGAATTGATAAGGAAGAGAAAGAAGCAGAGGCTTTTAAATAAAGCCTGGAAGCGTAAGTATTTCGGCCTTAAAAAGAAGTTTGATCCTGTAGGTCCAGTTCCAATGGCAAAGGCCCTAGTCCTCCAAAAGTTCGTACTTCAGCAGAAGCAGCCACACTCGGGTCTAATAAAATGTGTAAGAGTACAACTCATAAAGAACGGCAAGATAGTAGGCGCATATGTGCCTTACGACGGTTCAATAAATGTAATAGAAGAGCACGACGAGGTAACAATCCAGGGCATGGGAGGCTCACAAAGAGGCCAGATGGGAAGCATTCCAGGGCTTAGATACAGGGTAGTAATGGTAAACGGAGCAGATCTCTTCGAAGTCGTGAAAGGCAGGAAGGAGAAACCTAAGAGGTAGTGATTTATGCCAGAAGATACAAATAAACCAATCGTTGAAGCTCAAGCAGATGAGAGTATAAAGAATGCAAATGCTTCAAAGCCTCAGAGAAGAAAGGAAAAATCTACAAAATCCGAATCTGAAACAGTACCTCAACATGCATCCAATGAAGCAGTCCACAAGTCCGCAGCAAAGGATACTCAGGAAACAAAATCAGAAGAGCCAAACTTAGAAGAGAAGAAGGAGCCTGTATACAAAACCCCACCAAAGATCCATACTGCGGCAGATCTTGAACTGGACAGCGAAAATGTAATGCTTTTCGGCAAGTATCCTATAAAGGATGTAGTGATAACCGATCCAAGCATGTTAGGATATGTAAAGTTCAACATGCAGGCATACCCAAACATATTCGGAAGAAGGCGCAGGAAGTCATATTATGATTCACATA
>JAKBRL010000037.1:3461-6322 GCA_021845465.1 Microcaldota archaeon
GGCAAGTATCCTATAAAGGATGTAGTGATAACCGATCCAAGCATGTTAGGATATGTAAAGTTCAACATGCAGGCATACCCAAACATATTCGGAAGAAGGCGCAGGAAGTCATATTATGATTCACATATAAGCATAATAGAGAGGCTTATAAACAAGTTAATGCGTGGAGGAACAGGCAAGAAGGTAGGTGGAAAGGTTATAAGGACCAACGGCCGCCTTCAGGGAAAGAAGCTCAAGGTACTTCACATTGTGGAGAATTCATTCTCTATAATACACAAGAAGACCGGAAAGAATCCTGTACAGGTTTTTATTGACGCACTCCAAAATTCTGCACCCATAGAAGATACTACTAGGGTAAGATATGGCGGGATATCCTACAATGTGGCTGTAGGCATAAGCGCAAACAGAAGAGTGGATGTGGCATTGAAGAATATTGCGCTTGCTGCACTTATAGGTGCATTCAAGAAGAAAAAAAGCCTCTCCGAAGCACTTGCTGACGAGTTGTCAACAGCATCACAGAACCTTCCTGAAAGCTATGCGATAAAGAAGAGAGTCGAATCCGAAAGGATAGCAAGGAGGGCAAGGTGAGTTTTTGGTAAGGAAGGAATTTGTAGCTGACGAAGTAGCAAGAATTATGAAGGACATAAATAAAGTCAGGAACGTTGCCATAATAGCTCACGTACACCACGGAAAGACTACACTTACCGATTCCCTTCTGGCTAAAGCCGGAATAATCTCAAAATCAGTAGCCGGAGATGCCTTATATACCAACTACGAGCAGATAGAAAAAGACAGGAGAATGACAATCAAATCTGCAGACATATCACTGGCATTCCCGTATAACGGTGTAGATCACATCATAAATCTCATAGACACTCCGGGCCACGTGGATTTTGGAGGCCACGTCACAAGAGCAATGAGGGCTGTAGACGGAGTCGTACTTGTTGTTGATCCTGTAGAGGGAATAATGCCGCAGACAGAGACTGTGCTGAGGCAGGCTCTTCAGGAAAGGGCAAAGCCAGTTCTTTTCGTAAATAAGACAGACAGGCTTCTTACCGAGTTAAGACTAACTCAGGAACAGACAATGGAGCGCCTTCTCAAGCTTATAAATGATATAAATACCATGATAAGACGATATGCTCCGGAGGAATTCCGTGAAAAATGGATACTGAAAGTTGGAGACGGCAGTGTCTGCTTCGGTTCAGCATATGACAAATGGGCAATCTCCTCCCAGATAATGAATAAATACAAGGTTACATTCAAGGACATATTCACCCTAAGCGAGAAAGGGGATCTTGCCAAGCTTCAAGAGGTCGCACCTATAGACGAGGCTACCCTCTCAATGATAATAGAGCACCTTCCAGATCCTTCAGTCGCACAGCCATACAGAATACCAAAATTATGGCACGGAGATGCTGAAACCGAAGATGGGAAGGCCATGATAAGTGTAGATCCCAAAGCAAAGGTAAACATGGTAATATTCGGAATAACAAACGACCCTCACAGCGGCGAAGTTGCCATAGGCAGAGTATTCTCCGGAGTGGTAAAAAAGGGAACAGAACTCTATGTTACCGGAAATCCAAATCTGCAAAAGTTGCAGCAGGTAAACATATTCATGGGCCCAGAAAGAGTAATCGTGGATGAGATATCTGCAGGAAACATCGCAGGCCTCGTCGGATTGAAAAATGTTTCAATAGGAGACACCGCAAGCGAGAACAACATAACTCCATTCGAGCTAATAAAACATTATTCACAGCCTGTAGTAACCAAGGCCATAGAAGCCAAGGACTCCAGAGACCTTATGAAACTTATAGAAGCTCTTCGAGGCCTATCAAAGGAAGACCAGACCATACGCGTAGAGCTCAACCAGGAGACAGGAGAGCATCTAGTAAGCGGAATGGGAGAGCTTCATCTTGAAGTAATAGAGACTAAATTACGAAACGAGCACAAGATAAATATAACTACAAGCGAGCCAATAGTCGTATACAAGGAAACTATAGAAAAAACCGTAAAGGACATAGAAGGCAAATCCCCAAACAAGCATTCCCGTTTCTATGTAAATGTAATGCCTCTCGAGCAGGGAGTTATAGCCCTTATAGAATCAGGGGATATAAAACCAGGCAAGCCCAAAGGCAAAGCCTATGTAGATGATTTCATAAAAGGAGGAATGTCAAGAGACGAAGCAAAAGGCATAGTTGATATTGCAGATACTAATGTCCTTATAGATGCAACAAAGGGAGTACAGTATCTTGATGAAGTTATGGAACTTCTGATAGAAGGATTTGAGGAAGCAATGAAAGACGGGCCTCTTGCAAGGGAAAAATGCACAGGAATAAAGGTGCTTATAACCGATGCCACAATACATGAGGATCCTGTTCACAGGGGTCCGGCACAGATAATACCTGCCATGCGCAGACCTATCTATGCGGGAATGTTATTTGCAGGCGTAGATCTTCTTGAGCCTAAGCAGAAGTTCACCATAAACATACCTCAGGAGTATCTTTCAGACATAATAACATTTGTAGGAGGCAAGCGTGGGCAGATAGTCGACATACAACAGGAAGCCGAACAGGCTACTGTCATAGCAAAGATGCCTGTCGCTGAAGTCATAAAAGGCTTTTCTAACGAGATAAGAAGCCTGACAGCAGGCAGGGCCATATGGTATCCTGAATATGCGGGCTACGAAAAGCTTCCTAAGGAGTTGAAAGACAAGGTTGTCAGGGAGATAAGGACAAGAAAGGGAATTCCTCCAGAGCCTCCGACACCACAGCAGTTCCTAGAATAACCGCTTCAAGCAGAGCAAGAGCTTTGAAAGTTGATGTAATTATAATGATACTCCTAGCAGTATCACTGCATAATAA
>JAKBRL010000038.1 GCA_021845465.1 Microcaldota archaeon
TTAATCTGCTTCATATACTATCGCCTTAATAGAAGATTCAAATCTCTTTCCAAAATTTCTTTGATTTCATTTACAGCTACAGTAATCGATTCGTTTTTCACTATATATACTTTTGTATTGTTTTCACTTGCAATTTGAAATATGTTTTTACTCTCTGCAAACATCTCTAGTGCTATCATCTTCAAATCCAACTCTTGCACCCTTGCAGAGTCATTCACCCTTCTTTGCAAGATACTTAATGTATCTGTTTCTAACAAAATATGCATTACAAACTCTTTCTTATAATGCTCCGCTTGATTATAATAGACACGGTTATGTTCAGAAGAAAAAATAAACTCGTTTTCAATTTCTTTAAAAAGAATAACTCACTCTTGTCAATGTTAAGACTATGGTAGAAAAAGGTAACATTTGAATGGGTTATATATAACCACCAAATATTAATGGGCCCGGGGAGATTTGAACTCCCGACCTCTTCCTTATCAGAGAAGCGCTCTAACCAAGCTGAGCTACGAGCCCCGTCAATCAGCATATTAGGCTGGGAATGTCTTTATTCCTTATTGATTTCCCTAGTTTTGGCATTTATCTCTTTTCCGAATTTCCTGAAGTCTTCAGACATGAGCTCCAGCACTCTTTTGAACCTTAAAGCAGCTGCAGGATGGTATGTAGCCATATATGTAATCTGGTCTTTTTTGATGATTCTGCCATGCTCTTTCTCAATACTTTCCACTCCGGCCAGAACTTTTCCAGAGAGACTTCCCAGGGTAATTATAAAAATAGGCTTTATTATCTCAATCTGCCGCATCAGAAATGGGAGGCAGAGAGCAACTTCGTCCTCTGTAGGCAGCCTGTTTGCCGGAGGGAAAAACTGCACAGTGCTTGTTATATAAGTATTGCTTCGGTTTATGCCAGCTTTGTGCATCATTGAAGAAAGCAGCTTTCCTGACCTGCCTATGAAAGGCCTGAGCGATTCGTCTTCGTTCTTCCCTGGAGCCTGGCCCACTAGCATTACCGATGCATTTAGAGGTCCTTCCCCTGGGACTAGCCTCTTGCTGAGATTCCAGTTTTTCTCAGAAGAAGGCAGCCTTGCGTATTCTGAATTAAGCTTATCCATCTCTTCCTTTTTCCTGATGTAGGAAGTTGCTTCTTTGAAAAGAGTCTTCATGTTCTTGTATTTTATTCTCTCATTTATCTCATCGAGGGTAAGCCATGAGTATCCTTTGTGTTCCGGGGAGATTGTCACCTTTGATGAATTTACTTCGGCGAGAAATATCTTGTTCTTCTTAAGAACCTTTGATTTGTTCCTATAGAAAAAATACTTTGTCATTATTGAGAATCCGGGTATGAATGCTACTGACAATCCTGTCTCTTCGGTTATCTCCCTTTTTGCTGCGTCTACAGCGCTCTCCCCTTTTTCTATATGCCCTTTTGGAAGATCGTATTCGCCATTGGCTTTCTCCAATAGGAGGAAGAGAGTCTTTCCATGTTGGTCTCTTCTGAATATCACAGCTCCGGATGAGAATTCAAATATCAAGATAGCACCTTTTTGAAAAGGCAGTATCCTGAATTGAGCTGCTGCCTCAGAGATGTATTGTATAGTGTAGGATTTGCTATATTAAGCAGATAGTCAGTGTATGAAAATCCATTTATGCAGGTAGTGGATGTTTCTAATTCTGAAGTTGGAAGTATCAGGTATGTTGAGATTGGAATTGCAGATGAACCATTCAGCCCCAGATATGGGATTGTGGCATGATATACCAGAAATCCGGACATGTTTGATTCCAGATAATAGATATTTCCTGAGATTCCTTTGTTATTTATGAAGCTCATGCTGCCTATTCTCGTTCTTCCAGAGAGAGATACTGGAAGCTCACTGTTTTTGTAGTAACCCATGTAGACTATGATAGGCTCTGAGTAGCTTATGTTCTGTCCGTATACGGAGAGGACTTCGCTGAAATTGCCGCTTGGTGCTATGCTTTCGAGTGTTTCGGAACGATTCAGCACAGAGCCTGCAATTGCGTATGCCCCTTCACTGGTTAGTTTGGGATGCGAAGCCGGGTATAAGTGTATCTGCGAGACATAGAGAGCTGATGAGTAGTTGTAAGTCATGGCAAAATATGAAACTGCAATTAGTATGCTGATGGTTATCCCGTATGCTGAATAAGTTACTGCTCTTTTTGTTTTGCTTATTTTTGCAGTCTTGTTTTGAAGCTTGTTTCTTTTATTCTCTGCTTTTAATTCAAGGCCATATCTTCCTGATAACAGCACCATGAGTATTATGGAAATATAGAAGAGAAGAACTCCTGCGAAGACATGTATCTCCATCAGGGCGCTTGTGGGGCCATAAAGAAGCCAGAATAATGCTATGCTGAACATCCTTCCAATATTAAGTAGAAAGAGCAGGATTATTGCGCTTAGAAGCCATAGGAATTTTTTCTTCCTCTTTCCGGAGTAGAGGTACGCCAGTGGCATGAGGAATAGGATTATTGAAAGAAGTATGCTTATTCCCACACATGTCTCCCCTATACTTATCTGGTATCCGTTTGTAGCCAGGGTTAACGGCGATATGAGTGATATCCCAGGTATGAATATTCGCAGAATGAGGTAGATGATATGTGTATTGAATTCGGTGAATGCAAGATTTGCCATTATTATAGGTGCAGCTAGAAGCGATGACGCAAGCATTGAATATACTGCAATGTACTTGAATTTATGAAGGTTTGAATAGCCGAAAAGTAGAAATGCGAACGATATTATAAGCATTGGGAATAGAAGCATGTCTATCCTGTAGCTCAGGAAGAGATAGGAAAGCTGATATCTGAGAAATACTGTAATCACTGTGAGAAATGCGAACGTGGATATTCCTAAAATTATGTCACGCTTTGTGACACTGGGCTTTATCTCCTCTTTAAGCATGAAGAGTGAGAATAGAGGTAGCATGAGAAGGGGTACTGCCACATATGTTGAGGGATCAGTATCCCCTATTGAAAAGGGGCTTATATAAAAAGAACTGGCAACCGATACTGCCAATAGTATTGAGAAAATGAGAATTCCTACCCGCTTATCATATTCCAACAATACACCAGTGTCCTCCGTCGATATGGGTTTCATCATTTTTCAGCAGTTACTCTTGTCTTCACAGGACATTTATAATTTGGACTGATAGACATATATAGCTTGTTTGAGGCAGATACTCATGGGCAGGAAGCGTTTCAGATATCTTAAACATATGGCAGATGTGGAGTTTGAAGCATATGGAGATAGTTTTGAAGAGGCATTGGAGAATGCAGCTTTAGCCTTGCTCGGAATAGTCCTTGATGTTAAGAAAATATCTGCTCTTGGAAATCCAAGCAAATCTTTGAAGATAGTGGAGAAGGCTGACAGCATTGAGAATCTGGCATGGTTTCTGCTGCAGGACATCGTGACTAAGAGGTCATCATTGTATCTTAACGCATTTGGTTTTCAGGTAGAACATCTTAAAGAATCAGCTGGAGAATTCGTCATTGAGGGAAGATTATTCTACAAAGACACAGATAGGGATTATACACTGCTTGATGTCAAGGCAGTAACCCCTTCAGGATTCAAGGTATTGATGTCGAAATCAAGATGTACAATCAGGGTCATAGTAGATGTATGATTAAAATTGAAAAAATCGGAAGAAGTCACTTGATTGCAATTAGACGATGCATATTGCATCGAAAAGAAGGAATGAGATAAGATTGAGTATAAATAGGGAAATTTATTAAGTAAATTTCCCATTCTGTTGTTCTTTGTCCGCTGTCCTGCCCACTAATGTAGCTTTATACCTCTAAGAGCGCTACCAAAGGGAGATATATTTGTAGCTCTACTATTCACGCACTCTCTCTGTATCATCATCTTCTCTAACGGTGTGTATTCAACAGTCTTTTGGTTAGCCACTTTAGTTGCTGGGGCAGATGTTTCGGCTCCTTTATTCTCTGTCTTTTGGGGTTGTTCTTTTGTTGTGTTCATATTTTCACCTTTTCAGCAGAATACTTTTCAGCAGAATATTTCTTGGCCCTTATTAGTATTGATTAAGTGAGATTCTTAAACCTTTCGCTTTTTTATGGATAAAATACAATGCATAGATATAATGGTAGAGGAGATATTGGAAAAAATACAAAAAGAATATAATTCATAGTTTGCTAGTGATTAAAATCCGAAGCTATCCTTGATTGATGGGATATGTATTCTTGCAGGATTTCCTGAGGACGAGACTGCTTCTCCGAGTTCCCTGGATTTTGAGGGCTCTCCATGTATTATGAATAGGTCATGCATTGATTTGACGCTTTGTATCAGGTTTAGAAGCTGGCCTCTGTCGGCATGCGCAGAGAGCCTGTATTGTTCGATATCCATTGATATCCTTGTTCTTCTGCCTTTGTACTCTATTTCGGAGGATCCTTCTGCAAGAGCTCTTCCCCTTGTTCCCTCGGCCTGGTAACCTACCAGTATCAGCTTGTTAAGGCTGTCGCCTCCTAGCCTTTCCAGATATTCTATTACAGGACCGCCAGTAAGCATGCCGCTTGTTGTTACTATTATTGCAGGATTGCCTTGTGAGAGTATCCTCTTTCTTCCTGATGCTCCGCCTACTTCTATGAAATTTTTGCTCTTGAATGGATCGTCATCATTCATAAGTATGCGTTTCTGGAGCTCATCTCTGCAGTATATCACATTATGCCTATGTATTCTCAGTGCCTTATTTACCATGCCGTCAGTATATATAGGCACTGATGGAATTACACCTGATTTCATGTAGTCATCAAGCAAGAGCATTACCTCCTGGGCCCTGCCTACTCCGAAGCTTGGTATTATTATCTTGCCGCCTTTTGAGATAGTCTCCTTTATGCTTGAGGTCATTTTCGCAAGTACTGATTTTTCAGGTGGAAAAGTGTCTTTTGAACCGCCATAGGTGCTTTCTGTTATCATTATTTCCGATTCGAGACTTTGGTTCTCTGCTTTATTTAGGAGCTTTGTGTTTCTGCAGTTCACATCTCCCGTATAGAAAAGCTTCTTCCTTTCTGCCTTTACGGTTATCATTGAGCTTCCAAGAATATGGCCTGCAGGCAGCATGCTTATCTCCATGTCTTTTATCGAGATTGGTTTGTTGTATTCTGTTATTTTGTAGCTTTTCTGCATCTTTGAGAAGGCATCGGGATCTACCTCGGATGGTTCTGATATTTTTAGGTAATCGCCTATCAGTATGTTCATAAGTTCCAGGGTAGGCTTTGTGGCATAGACGCTGCCCTTGAATCCTTTTGAGAATATATGCGGAAGGTATGCAGAATGGTCAAGATGAGCATGTGATATGAGTATGGCATCTATGCTTCTTAAATCGCTTTCAGGAATCGCGGGGTATTCTTCAGTGCTTCCCATTTTGACTCCTGAGTCGAGAAGTATCCTTGTCTTGTTTGATTCTAGCATTATGCAGCTTCTTCCTATCTCGGAAGCTGCACCAAAGAAAGTGACCTGCATTCATTCGCCGTTCTTCTTGTCTTCCTTCTTGTCTTTTATGATTGCTATATCAGCAAAGCTTACCTCCTGCACAGGTGCCTGGTGGAATTCGTGCTTCTTCTCTCTGTGCTGGCCTCGCTGTTTTCTCAGGTTGCCGTATAATACATCAAGCCTTTTCTCCAGCTCCTGCAGCTTTGCGTATGTCTCTTCGGATTTTTTAGTGAGCTCTTCTATGTCTCCATCTACGAATTCTGCCTTGCGCTTCATTCTGTAGTTGTTAATGGCCTCGTTTAACTCGGCTTCTACCTCCTGCTTCTTTCTTATGAGGTCTTTCTCTGCGCTAAGGGTGAATGCCTCTGTTGATATCCTGAATTCAAGCGATTCCTTCTTCCTTCTCAGATAGCCTATGTTCTTTGTGCCTTTTCTATTTGCGGAGTTTTCCGCGTTGAGCTTTACAAGTGCTTCTTTCTCTGCTAGCTTGTATGCAAGCCTGCGCTTATACCTTCTAAGCTCATCGATTAGCGCGCTCTTCTTCTTGCGCTCTTCCTCTATGGCTTTCATAAGCTCCTCATTCTGCGTAGGAGCCGCCTTCTTAACCTCTGAGGATGAGCCTTCGCTCTTAGGGCTTTTTTCTTCTGTCTTTATTTCATTATCTGTCAGTATATACACCGTTGTAGTTTGTAAGGACTAAATCGTATACATCAAGCAATCTATCGGTCACTTTTTTAACTGAAAATTGAGCTGCAGTACTTAATGCA
>JAKBRL010000039.1 GCA_021845465.1 Microcaldota archaeon
CTCAGGCGGGCTATAAGAAAGGAGATCCTGAAGAATCTGCCCATACCCAGGAAGGTGCTTCCGAGAGAGGTAATAACGGCTGCCTTCGAGATAAAGCTTCCTGAGGTAAAGTTGAAAGGAGCGGCGGACTCCCCTAGAAAGTATATATGGATAGAGAAACTGCTTGCAACTCCGATACCTGACGTCAGGCATAGGACAGTTAATCTGATACTTGCCCCGTATCTTACAAATGTCAGAAAGATGGATGAGGCTGATGCTGCTAGAGTTATAATAGGATATATAAACAGATGCAAGGAGATTGAACCGAATACAAATGTCAATGAAAGCTATATAAGATATCAATGCAGATATGCAAAGAGTAAGGGAATGAAACCCATGTCTTTGGAAAATGCCAGGGATCTGTTCGGCGGAGTTATAGATCTCGATGAGCTCTCTAAAAGTTGATATCATGGCAGGACTATGCTACATATGCGGAAGGATTGCGAATAATGTCTGCTCGATGTGCGGAAGGATGGTGTGCGATGACGATTATGACAAGGAGTCTGGGATGTGTAGAATACATAAGAAAGGCAGAAGAATAGAACACGTGAAAAAATGAATATTGAAAATGCAGTATACAGGATACTTGGCTGGAAGATACTTGGAAGAGAAAAGATAGAAGGAAAGGATGTTATAGTTGTAAGGAAAGGCGAGAGGGTTGAGATCGTTTACGATCACATCATACATTCGCAGATCTTCGATGGGAAGATATTTACGGGGCAGTACTGGGATTATATGATGGCGCCTCCGGCTCTCTTTAAAAAATCGAGAGTTTTGGTTATGGGTCTGGGAGGAGGGACGGTCCCATACCAGATGAAAAAAATTTTTGGAGGAAGGATCGGGTTGGATGTGGTTGAAAAAAGCTCCAAGATGATAGAGCTTTCAAAGGTTTTTCTTCCTGAAAAGCTTGATATGAATGTGATTAATGAGGAAGCGGTAAGGTACATAAAAGGGGTGAAGTCCGCCTATGACATAATAATATCAGATATATATGTAGGGGGAAAGATCCCTGAAGAGCTTTTTATGAGCAAGAATGCTGAGTATTTTAACAGGGCGCTGAAGAGTAACGGAGTTCTTGTTATAAATTATGCCCTGACTGCTGATTCGCTTTCAAGAAAATCCGGATTGGTTAGAAGATTAAAGAAATTTTTCAAGGTTTACCAGATAAGTTATCCTGGAGCAAGGGGAAATCTTATACTGGTATGCTCCAAGAACTTTGATGCGGAGGAGATATCGGAGAAGATATGCGGGTATTTTGGAAAAATCAGGGAAAAAAACAGGATATCTTCTGCATACTCCAGATTAAAAGAGGCTTAGTTTGAGGAATGTTTTGCATCGCAGGGCTATAATCCCTGAAAGTCTGATGCGGATGATCCTTCAGGAAAGGCTCTTCCGTTTTGGGATTCGACAGGAAGACCTGTCTCTTTTGCTAAGCGGAGAAGCTCAGAGGTATCCATTATACGGTCTATAAATAGTTCAGTGTATTCAATATTCCCCGATTTTACCTTTCGGGTATTGAAGGTCATCTGTTGGAACATCCCGCTGCGCATGACTCTCATCTTTATGTTGCCTATCCGTACTATCTCCTTTGCCTTTTCTGTAAGCGTGTATGCCATAACCAATACCGATAAAAATTTTACAGTTGTTATTTATTCGGGACAAAATATTATTAAACTATTTATTCTATGTTATTTATGGCTTCGAATTATCTCGCATTGTTAGTATTTGCGGTGTTCTCGTTCTTATTTCCAGTTTCTCTTATCCTCTTTTCAAAGCTGGTGAGGGTAAGAAAGCCACAGAACAGGATAGCCACCTTGAACTTTGAGAGCGCTGAAGAGAGCAGAGGGAACAGGCTTACTATCATGAAGGAGTATTTCCATTATTTTTCAGCTTTCCTTGCGTTTGAGGTGGTAGCTGCAGTAATTCTTACTTGGGCAGTAGTCGCGAGGGAGCTTACTTCAGGAACAGACATGGCAGTTATAGCCTTCGCTGTTTCAGGAACAGTATTGGAAATCTTTTCAATAGCTTTGGCAACAAAGAGGCAGGTATAGATGGATGACGAGATAGATCACGAAAGCGAGGAATTTATGAATGCCAAGATGGAGATGGACAAACTTGTTGCTGACTCCCTCAAAAATAGGGAGACAAAGCCCAATGTCCTATTTTCAAAGCTTTCCGATCTCACTAAGATAGCCTCTGGCGGAGTTGTAAAATGGTCGAGAAATAATTCAGTATGGCCGCTCCAGTTCGGGCTTGCATGCTGTTCCATAGAGTTAATGGATTTCGGTTCATCGAGAGTTGATGCTGAGAGGAAGGGTTATCTCCTCTTTCGAGCTACCCCAAGGCAGTGCGATGTCATGCTTGTAGCTGGATGGGTAACAAAATCGATAATACCAGAACTTAAGAGAATGTACGAGCAGATGGCAAGACCCAGATATGTAATAGCTTTCGGGGAATGTGCCACATGTGGAGGGCCGTGGTGGGAGAGTTACAATATAGTAAAGGGTATAGACCAGGTTCTTCCTGTTGATGTTTATGTTGCAGGATGCCCTCCTAGGCCGGAGAATCTTTTTGGAGCAGTAATGAAACTTCAGAAAAAGTTAGGTGGATTGATTGAAGATTGATAGAAAAGCGATTGAAGAGACTGTGGAGACCATGAAGAAGGAGGGCTTCGTATATCTTGTGAAGATAACAGCAGTTGATTATGTAAAGAATATGGAGGTAATTTATTTCCTTAGAAATATCGATAGAAATGAGGATTTTACATTGGAGGTGGATCTTGATCCTTCAGATCTCTGGGTGCCTACAATAATAAAGATACATAAATCAGCAGACTGGTATGAGAGGGAGATGAGCGAGATGTTTGGAATAGAGATAAAAGGCAGAAAGGCCAAGAGGCTCCTGCTTGAAAAATGGGATGGCAGGCCCAGTCCTCTCAGGAAGAATTTTGTCTGGGGTCAGCCTTATGAGTCATAGATATGTGAAGAGCAGGTATCAGGAAGAGAAACTGCACACAGGCAGGGTTAACGTGAAGAGATCCTGTTATCCTGAAGAGTAGATAGAATGGCAATAACAAAAATCAATGTAGGTCCGATACATCCGAGCACCCACGGAGTGCTCAGGCTTGTTGTCCACCTTGATGGGGATACGATAGTGAAGGTTGAGCCCCATATAGGATTTCTGCATAGGGGAGTTGAAAAACTTGTAGAGACTAGAATGTATATGCAGAGCCATCCTTACATGGAAAAGATAGATTATATTGCACCGATGAGCGTTGACGAGCTTTATGTTGCCACTGTCGAGAAGGCCATGGGAATTGAGGTAAGCGAACGCGCCGAGTATGTAAGGGTAGTCTTGCTTGAGCTGCAGAGGATTGCGAGCCATCTCTTCTGGGTAGGCAGCATATGCAATGACCTTGGCCAGCTCTTTACAACATTTATGTGGGGATTCAGGGACAGGGACATGGTATTAAGGCTTCTTGAAGTTGCTACAGGGCAGAGGATGTTTTATGTCAACATGAGGCTTGGAGGACTTGCCAGGGATATACCGGAAGGATTCGCTGGAGAGGTTCTTGAATTCCTTGATTACCTAGAGAAGAGGCTTAAGGATTATGAAAAATTCATAGAAAAGAATCCTATTTTTATACAGAGGATGAAAAATATAGGAAGGCTTAGCAGGAGCGAGGCGCTTGACCTTGGAGTTACAGGGCAGGTGCTTAGAGCATCAGGAGTCTCTTATGATGTGAGAAAGAACAATCCTTATTATGTATATGAAAAACTTAACTTCAGTCCGGTAGTGCTTACTGGAGGAGACAACCTTGCTAGATATAAGGCGCGTGTGCTTGAGATTAAGGAAAGCATGAGGCTGATAAGAAATGCGCTTGGGAATATGCCCGAAGGGAATGCGGTTGGACTGCCTGTTAAGCTTGTCTCCCCGGCTTTGAAGAACAGAATAGTCACAGTCAGCAGGGAAAATCCCAGAGGAGAGGAGATGATGTATATGGTTGGTGATCCGCAGAGGCCTTACAGGCTCTCCATAAGGGCGCCTACATTCATAAATCTCTTCGCGCTTGATTACATGGCAAGAGGAAACAGGTTTGCTGACCTGTTCTCCATAATGGGGACCTTGGATTTGGTAATGGCAGATGTCGATAGATAGTATAATAGAAGGTGCAATAAATTCACATAGCCTCGTTGTTAGCCTTGCAGGGCTGATAGCATACGGCATAGTGATAGCGATACTCATATTTGCCTTCTCTTATTTTTTCGGATGGTTTGAGAGAAAACTCATAGCCAAATCACAATACAGGCATGGCCCTACATATGTAGGCAAGTATGGCATACTCCAGAATTTTGCGGATCTTGTGAAGCTCCTGGCAAAAGAGATAATAATACCGGAGAATGCTAACAAAGTCCTCATATCCCTGGCGCCTGTCGTCCTTGTTGCATTGAATGTCTTCATAATATTTCTGATACCTTTCTCACCTACACTCCAGGCGAGCAATCTCGGCCTCGGCCTCCTTCTCATATTCGTAATACTCGGTTTTACCCCGATAATACTCTTTATAATAGGATTTTCAAGCGGAAACAAATTTTCGGACATAAGCGCACAGAGGTCTGTGCTTATGCTGATAAGCTATGAACTGCCCATGATAATAGTGGTTGCGACACTGGCCCTTTTTACCGGAAGCTACAGCATAAACGGCATCATTGCAGCCCAGGCAAGGCTTCCTTTTGCTATTTTAATGCCGATAGGGTTTTTCGTCTTTTTTGTAGCAATGCTTGCTGAGCTGGAAAGGCCTCCGTTCGATACAAGAGAGGCTGATTCCGAATTGATAGCGGGTTGGCTTACCGATCTGAGCGCTCCTTATTACGCGCTTGCCCTTCTCTTGGATTATACGAGGATGCTTCTGGGAGGACTCCTGATAGCCATACTCTTCTTGGGAGGATGGGATGGCCCGTTTCTTCCTGCTCCGCTTTGGCTGTTAATCAAGGCATTCTTAGTTGCTGTATTCATAACAATAATACGCATAACCACAATGAGAATGAGAGTAGACAAGATCCTTAAATTCGGATGGATATGGCTGATGCCTCTTGCGCTTCTGAATCTGGTGATAACATTCTTTTTGTTCTTATGAATATAGACTCGGATCGGATAGGAAATGTGAGTGGAATGCACGTTAGGTATATAAGCTTGACATTCAATTCAAGAGATATGAATGATGTTTTTTCTGGAGGTATAGCCTCTGCGGTGCAGCAGGCATCGGAAAGCCATACCGTAGAAATGAGAGAATGTTCTGCAGGCATATATGAAAACCACACAGTTTCAGATGGAAGGTGTCACTAAATGATAGAGCCGCTTATTGAGACAGTAAAAGCACTTGGAAAGAAGAGATTCACAGTAGAATATCCGGAAGAGAGGGAGTCCCTTCCTGACGATTACAGAGGCATGCTGAAACTTGACATTGAGACATGCATAAGCTGCTCTGCGTGTGCAATTATCTGCCCTAACAAGACAATAACTATGGTCGAGATAATGACAGACAGGGGGCTTAAGAAAATGCCTCAGATAGGAATAGAGAGATGCCTTTTCTGCGCTCTCTGCGAGGAGGTATGTCCTCCCAAATGTCTTACTCTCGGAAAGAATACGGATGTTTATGAGACTTACGACAAGAGGAGCCTTATAAAAAGGCCGGAGGAGTTAGTGTGATGGTATCAGAAGCTTATATGCTAATAGTAGCGGCATTGGCCTTAACCGGAGGTTTATCCGTCTTCCTTTCCAGAAGGCTTCTTCATGCTGTCCTGGCCCTGACTTTTGTATTTATAGGAAGCGCTATTGTCTTTGCATTCCTTGGGGAGGTTTTCATAGCGCTTATCCAATTGTTCGTCTTTGTCGGAGG
>JAKBRL010000040.1 GCA_021845465.1 Microcaldota archaeon
CCTAGCCCGAATCCTGGCTACTTTACAGGAACCGAGTCAGTTACTGGAAGTGTCAATGTTGTTTTTTCGTATAACTATAGTTGATGCCTAAAAACTACCAGAAATGCCCATGTACATTTGGCTTAGGCGAGGTATTTCTGGTAGAGCATTTTCTTTAGCATTACGCTGTACTGGGACCATGTTTTTATAGGAATTTCTAGTTTTTTAGAGGCATATGACAATGCTTCCGAAAAACTGGAAAATTCGGCAGGGGTTCCTTTTAAAGCGTCACGGACGTGCTCCCTCACATTCCATACACCTACAGGCATTATGTAGCCAGAATGAACTTCGCGCAGTATCAATACTTTTGCCTGGGCCTGGATTTTTTCCAGTAATTCACTTACCGCGAGCCTTGCCGCATAGTAGCAGCCGCCTATTTCCGCATATGTCTTTCTTCCTTCAAAAGATTCGTAAGATGCACCTATGTCTATCTGTGAGGAATTGGTATTCCAGGTAGTATTAGGATACCATGCCTCCATAGATTCGTATTCCCATCGGCCAGGAGAGAAGATTATTATCCATCTGTTGTCAAGTGCTGTCTTTTCATATATCTTGTAGGAATCTATTGTTTCCATCTCCTTTATGCTTGATAGCTTATGTTTGGATAGTGTGTCATCCGTTGCGGTTATGCTCCATCTCGTAGGAACAAAGCGCCTTGATCTTCCTCTGCCTAGTAGGCCGGCTGCAAGCGCCTTCTGTATCTTTGATACAGGTATGCCTTTATCATAGAGTTCTATTATTGCATTTGAAGCTGTCATTGCAGTATCAAGGTATGCTGCTTCCACGTGCTGCTCAGCTTTTATATTACCCATGCTTATCTTTGTGAGTGGTGCGCTGGGCCCGAAAGGCTGGCTGTTTTCGCTAAAGCTCATTTTAAAGGAAGGGGTATGCTTCAGCATTAGCTCTATATTTGTAAATTTCTCTGCCAGAGCTATTTCCTTGACTGCTTCTTCCACTCTTCCTTTGTCCGCGTTTGTTACTTTAGTGCGATACATGCCTCTTACAAGCGAAGATCTCAATTCCACTATTTCAGGGATGGTTTTGCCTACCCAGAGTTCTGGAGTGCCCATTACCTCTGTGTCTCCAAGAGTAGGAGGTACCATAGGCCCTATGAATACATCAGGATACCCTATTCTTCCTATGAAGAGATCAGGAGGGGAAGAACCATATATCTCATTGCTTTTTATGAGGTCTATGGTCTTGAATTTGTAGAATTTTTTTAGAAAGTAGGGGTCTCTCATATTTTCGTATACTGAGAAATCCTTTCTTACGGAGAACTTTTGCATTTTTGTCAGTATTGATTTGGCAGGAAAAGAATTTATACAATTCAAATTGAAAGATTATTTCATTTCACTATCTCGGAGATCAGTTCATATGCCCTTAGAGTATCTTCTTTGCGTATTACGAAGAGGTTCTGCGTATAACATGAGATAAGTTCTATTATATTTATATTGTATTCGGCAAACAATGAAGTTACGTATGCCATAACTCCTGAAACATTCTCTATATTCTCTTCGGATTCTATGTTTAGTGCAGCGCAGTTTTCATATCTCCGTATTATGCCTCCTTTTATTTTTGCTTTCTTTAGATCCCTGTTCTCGCATAAATATATGAAGTAATCATTCACCTTTACCTTTGCGCTGTTTTGTATCTCAACATCTTTATCAAGTACAAGAACCGATATTCCATCTATTATGGTAATCCTATTCCCCTTAAGAACGGAGAGCGCTCTCTGCTCTATGGTTGATTTTGTCTTCTCAAGCTGCTGATAATACCTTCTGACTGCCGCTTTTACCGCTGAATAGTCAGATATCTTCAGCTCTTTCTGTATGCGCCTTGCCAATGCACTCATGTTTACTATGCCGTTTTCCAAGGCTTCCTGCATATATGGCCTATTTTTCAGATATAATCTTACCATGTTGGCTGTTGACATGTATTGATATTGAAAGACAACTTTTATATTTGTATCATTTGATACATTTTAGAGCAATTTTGTATCGTATCTGACTTAAAGTTTATATATAGATTAAACAGAATAAATAACATGGACATAGGGGTAAAATTAAAACATCCGGAGAGTGCGTTGCGTTTTAAGATTTCTGGCCAGATGGATATAAACGGGATAATGAAATTTATAAACAAGGAATATGAAAGAAGCGGAGCCGTTTTGCCTGTTTCAAGAGACGATGTGGCTGGCTGGGTAAACAGTGGCAATTCAATAATTGCCGTAAATGGAGATGGAGTTGTAAAGGCACATCAGGCAGTTTCATTATGGCCAATATCGGGAGTGTTTGAATTTAGATCGGCAGTAGTAGCTCCTGAAAGTAGGAGACAAGGTATTAATTACTGGATGAAAAGATTGATAATAGAAGAATTAGTTCACAGAAGTGAAGATAGTATTATTCAGATAATCTCCCTGAAGAATGGAAAGTCTGGAGGGAGTGGTACATTAAGGGCATTGGGTTTTAAAGTCATTCAAGAGCATGAAATACCTAAAGAGATGCTTAGTATAGGAGGAGAACAGGAGTGGAAAGCATATAAATTAATTAAAGAATGCAGAAGATAGGTTATATTTTGAAAGATATTGCAGAAACATTTTATGAACTTATTTCGATACCTTCTCCGAGTGGCTCAGAACTTGCAGTTGCAGAGTATATAAGAAAATACCTGGAAGAGATCGGAATTAATTCTTATTTTGATAAGGCTGGAAGACTTAATCGTAGTAATTCTGGAAATTTGATTGTTAAGTTGAAAGGAAGTGGAAAGACTATTCTCTTTGTAGCACATATGGATACTGTAGAGATAGGCGACAGAAAGATAAAAGCAGTGACAAAGAAAGGAATCATAAAGAGCGACGGAAAAACAATTTTAGGAGCAGATAATAAAGCAGGTGTTGCACCTCTGCTTGATGCATTAGGTAAAATCTCGAAGGAAAAGGAGAGAAATAATATAATAGCAGTCTTTTCGACTAGGGAAGAAAAAGGGAGGATGGGAGTTGAATTTCTGAATTTAAAAGATAATATAGATTTTGGCTTTGTGATTGACGGTTCGGAGACTGCCGGAGGATTTGTTGATAGGACCAGAGGATATCTGCTTTTCAGACTTGAAATTTATGGAAAGGAAGCTCACGCTGCAAATGATCCGGAAAAGGGAGTAAATGCGATAAAGATAGCAGGAATCATATTATCGCTGCTGAAGCTGGGATCCGACAAATCAGGAATAACTATGAATATAGGAAAACTATCCGGAGGCAGGCAAGCCAACGTGGTGCCTGATTATGTATTTATGGAGGGAGAAATTAGAGGATATGAGAAAGGCCTCATGGATAGAAGATTCGAAGGCATGGAAAAGATAGTAGCGAAGGCATGTGAAAGATACGGTGCAAAATACAAGCTTACCTTAGATAAAGGAGAATTGATGAAACCTTTCTCTTCCGGAAACATGAAGATATTGAATTATGCAAAGAAAGCGGCAGGAAGAGCCGGAGTGAAATTCTCAGTTTCTGCAATTAAAGGTACTACAGAAGCAAATGTTCTTGTGGATAAAGGATATCCTATCTTGGGAATATCTAGAGGAGGAGGATTTCCGCATTCTAAAGACGAATACATAAAAATAGAAGATATGGAGGCAGTATCTAGGCTTTTAGTTGAACTGATGAAGAAAAATGGAAGTCATTGATTCTCAGTTTTTTATATTCCGGTAGAATAATATGGAAATAAAGATAAGGTTAGGCAGAAATAGCGAGATTGGGGAGATAGTAAGATTGATAGATAGAGAACATGAGTTATCTGGAGCAGTTATGAAAGTCAGCTCGGATATAGTAAGAAAATGGATAAAATTGAAGAGATCTGTTGTCGCTGTATATGATGGGAAGATAGTAGGGCATGAAGCACTTGATGTCTGGCCAGAGTCAGGATGGGCTGAACTGCGTTCTGCAGTAGTTCTTGAAGATTTTAGGGGTCAGGGAATAGCTTATAAAATGACCAGGAGATTATTGGATGATTTTTTATCTAAGAATCATGAAGCCATATTTGTAGCAATAAAGAATAGGACTGAGAGAGGAAATAAGCTTTTATTGGAGATGGGTTTTAAGGAAATAGGACTTGATGAAGTTCCCCCTGAATTATTTACTATAAGGAGCAACAGTGAGAGAAGAGCATTCAGACTTAAGGTAAAGAAATAAATTTGCAGTAGGATAATTACAATCAGGTGTAATTCTGCATAAAATTGAGTGGAGAGAGCCCTGCGGATTCCTATGCACTTCAGATAAAAAGATAAATTCCATAGTTGAGGAAACCAGGAATTTTGGGAATGAGGGATTTGTACTTCTTCTTAAATATGATGACGGAGTGGTTAAAAGGCTGATTCCTTCGTATATAAATGCAAAAGTAAGAGAGGCAGAAGGAGAATTGCGGGCTAGATCCCTCCCCATGGAGATGCTTCTCTTTGTTGCAGGTACTATGAGGGCAGATAAGGCAATAAAGGAATGTGGAGCTTACGACAATGAAAGGTTTATAGTGTTTACAGATAACAGAAAGGGCTTTGAAAAGCTGGTTTCTGAAAAAAGCATTAATATAATAAAAGAGTACAGGCTTGATTTCTCAGAGAGCATTGCGGAAGTTATAGCTTCAGTTGGATTTCTTGATGGCGAATAGGCTAGGGCATAGACTCGCCATGAATAAGTTCGGAGTTTAGGATCTCAAAGATTTTATCTGCTTTTTTCTTTCCTATCTTTTCAACTTCCATAAGTTCTTCAGGGCTTGCCAATGCTACATTTTTCAATGTCTTGAAATGTTTTATCAGGCTTTTTGCCAAGGTTGGTCCGATCCCAGGGATTGAGCCGAGAATGAGAAGCTGCCATTGGTATGTGCTTGTTGCTTTTTTCTGCCCTGTCAGCCTCGGCTCCCTGCCTTCTTTTATCTGCTCCCTGTCAGCCAGCTTGTTTAGTATATAGGCAGTCTCCTCGCCTGAGGATGAAAATAGAACCTGTATGCCGAATTCTGAATGCAGCTTTAATATTGCGCCTAGAATTATGTTCCTGCCCATAACTCTCTCGCTGCCGTCGTTTTCTATTATCATTACTGCCTTTTCAAAGCTATTGCTTAAGCGTTGGGCCTGCTCAAAAAGTCTTGCGTCAATTATTGAATTTTCAAAATCCTTTTCTGTTTTTCTCTCAGCGCACATCCTATCGGAAAGTATGTAATCGCCGACAGGAAGTTGGGCGAAGGTTAAATCTACTCCGTTCCTGTTCAAAAACCCCAGTAGTTCAGGATTTCTCTCCCTGTTGTCTACTATTATTCTTGTTTGTTGCATTGTGCTACGCCGGATATCAATACATCAGTTTCAGTTCTTTTTTCCTTATCTCTTCTTCAAGCTTTTTAATGAATTCTTCCAGAATTACACCAAACTTTTGGTTGGGCTTCTGGCTCTTTCCGTCTCCCCTGCACCTTACGGTTATAGTATCTGCTTCTTCTTCTTTCTTCCCAAGTATAACCATATATGGAATTTTTTGCATGATTGCCTCACGGAGCTTGTTCTCCATTGTCTTGTCGCTTGAATCTATAGCAACCCTTATCTTTGCCGACTTTAATTTTGAATATGCCTTCTCCGCATAATGATTGGTATGCTCTGAAATCGGAATTATCATTACTTGGGTTGGGGCCATCCATGTAGGAAATCTTCCCTGATAATGTTCAGTAAGTATTGCTATAAAACGTTCAAGACTTCCGAATATTGCTTTATGAA